>CACEKJ010000045.1 GCA_902560045.1 uncultured Bacteroidota bacterium | reverse complement strand
AAAAGGTACCAAGTAGAGAAGAATCGTTTTTAGAAGCCATTCCTACTATCAAACAAAAAGCCTTACGTATAAATCTTAACGAAAACATTTATGGAACCTTTGCTGAAATTGGTGCTGGTCAAGAGACTGTAAGACAATTTTTTAGGGTTGGAGGTGCCTCAGGAACTATTGCAAAAGCCATCTCAGCATACGATAAAAGTTTCAGTGACGACATTTATGGAATTGAGGATAATAAAAGATATGTTACCGAGACTCGTCTGAGAAAGATGCTTAAACATGAGACGTCCCTCATTGAAAAAAGAATCAAGAGAAAAAACAACGAAAACAAAATGTTCTTTTGTTATGCAAATACAGTCGCAACTATTGATTTTGCAAAAAAATACAACGGACATGGTTGGGTTGGCATGAGATTTCAAATTGATCCCACACAAGATTATAATGATATAATATTGCATGTTAGATTTAAAGAAAATACAGCCAGTCAACAACAAGAAACTCTTGGAGTCTTGGGGACAAACTTAATTTACAGCGCATTTTACCATTTCAACACGCCAAAGAAAATTATTAAGTATTTGTATGATCATTTAAATAATGATCAACTTGAGATTGATACAGTAAACTTTTCAGGCCCAATTTTTAAAGACGTTGATAACAGAATTTTAAGTTTAGAACTTGTAAAAAATGGCATGACAGAGGCTGTTATGTTTGGTCCTGACGGTAATAATTTACTGCCTGCAGCTGCATTATACAAAAAAAATATTCTTGCTTTAAGAGGAAGATTTAGGCCAGTTACCAAAGTTAATGAGGAAATGTATGAAAATTCTTTAGAAATGTTTCTAAATGAACGCCACGTAGATAAAAAAGATGCAATTGTCATATTTGAAATTACATTGGCAGATTTAACTTCTGATGGAGAAATCGATGAAAAAGATTTTATGGACAGGGCAAAACTTTTAGGATCATTAGGTGAAACAGTCCTAATCTCGAATTATAAAGAATATTATAGATTAGTTGAATATTTCTCATTATACACTAAGAAAAAAATAGGTCTTTGTATGGGGGTTAATAATCTTGTTCAAATTTTTGATCCCAAATATTATACCCATTTAAGTGGCGGAATTCTAGAAGCTTTTGGTAAATTATTTTTTAAAAGTTTAAAAGTATACCTATACCCTGTTCTAAATGAAAAAAATGAAATTATTAATAGCGATAATTTAAAGGTACATCCTAGGATGAAAGAATTATACAAATTTTTCAAATTTAATGGCAAGGTCGTCGACGTGGCAAATTTTAAAAAGGAATCTTTAAGTATATATTCTCATGAAGTACTTGAAAAAATAAAGAAAAATGAAACCGGATGGGAAAAATTATTACCTAAGGCAGTAGCCTCAAAAATTAAAAAGTTTAAACTTTTTGGATATAAGTAATTATCCTATGATTTGATTGGTATGATCCTTTGTTTTTACCTTATCAATAATGTTTAAAACCTTACCTTTTTCATCTATTATAAATGTGGTCCTGTTAATACCCATATATTCTTTACCCATAAACTTTTTTAGACCCCATACCCCAAAAGCATTGATTACATCTTTATTCTCATCGCATAAAAGACTGTATGGAAAGTTGAATTTATCACTAAATTTCTTTTGTAATTTTTCACTGTCGGCCGATACGCCAATAATTTCATAACCAAGAGATTTAAATTTTAAATAATTATCACTTAGATTACAAGCTTCAGCTGTACAACCAGGTGTATTTGCTTTAGGATAGAAAAAAACGACAACTCTTTTCCCTTTAAAATCAGATAACGAAATGAGATTTCCGTTTTGATCCTTACACTGAAAGTTTGGAGCAAAATCTCCTATTTTTAAAACACTCATAATTATTATATTTGATTTATTAAATGTAATATAATTTGAATAAAAAAAATAAAGTAATTTTTATTATTGAAGAACTTGAAAATTTATTTCCTGAAGTTCCAATCCCTCTAAACCACAAAGATCCTTATACATTATTGATCGCTGTTCTTCTTTCTGCTCAATGTACCGATGAAAGGGTTAATCTAATAACCCCAAAATTATTTAAAATAGCTGATAACCCATCGGATATGAGTAAACTTTCGATAAATGAAATCAAAGAAATTATTAGACCTTGTGGACTATCCCCCATGAAAAGTAAAGGGATATACGGTTTGACCAGAATAATATTAGAAAAACACAACGGTAAAGTACCTCGAACTTTTGAAGAATTGGAAGAACTTCCTGCTGTTGGTCATAAAACTGCAAGTGTTGTAATGTCTCAAGCTTTTGGATACCCTGCTTTTCCAGTTGACACGCATATTCACAGGTTAATGTTTAGATGGGGGCTTAGTAATGGAACTAATGTTAAACAAACTGAAAAAGATGC
>CACEKJ010000044.1 GCA_902560045.1 uncultured Bacteroidota bacterium | reverse complement strand
TTTTTCATGATGGTGGTGGCTTATTTCTTGAAATTAAGGGTCAAGATTTAATCAGAAAGGATAATAGTTTCCCTTTTATGAATAAGTTCTTTGGGGATTTTATAAATATTAATAATAAAATTTATCATTTTGGTGGATACGGTTTATTTAGAACAAATAATACTTTATTATTATTTGATGAAGGAAATTCAAATCAGTGGGATGAGGTCACAATTCAAAATAATATGCCTAATGAAATTAAAGAAGGAATAGCATCTTTTTCTTCTTTATTAATTGATAATGACTACTATTTAATCGGAGGAAATAGCTCAAAAAATAATGACCAATATTTTAACAGCTCCATATTAAAATTTAATTTTGATGATTATAACTGGAAATCACTCGGGGATATTAATTTAGATACTTTTAACAATCCTCATATAATTGCCGCTGAAACATGTTTTTATGTTTTTGATCAAGATTTTTTCTACCAAATAAAAATATCAAAGCAAAAAATAATCAGATATAATTACGAAAAAGATTTTAATTTCCAATCTATTGGATACAAATTTCCATACAATAAAGAAAATAGATCATTTATTTCTATTGATAAAAAAGGAAAGGAATATGGCTTAATCAATATTCATGACCTAGACAACAAGTACATCCATAGTTTCAAACCCCATAATGGAAAAACCAACACTTGGATACTTAATAAATTTAAACTGACCAATATTATTGATTTATCATCAAGAAAAGAAATTCCTCTTTTCAAAATTGAACAATCTAGAAATCAGTTTTTTATCCCATTATTGATTGTATTATGTATTGTAATAATTAATATTCTTTATAAGGGAATTAAGAAAGATAAGGAAGCTATTCCAACCAAACTATATAGTTTTGAAGATGATCAGTTAATGTTTTTAAATACATCAATTAACTTAGACAATAATGCCCTTGAAATCTTAAAGATGCTTCTTGAGAATGATTCAATTACAAGTAATGAAATTGTAGCCAGATTTGTTGATAATGGCCTATCGTATGATTATGCTTCAAAAGTTAAAAACAAAATTATCGAATCATTAAATGAAAAATTTGAATTTATCACCGGCTCAGCGACTCCATTTATAAATATAAGTAAAAGCTCTCAAGACAAGCGAATTCAAACGCTAAGTATACTTAAAAATTAGTTTTTAGCTCTCCTGTTAAAATATTCGAAAAAGATTAACCAAAATATATTGATTAGAATATAAATTGACGTAAGCTCAAATGAATTGAAATTTGGCTCGATTAGAAAAATGCCTATGCATATTGCTCCGTTTATAAAGGTCAAAGTAAGAGAAGTTCTTAAATGACTAAATCCGTTATTTAAAAGAAGATGATGCAAATGATTATTATCAGCAGATAAAGGAGATGTTTTTCTCATTATACGAACAAACATTACTCTTAATGTATCCATTACTGGGACACTTATCATGGAAATTGCAATTACTGGCATATTTTCAGGTTTAATAGAAAAGACCTGAACTATATTAGAAGTTGTCGTCCATGATATGTGCGTTACAAGAAATGTTGCCATCCAGAAGCCTATAAAAAGAGAGCCAGCATCTCCCACAAAAAGCTTTTTACCCTTTGAGAAATTGTATCTAATAAAAATTATACAAATAGCTATTAAT
Organism: uncultured Bacteroidota bacterium; assembly: GCA_902560045.1. Lineage (GTDB taxonomy): Bacteria > Bacteroidota > Bacteroidia > Flavobacteriales > Flavobacteriaceae > MED-G13. The sequence continues at coordinate 983 of CACEKJ010000044.1, read as the reverse complement.
ATAACAGAAACAGAAGCTAGGGTATATGAAGTATTGATATCATGTATTCTTAAAAATGATATGAAAAAATAGATTGAAAATATAGCTAAATAACCGTCAATACCATCGGTTAAATTAATAGCATTCATGATCGATAGGTAAACAAATGAGGTAAATATAAGACCAGGAATAAATCCAATAGAATAAACACCCAAGAATCCATTCAAATTATGAATTATTGGAACGTTACTGTTTGAGTAAAGTAACATTAAAATTAAAAAGGTTAATATTATGTACTTTTGAAATGCAGATATATCAGTAAAATCATCGTAAAATCCAAGAACTGAAACCAATATTGAGGTAGCAATAACAGGGCTAATATTGGAAAAATATGTAAAGTCTAAATCATTTAACACGAGAGCTGCTACCATTATAACTGCTGCATATACTACTCCTCCACCAGTGTATACTTGACCTTTGTGTGAGGCTCTTACACTTTGAGCTTTAACTAAGTTGAATCTCTTAGCAAAAGCGATATATCTACTAAAAAGAAATCGTGAAAGCAAAAGTGTCAGTATAAATACACCAATATAATAGAAAATGTAAGTAAATTCTAAATTCATAATGATACCAAATTTAGGAATTTAATCATTACAGTATAAGTTTTAAAATATTTAATTACTTTAAAAATAAGAGGCCGTAACAATAAAAAATCTATTTTTGAGTTTTTTCATATATTTGCCATCCAAAATAGAACTATGAGATATTTATATATTTTATTATTATTTTCAATGTTTAGTTACTCTCAAACTAATGAAGCCATAATTAATCAAGCTCAACAAGCTGCTGAGGCACAAAATATCACAACAACTACCCAGGCTGTACGGGCGCTTAAAGCCAGTGGAATGACAGAAGCACAGGCGAGACAATTAGCAGCTCAAAGAGGTCTTAGCTATGATCAACTGCTAAATGATTTTTTTACTGATCAAAATTCTGAAAATCCC
>CACEKJ010000043.1 GCA_902560045.1 uncultured Bacteroidota bacterium | reverse complement strand
TAATTCATCTGTGACTCCATTAACTGGAGCTGGGATGGCATATATATATGATAATAATTCTGTAGCTAACTTGATTTCTCCAGCGATGGATATTTCAGGTGTTGCAAGTCCACAATTGACATTTAGTTATGCACAGCCATCATGGGCAGGCGACCAAGACGAATTAAGAGTTTGGTATAAAGCTGCTGCTGGTGATGAGTGGACACAATTAGCTGAGTATACTTCAAGTGTTACGGCATGGGAAAGTGTTACTTTAGACTTACCTAATGCAAGTGCTGATTACTATTTAGCTTTTAACGGAACTGCTGGTTACGGATACGGATTAACAATTGACGACGTTTGTGTTGATGCAATGCCGACAGATCCTGGAATGGAAGTTTCAGCAACTACTGATGGTGGTTCTGCAACATTCACATTCGACATTACTAACTTTACAGTTGGTGCTGCTGCAGGAGAAGGTGACGGACACATTCACTATTCATTGAATGGTGGTTCGGAAGTAATGGTTTACTCTACAGATCCTCTTACATTGAGTGATCTTCCAAATGGAGACCATACCATTGTATTCTCATTAGTTGATGCAAATCACCAACCGTTAGATCCTGCTGTTGAAGCGACAGTTGAATTCTCAACTTTCGACGGAACTGCAGCATGTGGTGAAACAGTAACTTATACGCAAGTTGCCAATGGAGATTATACAGTAAGTATGACTGCTCCAGAAGGTCAAGTTGCTTCGGTAACTGTTAACGCTACAATGGAAAACGGATGGGACTTCTTATACGTTACGGATGGAGCTGGAAATGCTCTTAACGCAGATCAAACTACAGGTTCATTTGCAGATGTAACTTATACATCTACTGACGGAACAGTCTCTGTTAATGTAACAAATGACGGTTCGGTTCAGAATGGAGATGTAACACTAGCCTTTGCTTGTACTACGCCACAGACAGCTGTAACATTTACAGTGAATACTGCGAACATCACAGTTGGTGAGAACGGTATGTATGTAGGTGGTGGTGTCTTAGGTAATGCATTAGCTTACGCAATGACCGACGATGACGCTGACGGAACTTGGGAAGTAACAGTTAACTTAGATCAAGGTATAACAGGTAACTATGTATTCTTAAACAGTCCAGCAAACGGAGACGACTGGGGTGCTAAGGAAGTATTAGACGGCCAAGAGTGTGCGGATGCTAACAACTGGAACGATAGAATTTTACCTGAGATTACAGGTGATGCGATGACAATCCAACATTGTTTTGGTAGCTGTGAATCGGACGGAACTTGTCCTGCTGCAGTTGATACCTACGAAGTTACATTTAGTGTAGACACGAGTAACTATCCTGGAGGATTAGGAGAGTCTGATATAGTTTACTTAAATGGAAACTTTAACGGATGGTGTGGTGATTGTAACCCAATGTCTGACGATGACGGAGACGGAATCTGGACAATTACAATGTCACTTGCAGACGGAGACTATGAGTACAAGTTTACTGTCAACGGATGGTCTTCGCAAGAAGAGTTCGGTGCGATAGGTGCTGTTGAAGGATGTACCGTAACTGACGGAACATACACTAACAGAGCCTTAACGGTTGCTGGTGAAGACATGGTCTTACCAACAGTTTACTGGAACTTATGTCCAGGTGAATCGCCGGGTGAAGTTTACAATGTAACATTCAACCTAGACGCTACAGGAATTGAAGTAGGTGCTAATGGAATGTACATGGGTGGTGGAATCTTAGGTGGAGCCAATGCAGTTGCTATGTCAGATGATGACGGTGACGGTATATGGACAGTAACAATCGAGATTTCTACAGACCAAATTGGTGGAAACTACACATTCTTAAATAGCCCGAATGACGGTGGAGACTGGGGTGCTAAGGAAGATATCTCTGGTCAAGAATGTGCAGATGCAGACAACTACAATGATAGAATAGTACCAGAATTCTCTGGAGACGCTGAGTTCTGTTATGTATTTGCTGTGTGTACAGACGGAGTATGTGCTGAAGAGCCTGTAACCTTCCCAATTTGTGAAGACTTTGAGGGAGAAGATGGTGCAGCTGGATGGACATTCATCGATGCGGGTGGTGCAACAAGTGACTGGTTATTAGACACTCCTGCAAACACTGGAGATCAGTCTATCGGACACGGTTATTTACCATCAGACGTTGCGTACAACGACTGGGCAGTATCACCTTCTTACAATACCTCTGGTTTAGCGGAAGGAACAGCGACAGTATCATACTATGAATACTTGAACTGGTCAGCGGATGCACAAGCTCATAATGTATACTATACATTAGACTATGCAGGCGATGCAACTACAGCTACTTGGGTACTATTAACAGATGTTATTGGTACGGATGCAGAAGATGTATTTGTTCAAAGAACATTTAACATCCCAAGCGCGGAGAGTGTTGTGATTGGATTCCAATACCTTAACACGTATGGTGCAGACTGGAATATTGATGATGTGTGTATTGATGGAACATTATCAACTACAGATACTGAAATATTGGATATGAGAATTTATCCTAATCCAGTTGATGGTAACTATGTTACGATTCAATCACCAATACAAGGATTAAAGGAAATTGAAGTGTATACAGTAACTGGTAGAAAAGTACTACAAACAGTTCTTACAGATGATAGAC
>CACEKJ010000042.1 GCA_902560045.1 uncultured Bacteroidota bacterium | reverse complement strand
GTTACCCCAACCTACGAGAATAATGGAGTTACTTGTACGGGTAATCCTGAAATATTTACAATTACAGTTTTAAGTGAAATATCAATAACTTTTGATATAACGGATGCAATTGATTGTGATGATCCAAATAGCGGAATTATAGACATTACGGTTTCAGGTGGTTCAGGAGTTTATGAGTTTTTATGGAGTGATGGTTCAATTAATGAGGATTTAATCGGAGTCACATCGGGAGATTATTCTGTAACGATTACGGACAGTGAGGATTGTACTTTTACTTCTCAGTTATTTAATATTTTTAGACAAGAAGATTTAGTTGTTGAACTAACGACTCAGATATCTGCAGTCTGTGAAACAAGTTTGGTAACACAACAAAATAATATTTCTATTTCAGGTGGATTACCTCCTTATGAAATCAACTGGTCAGCAGGTGCTGTAACTTTGGGTGATAATACAGAAATGACTGCTTATGAAAACGGAGTTTACAATGTTATTGTTACAGATCAATACGGATGTGAAGTTGATACAGAAATCATTGTTGATTTTGATGAATTAAGTATTACGGGTGCTTCTTTTGATTATGTAAGTAGCGGAAATTTAGATTGTGGACTAAGTATATTTAACGAAATTGAGTTTACAAACACATCGGATGGAGATGTATTGGATGTTACATGGGACTTTGGAGATGGTAGTGCTACTGTTTCAGGTGAGACAGTTACACATCAGTACATTACGGCAGGTGAATTTGAGGTTACAATTACTGCTCAGTATAATTATGGATGTATTGAAGTATACACTGAAGAAATTGTGGTTTCTAATGGATATGATATTATGTTGCCAACAGCATTTAGTCCAAATAATGATGGGATTAATGATACAATTAGGCCTGTTTATAATTGTGTTAACGATATTAATATGAGTGTTTATGATACATTTGGTTCATTACTATATTATGAGAATAATATTGAATTGCAAGGTTGGAACGGAATGCTTGATGGCAAAAAAGCAGAAAACGGAAATTACCTTATTGTGGTTAACGGAACTACAATTTTTGGAGAGGAGATTAATTTAAATGGAGTCTTTGTTTTATTAAGATAAATTATGTTAAAAAGAATTATAACAATAGCATTGGTCTTATTTTATGTGAACACACATTCTCAGGATGTTGCATTTACTCAGTCATTTATGGTTCCAGAGTCAATCAACCCTTCTTTTTCAGGCTTCAATGAATCTACAAAGTTTGGTTTGATTTATAAAAATCAACAGTGGAATGGATTTGATTTTAATGTTAACTCTGAATACATGTTCTTTGATGATTGGTATCCAGATTTAAACAGTGGAGTTGGGATTAGTTTTATTAGTCATCAAGAAACATTCACAAAATATTCCCTTAAGCAATTAAATATTAGCTGGACGTATAATGTTCAGATTAATTATGAATGGAATTTTAGACCGAGTGTTACTTTTGGATTTGCTACTAAAGATTTTGGTTTTGATAATATTGTATTTGAAGATCAGATAGATATTTATCAAAATATTATCAGTCTAAATACTTATGATCCGATTGCTTTAGACGAAAATTCTAGATACGTTGACTTTGGTGCATCATTTCTGGTTTATACAGATCAACATTGGTTTGGTTTAACCTTGAGGCATTTAAATAAGCCAAATATTTCAATGTTATCTCAAGGAGATTTACCACTTGATTTGTTTATTTCTGCCCATGCATCTCTGGAATTGCCTTTCTTAAAATATAACAATGACAATAGTGTAAATTTCATTATGAATTTTGTTAAGCAGGCAAAATACGATAGATTTGATTTTGGATTTCAGTATATGTATGACAGATTTTCTTTTGCTTTAACAGCAGCAACAAATCCAATTCAAACTTCTGACGAAAGCCATCTGATTACTTCAATTAATCCTATTGTAGGATTTGTTTGGGAAGGCTTTAAGTTTGGGTATTCTTACGACTTTAATATTAGTAATATAGGCGGAGATGGAGGTATTTCTGAAATATCTATCACTTATGATTTCTTGAATAATAAAGATTGTTTTGGGTGTCCGATATATTAATTTTATAATGCTTGTATAATTTGAATAAAAATATTTGATCTAATCAAAATCAAATGTATATTTGCTCACGCTAAATTGGTCTGGTAGTTCAGCTGGTTAGAATACCTGCCTGTCACGCAGGGGGTCGCGGGTTCGAGTCCCGTCCAGACCGCAAAAAAACCTTCTCAAATTGAGAAGGTTTTTTTATTTTTGTAAATATGATTAAGTCTAATTTTTATTTTCTAATAGTTTCAATTCTCATCTTGGGATGTGCTGAAAGTAATCATGAAAAAATTCAAAATATAAAGCTCAATGAAAAATTAGCAAATGAGCTAGTTTCTCTTTCGGTAAAATGTGTTGATAAAAAATATCCATATAAAATTGGTTATAGATTTGTTGATGAAAGCTCCGTAAAACCTCACTATGAACTTACTCCCTCGTTCTATGGGTGCTGGGATTGGCATTCAGCAGTTCATGGTCATTGGGCAATGGTTAAAATTTTAAAAGATTTCCCTGAAATTTCAGAAAGGGATTTCATTTTAACAAAACTTGATAAAAATCTGAGTAAAGATAATCTGGATAAGGAGTATGAATTTTTTAAACAGGAATTTGCAAAAGGA
>CACEKJ010000041.1 GCA_902560045.1 uncultured Bacteroidota bacterium | reverse complement strand
CCATAACCTATTACGAGACTCAGGAAAATGCAGAGAATACAGAAAATGCAATTCTTACTCCTTTTGCCTATACCAACATCACTGCCTTCAATCAGTTTATTTGGGTTCATGTAGAAGACAACGAGACGGGTTGCTTTAACTTTACAAGCTTGGAGTTGATTGTAAATGAGCTTCCAGAGCTTTTCCAACCGACACCACTAAACCTATGTGATGACAACAACCCTGGGGATGAAGTAGAAGAATTTACCCTGGAGGATAGTATGGAAGAAGTATTGCAAGGACAAACAGGTATTGAGATTTCATTCTATGAAACGCAGGAAGATGCAGATAGTGCAACCAATCCAATTACAAGTCCGTATACAAACACAAGCAATGCACAAACAATTTACATAAGAGGAGAAAACGAAATTACAGGATGTCATTCTACCATTACCTTGGATTTAAGAGTAAATCCAGTTCCAAGTCCTGTAGCTCCTGAACCAATTGAAGAATGTGATGAAGACAACGATGGATTTACCTTCTTTACCATAGATGTTAATGAAACGGAGATCATCAACGGAGAGTTGGATATTTTCCTTTCTTACTATGAGACTATGGCCAATGCAGAAAATGCAGTGAATCCTATTTTCAGTCCTTATTACAATATTATTCCTGATACTCAGACTATTTTTGTAAGAGCAGAGAATGCTCTGACGGGATGCTTTAGCATTGTAGAGCAAGAACTAATCACAAAGCCTTCTCCAGAGCTTCCATTGATTATCGAAGACATTGTTGTGTGTGATGAAGATTACGATGAGATTACTGTATTTGATCTAACACAAAGAGACGAAGACATTTACGGAGACCAAAGTACAACAGACTTTACCTTAAGTTATCATGAGAGTTTATTGGATGCGGAGACAGGAGACAATCCAATTGTCAATACCACTAGCTACCAAAACCTATCCAACCCTCAGACCATCTACGTCAGACTGGAAGGGTTTGATAACAGTTGTGTGAGTGTAGGAGAGTTTAATCTTGTGGTTTCTCTTCCACCAGTGATTATAAAACCTGATCCGTTAGAAGAGTGTGACGATGAAGTTAATGACGGTGTCACAGAGTTTGATTTAACTTCTAAGAACGATGAGATTACTGCTGGGAACCTGCAGTGGGATGTGGTATATTATGAGACAGAGCAAGATGCACTGGATAATACAAATGCCATTGAAACTCCTGAGGCTTATACAAATACTTCTGTGGGAGGCAATGCAGCCAATCCACAAACCTTATTTGTAGCGGTAACAAACGAATTAGGATGTGTTGCTTATACCACTTTAACCATAAGAGTATTGCCAAATCCAACACCTAATACAGATCCTTTAGATCTTGAACTGTGTGATTACGACAATCCAGGAGATCAAGTAGAAGTATTTGATATTACTGTAAACGAAGACTACATTGTAGATGGAGAACCAGGAGTAAGTGTAGCGTATTATGAATCGTTAGATAATGCCATTACAGAAACAAATCCTATTGTAGATCCTACCAATTATACCAATACAGCACTGGGTCAACAGACGATCTATGTAAGGGTAACCAATGACATTACGGGATGTTACACAATTGTTGACTTTGATGTAATTGTTAATGTAGTACCTAACATAGAAGCGGTTGGAGACATTATTGCTTGTGAGGTAGATACAGATAATTTCTATGAGTTTGACTTAGATAGTGTAACGGGTGAGTTATTAGGCTCTCAAGATCCTGCTAACTTCACGGTTACTTATTATGAGAACCTGGTTGATGCAGAGAATGATGTAAATGCAATTACAAGTCCTTATACAAACCTTACAAATCCACAGGAACTATTTGTAAACATTACCAACGATACAACAGGCTGCTTCATTGTAGGAGGTGCCTTTAACATAGAAGTTCAAGAGGCAGCTATTGCCAATGGAGACGGAGTACCTGCAGTACTTTCAATATGTGAAGATGATGCAAGTCCTAATGATGGAATCACAGAGTTTGATCTAACAGAGCTAGATGAGCAGATGTTAGACGGACAAGATCCTGTAAACTTTACAGTTACGTATTACGAAACACTGGAAGATGCAGACAATGGTGTTAATGCGTTACCTACAACTTATGAGAATACTTCTAATCCTCAAGTAATCTTTGCAAGAGTAGACAACGATACAACTGTGGACTCTCAGTGTTATGCAATTGCAGAAGCAACACTAGAAGTGAATCTACTTCCTGAGTTTACCTTAGAGGATCTCTACACAGCTTGTGTAGGTGTGAACGGTTCAGAATTGGTAGAATCAAGTGTAATGGAGATTGATCTTTCTCCTACAGAGCATACTTTTGAATGGTTTGATCCAAATGGGGATCTAGTTGCAACAACGCAAAGCTATACTCCGCTAATGAGTGGAACGTATACTGCAGTAGCTACTTCACTGGCAGGTTGTAAGTATTATGTTTCCACAGAAGTATTGGGTAGTTCTCCAGCGACTGTAGAAGCTGTGGTAACAACACTAGCCTTTGCTGAAGAACATATCATTGAAGCTGTTGCAGTAGGAACAGGTGATTACGAGTTTAGCTTAGATGATGGACCGTGGCAATTAGACGGAACATTTATAGATGTTAGCCCAGGGCTTCATACCGTAACAGTTAGAGATCTTAACGGTTGTGGTATTGGTACCAAGACAGTCTTAGTTATTGACTATCCTAGATTCTTTACTCCTAACGGAGATGGATACAATGATACATGGCAGATTATTGGAATAAATACCAGACCGCTATCGAAAATCTACATATTTGATCGTTACGGTAAATTACTGAAACAACTTAGCCCACTTAGTGAAGGATGGGACGGAACCTATAATGGAAGACCGCTA
>CACEKJ010000040.1 GCA_902560045.1 uncultured Bacteroidota bacterium | reverse complement strand
ATTAATCTGATGTCACTGTTTGGGATGATTGTTGTTATCGGGATTTTAGTTGATGACGGAATTGTTATTGCTGAAAACATATTTAGGCATTATGAAGAGGGAAAGACACCCGAGCAAGCAGCAGTAGATGGTACTATGGAAGTTTTACCCGCTATTGTGTCGGCTATAATAACAACCTTAATCGCATTTTCAACATTACTACTTCTTGCTGGTGATGTTGGAAACTTTTTTGGAGAGGTTGCAATGATAGTAATATTAACGCTAATTGTTTCTCTAGTTGAGGCTCTTATAATTTTACCTTCTCATTTAGCTCATTCAAAAGCACTTCATAAAAAAGACGAAATCAAAAAGAATATAATATATAGGTTTTTTAAGTATATGAGAACGGTCAACGACAAAGGTTTTCAATTAATGAGATGGCTAAGAGACACGGTTTACAGTCCAACATTAAAATTTGCTTTAAAGTATAGGTTTTTAAGTTTTTCAGGATTTATAGCAGCACTTTACCTTACAATAAGCTCAGTATTTGGAGGTGTAATTGGAGTTACATTCTTTCCTATGATCGATAGTGATGCAGTAACAGTTGATTTGAAGATGCCCATGGGTACAAATGTAAAAGTTACAGATTCTATCATCAGTGTAATTGAAAATCATGCAATTGAAATTGGAAAAGAATTTGAAGAAAAGTACATGAAAGACGATGAAAGAGATTTAATAGAGCATATTCAGAAAAATATTGGTTCTTCAGCAGATAATATGTCAATGGTTAAAGGATTTGGTGATATTGGTGGATCTTCCACTGCATCACTAGAAATTTTTCTTCTTGATAGTGAAAACAGACCTCAAGAAATAAGAGCTCCTGAAATGGCAAATATGATTAGGGAACGAACAGGGGAAATTATTGGTGCAGAAAAATTTGTGGTTGATGGGGGTGCTAATTTTGGAGGAAGTCCAGTTGCAATTTCACTACTTAGTGACAATATTTTAGAACTAAAAAATGCAAAGTCTGAGTTGATGCAAAAGTTAAAGACAAACCCCAAGCTTACTGATATTATAAGTAATGATCCTGAAGGTATAAAAGAGATCGATATTAGGTTAAATGACAATGCATATATGCTTGGTTTATCCTATGCCTATGTTATGAGACAAGTAAGATCAGCATTTTTTGGAATTGAAGCTCAAAGATTTCAGAGAGGAGAGGATGAAATAAGAGTTTGGGTTAGATATGACAAAAACTCAAGATCTCTTATTAAAAGGCTTGAAGAAATGAGAATTTTAGCTCCAAGTGGTGCTAGAATTCCGTTAAATGAAATTGCCAGTTACTCTATTGAACGAGGAGAAGTTTCTATTAATCACCTCGATGGGAGTAGAGAGATTCAAGTAAATGCAAATCTGCTTGACCCAACGGATAGCGCATCAGATATTGTATTTAGTGTTCAAAATAATATCATACCTGGATTAAAAGAAAAATACCCCTCAATTAAGGTTTCTTTTGAAGGTCAATATAGAGAAGCAAATAAAACTATTGAATCTTCTAAAGTGGTTTTCCCATTAGCATTATTTTTAATATTCTGTACTATTGGTTTTGTATTTAGAACATACAGTCAACCCTTTTTATTACTTACACTAATACCATTTAGTTTAACAACAGTAGCTTGGGGTCATTTAATACACGGGTTTCCTATAAACGTAATTTCGTTATTAGGTGTAATTGCCCTGATAGGAATTTTGGTTAATGACGGGTTGGTATTAATATCAAAATTTAACTCTAATCTTAGAGAAGGCATGAGTTTTGACGATTCAATTTTCAATGCTGGTAGGGAAAGATTTAGAGCAATCTTTCTTACTTCAATAACAACTATCGCAGGTTTGGCTCCAATCATTTTGGAAAAAAGCTTTCAGGCTCAACTGCTAAAACCTATGGCTATTTCAATTGCATATGGGATTGGATATGCTACATTTTTAACACTCATTTTACTTCCAATACTAATATCATTTACCAATTCGTTAAAAGTTAATTTTACATGGATTGTAAAGGGAGAAAAGCCAAACAAAAGAGATGTTGAAGCTCCGATTGTAGAACAAAATAAATTACGAAGATGAAGAAAGTTTTAAATATTTTGTTTGTCCTTTTTCTAATAGCACTTAATGTTACTGCTCAAGAGGAACTTACAATTTCATCAGCAATTAAAAAAACTCTTGAAAACAATCTTGATATTGAAGTTTCTGAAAACTTTAAAAGAATTGCAAAAAACAATTCTAGCATTTTAAATAATAGTTATCTCCCTAATATTCAGCTAGGTTCTGAAATAAATACCAATATTCAAAGCATTGAAATTGAAACTCCAAGTGGAATTTCTGGTACCCTAGATGATACTCAAACTGATAATAGTTCTGCAGTATTATCAATTGATTATAATATAATTGACGCTTCGGGAAGAAAATATAATTACAAAAAATCTAAAGAGCTATATTCTAAATCAAATTTAGAAGTTCAAGAAATAATCGAAAATACCATACTCCAATTATTTACAGTTTTTTTTGAAGTTGGGCGATTATCTGAAGAAAAAGAAATATTAAAAAATTCTTTAGATATCTCTAAAAGAAGATATGAAAGACGATTGCTAGAGTTTGAATACGGCCAAACCAATAATCTTGAGGTTCTAAATGCAGAAGTTGATGTAAATTCTGATAGTATAAATCTACTAAACACTTCAAAAAAATTATTTAATGCAAGGAGTGATTTGAATTTGATTATGAATGTTGATTTAGAAAGGGAATTTAATATCAACACAAATATTGATTTTTTAGCCCAAGATGAGATAAATAGAATTTTCTCTAACGATATTAAAAACAACACCAGGCTTTTAATTATTGAAAAAGATATTATTATTTCCAATCTTGAAAGAAAAATTGCTAAATTCTCATACCTTCCAACCCTAGGATTAATTGGCTCGTATGGTTGGAATGAAAGCATTAACGATAACCCATACGCTTTTTACAACAAAAGCATCTCTGACGGTTTTTCTGCAGGAATCAATATCAGATGGGATATTTTTAG
>CACEKJ010000039.1 GCA_902560045.1 uncultured Bacteroidota bacterium | reverse complement strand
AAATTGGGTTATAGTCTTCATTTATGTTGTACCAATACACAACAGAAAAACAGACTTAATCAGATTTTTACAGATTTAAATAATCAGGATATAATTAACCCCATTATTCTTCCTATTTCTAAAGGCTTTATAGATAATTCTGAAAAAACATTGTTTTATACAGATCATGAGATTTTTGAGAGATATCACAAATTTAAATTTAAGAAACGCTTTAAAAACAAGTTGTCAATAGCAATGAAACAACTTAATCATTTGGATAAGGGTGACTACATTACTCATATTGATCATGGGATTGGAAAATATGCTGGATTACAAAAAATTGAGGTTGACGGTAATCTGCAGGAATCAATTAAAATTATCTACGGGGAAAGAGATATTTTATATTTAAGTATTCACGCAATCCATAAAATTTCTAAGTATAACGGAAAAGACGGAAAAGTTCCACGATTATATAAGTTGGGTAGTAAGGCATGGGCTTTATTAAAACAGAAGACCAAAAAAAATGCAAAGAAAATAGCATATGATTTAATAAAGGTTTACGCAGAAAGAAAGCAAAAAAAAGGATTTAAATACGATCAGGATAGTTATTTGCAAAATGAACTTGAGGCTTCATTCATCTATGAAGATACCGAAGATCAAATGAAAGTCACAAGAGATATAAAAAATGATATGGAGAGTGATCAGCCAATGGATAGACTGATATGTGGTGATGTTGGTTTTGGTAAAACAGAATTAGCTATTCGAGCTGCTTTTAAGGCTGTTGATAATAATAAACAAGTAGCTGTATTGGTTCCCACTACAATATTAGCATTTCAACATTTTAAAACATTTAGTAACAGATTGGAAGATCTTCCGGTTTCTGTGAATTATATAAACAGATTTAAAACAAATAAGGAAAAGTCTGAAATTATTAAAAATCTTGGCGATGGTAAAATTGACATTATAATTGGCACTCATCAGTTAGTCAATGAAAAGATTAAGTATAAAAATTTGGGATTATTAATAATTGACGAAGAACAAAAATTTGGTGTTTCTGTAAAAGATAAAATAAAATCTGTCAGAAAAAATGTTGATGTTCTAACATTATCTGCTACTCCAATTCCAAGAACACTGCAGTTTAGTTTAATGGCCGCAAGGGATTTATCATTGATAACAACCCCACCACCAAACAGACATCCAATTGAAACCTCAGTAATAAGATTTGATTCAAGTCTTATTACTCAATCCATCAGATACGAAATAGAAAGAGGTGGTCAGGTATTTTTTGTAAATAATAAAATACAGAATATTGAGGAAATATCTAATCTTTTAAAATCCTTAGTTCCTGAAGCAAAAATAGCTGTCGCTCACGGAAGGCTGAATGGTAAAACTTTAGAATCCTTAATGATAAAATTTATCAATAAGCAATTTGATGTATTGGTTAGTACGACAATTATTGAAAGTGGACTTGATGTGCCAAATGCAAACACAATATTTATTAATAACGCAAATAATTTTGGCCTTAGTGATTTACATCAAATGAGGGGAAGAGTTGGAAGAAGTAATAAAAAAGCATTCTGCTATTTAATTACACCAGAATTTTCAAAGATGACAGATGAAGCTAAAAAGAGAATTACAGCTCTCGATTATTATTCAGAATTGGGAAGTGGATTTAATATTGCAATGAAGGATTTAGAAATCAGAGGGGCAGGAGATCTTTTAGGAGGTGAACAGAGTGGTTTTATTAATGAAATGGGATTTGAGACATACCAAAAAATACTTGATGAAGCCATCGATGAACTTAAAAAAGATGACTTTAAAGATTTGGATTTAGATAAAAATAAATTTTCTAAAAAAACGAATTTAATTTTTGAAACTGATCTTGAATTAATGTTTCCAAATGATTTTATTAATTCTAGTCAAGAAAGACTTAATCTCTATACCAAGCTTAATAAAATCATATCTGTTGTTGAATTGGAAGAATTTAAACAAGAACTTACAGATCGTTTTGGTAAACTTCCAGATATCGTAGAAGAACTACTTAAGAGCATAAAATTGAGGTGGATATCTACTGACTTAGGTTTTGAAAAAATTGTTTTGAAGAAACAAATGTTATTAGCATATCTGAAAGATTTTGAAAATAATAGTCAAAAGAAAAATCTAGAAAAAATATTTAAATATTCTAAAAAAAATAATTCACTAATTTCTTTTTCGCAAAAGAAAACGTCAGATGGAGAAAGATTTATAATTAAGTTAGTTGATATAGATTCTATCTCAAAAGCAATTAAAGTATTAAACGATATGAATAATTAATTAGAAAAATTAATTGTGCTTTGTTGTTTTGAAACCTCCAAATTAATTTCTCTTCCAAGAATCATGGGGTAGTTTTTTTCACCATGACCAGCGGGAAAACCAAAAGAAACTGGGAAATCATATTCCCTAACGATATCTAAAATAAGCTCTTTTAAATTTCTGCCAAATGGAGTTGTGTTTTTCCTCATGTCTGTAAAATCTCCAACGATGAGACCCTTGCAATTATCAAAATAACCCGCTCTTTTCAAGGATATTAGCATTCTATCGATGTGATAAAGATATTCACCAAGATCTTCAATAAAAAGTATTTTTCCGTTCGTATCGATTGACGATTCGGATCCTAATAAACAGTGAAGTAAGGTTAAATTTCCACCTATTAATTGACCATTGCTATTGCCCTCAATATTATAATTATTTCCTTCAATAGTATAAGATAATTTTTCCCCAAATAAAGTTTTTTTAAGCAGTGAAATTGATTCGTTATTATCAACATCTATTTTTTCAAGACTTTTACACATTATTCCATGAATGGATTCACTTTTGTTATTGTGTAAATCGTTATGTATAGCGGTTATATCAGAGTATCCAATAATCCATTTTGGATTTTCTTTATACTTTTCAAAGTTTAAATTATCAATCACACGCATTGCGCCGTACCCACCTCGAGCACACCAAATTGCTTTAATTGCTTTATCGTCCAGAGCCAATTGAAAATCTGCACTTCTTTGATTATCAGTGCCTGCAAAATGACCATTATCATTAAATACATTTTCTCCAATAACAACTTCTAATTCCCAACTTTTGAGAAGCT
>CACEKJ010000038.1 GCA_902560045.1 uncultured Bacteroidota bacterium | reverse complement strand
AGCTTAGATCTTGCGAAGCTATCCCATGGACTACTTAAAGGTAAAGATTTAACAAATTTTATTAAGAGAAGTTTTGAAATAATCAAATAAATCAAAAAGAAAATGCCTCAAATTATTGAGGCATTTTTTTTTATATATCTTTAGCGCCTCATAATTGGCCCTGTTTTTGTTTTATACAAGGTGTTACTTTACTCAAATAACAGCGTAAAATTATTTAAATGATTTTGAAAAAAACTTTAAAATTATTCTTATTTATTTTAATACTTCTTTCAAGTAATTATTTAATTTCTCAATACAGCAAAAGTCATTACATTCCTCCCTTAACAACAACAGGAAATGGTGCAGCTAATCCGTTAGAACAATACTTATATATATCAACTCCTAGTGAAACCCCTGTAAATGTGATAATTAAACCTATAGGCGGTGTTGAGATTACGGGCACAGCATCTAATAGTAACCCTTGGGCATATTACATTGGATCAGGAACTAACACAAATTTAATCATCACTACCAATCAGTTGAATGGAAATACTTTTGATAATAAAGGTTATGTAATAGAAGCAGAAGATTTAGTTTATGCATCCGCAAGACTATTTACAGGAAGTAACTATCAAGCAGGGTCTATTGTAAGTAAAGGAACTGCTGCGCTCGGTACTGAATTTAGAGCGGGTTCTTTTGAAAATGCCGGAAATCTTACAGGTGGTACTCCTTCAAATTATTTAAACTTTATAACTGTTTTAGCCACTCAGGACAATACTGAAGTTAATTTTTCAGAATTTGGAAATGGAGTTACTATATTAAATAATATACCTACAGAAAATATAATTCTAAACAATGGAGAATCTTACTCTGTTGCAATTTCTCCCTATCCTACATCAACCAATTCGGCAAATGCAACAGGTCTTATTGGTGCTTTAGTTGAATCTGATAAACCTATTGCTGTTAATTCTGGGACTTTCACTGGAAGCAACTCAAATTATAATGAGGGAGGTGGTCAAGATGTAGGAATTGATCAAGTTGCTCCAGCTAATATCATTGGAGATGAATACATTTTTGTAAGAGGTTTAGGTCCTGATGAAGTTGAAAGACCTCTGATTGTAGCTCATGAAGACAATACAGAAATTTTTGTAAACGGAAATCTTCAAACTGTAATTAATGCAGGAGAATATTACTCAATACCGTCAACATTTTATGGGGTTACTTATTCAAATACAGTTTATGATAACTGGGAAAATGTAAATAACGATGGATATCCAGAAACAGTAAATGGTGTCTCTGTTGATCCCACATTAAACGAAGACGATCAACCTCCGACAAATGAATCAAGTAATATGTATGTAAATACCTCAAAACCTGTATTTGCATATCAGGTTGTAGGTGGTATACGTCCAGGTTCACAAGGCGCATTTGGAATTACAAACGGAGTTGCCAATGTTGGTCTTTTTTATGTGCCACCAATCAATTGTAAAACACCAAAAAGTGTTAATAATATTCCCGACGTAAGTCAGATTGGAGATGAAATATTTGGTGGTATCATAACAATTGTAACTGAGTCTGATGCTGAAGTTACTATTAATGGTAACCCAATTTCAACATACGGAGCAATTCCACAAACAGTTTTAGCCAATCCAATTTACGAATCATACACAATTGAAGGTTTAATCGGAAATGTAAATATTGAATCTACTGCTCAAGTCTATGTTGCCACCTTTGGAGCATATGAATATGCAACTTTTGGAGGATATTATTCTGGTTTTGAATTTAGACCAGAAATTATTTTAGAAACATTGACTAATGAAGAACAAAGCTGTATTCCTAATTTAAATTTAAGTTTAAGTAGTATCTCGAGTTATGATCAATACCAATGGTTTTATAACGGTGAAGAAATTAACGGTGCTAATTCCAATAGCTTTACTCCAAATACACCTGGATATTATCAAATTTCTGGTGTAATTGATAATTGTGATGGAACACTTCTCTCAAATAATATACCTGTAAGTGCATGTCCTAATGACTACGATGGCGATGGAGTTAATGATAATATTGATGTTGATAATGACAATGATGGACTATTAGACTGTTTTGAATCTCTAGGTGATCAAGACTTAAATATTTTAGAATCTGGTGGTGATATCCAAAATATCGGTAATTATAGTTTTTCTCTTGATGAAAGCCCTAATTCAGAAAATCCTGATAATTGGAGTTCTTTTAATGGAGGCTTTTCTATACTAACAGACCCAATTTATATTGATGAAAATGCTGAAGAACAAGCAGGATACACAAAAACTAGCATTACATTTGAAAATGAAGTTAGTCTTGAATTTTATTATGATATTCCAGAGGGAATAAATTTATCAATTGAAAATCCAACTCTTTATAACATGTCCAATAACGAATGGTTTGCTATTGTTGTACCATTTGATAAAACCATCACATTATTGGATCCAAATGATGAATTATTAATTGACTCCAATTTTGATGGAATTTTTGAAAGCGGGATCACAGAAATTTCTAATTTCAATATCAGATTTAAAGCAAAAGACCCATCATCTAGTTCTACTCCGTCAGGGACATTTAGTTTTAAAACCCATTTAACCAATAATTTTCAATTTGAACATTATAATTTAAACTCTGAAGTTGAAGGAATTTCATTTAGAATTCGAGCAACTTGTGTTCCTATCGATAGTGATGGAGATGGAATAGTTGACGCAAGAGATTATGACAGTGATAATGATGGAATACTAGATATAATTGAAGCTGGCGGTAATAATTATAATCCTATTCTAAATATTGATTCTAACAATGATGGATATGATGATGTATTTGGTGAAGATTTTAACCCAAGTGACTTTGACAACGATGGGGTACTAGATTATTTAGATCTTGATTCAGACAATGATGGTATTTATGATTTACACGAATCTGGAGCTTTAGAATATGTCAGTGATAATAATTTAGACGGTATTATAGATGATATAGATGCAGGAATTAATGGTTTAAGTAATTTAATCGAAGAAAGTATTGATTCTGGTACATTGAATTACTCAATATTAAATTCAAGTGAAGATAATTTCTTTAATTACATAAATCTTGATTCTGATAATGATGGGTGTTTAGATGTTACAGAAGCAGGGTTTACTGACCAAAATGAAGATGGAATTCTAGGTGACACCCCAATTACCAACGATATTATTTCTGGAATTATAACTAGTGGAATTGACGGATATACAATTCCAGTAAATGATGATTACTTAATCAATGCACCAATTACAATCGATATCCAACCACAAGAGGAAATTGTTGTGTGTGAAGATGGTACAGTACAAATAAATATTGAATCAACAACAATTGATAGTTATCAATGGGAATCCTCAAATAACGGAGTTGATTGGGATATACTTATTGATGATGAATTTTATTCTGGAGTTGATTCAAATACTTTGATAATCAGTAATATTCCAACTAATCTTGATAACATTAGATACAGGGCTCTGGTTGACAGAATTGGATTTGGTTGTGTGGTTTATTCTGAGGAATCATTGATTTTTGTAAATCCACTTCCTGAGGTTATTGTACCTACTCCAATAGAGGAATGTGATGAT
>CACEKJ010000037.1 GCA_902560045.1 uncultured Bacteroidota bacterium | reverse complement strand
AGTATTCTTTATGCTATAAATCTTTCCCTAATAATTCATATTGCATTCTTTTTAATTCAATTTATTTATTACATAATTACAGGAGATCATTTGGATTTTATAGTAGGAATTACAGGTGAAGTTACTCGAAATATTAATAACCTTGAATTTATTAGATCGTCGGGATTATTTATTGAACCTCAAAATTACAGTTTTTTTATTTTAGCACTTATTTATCTAAAATACCATCTAACTTCGAATTATTTTGATGTAATATCTTTATTCGCTCTTTTAACTGTTTTTTTATCGTTTAGTTTATTTGGAATATTGGGTGCTACAGTTTTTTATCTTCTAATTTTTAGAAAGCTTATTTCAAAATGGATTTTTCTAATTTTATTAATTCCAACTATTTATTTAACCTATGACCTTTTCATACTCATTTATGAAACCAGGTTGATTTCATTATTTAGTGACGGTTCTTTTATGGCTAGATTTTCTGACCCATTTTTTAAGCTTTTTACTGAAATTAATTATTTACTTATAGGTAAAGGTTTTGGAGTAATTGGAACTGAGTTTAATGAACTCTCTACTCTGTTATCAATTTTGACATCTTTTGGATTATTATTTGGTTCTTTTTTTATATTTATTGTGTTTTATTCATTAAACTTTAGAATTGGAATAAATAAATATTTTTCCATATTTCTCTTCGCTTTTATTTTGTTAATGGATTTGCGAATTTCGATGGTTTTCTTTTGGCTATTATTTGGTCTTTCACACTTTAAACATTTTAATCATGAAAAGATTTATAATTAGGATTGATGATGTTCATGAGGGTATGAATTTTGTCAGGTTTAATGATTTTATTAATACTCTTGACATTCTTTCAATTAAGCCAATAATTGGAGTCATTCCTAACAATAAAGACAATTCTCTCATCACTAAAAATAAAACCTCTAAAATAATTTTCTGGAATAAGATAAGGAGCCTATATGAATCCAAGAAATGTGATATTGCATTACATGGTTATGATCATATATATATTAATAATTCTAGGGGAATACTGAAATATGGAAGAAAATCAGAGTTTTCTGGTGTAGATTACAATATTCAATATGAAAAAATTAAGAAGGGATTAGATATTTTTAATAATTATGGCATTAAAACTCAACTTTTTATGGCTCCATCCCACACATTTGATTTAAATACAATAAAGGCTTTAAATAAATCAGGAATCAAATATATTACCGATGGATATAATTTATGTCCATATAAAAAATATAATATTATTTTTTTTCCTCAACTTTTCTCCGGCTTTTTGAATTTTGGTTTTGGCTTATATACTGCATGTATTCATTTAGATACTATGTCAGATAAAGATTATTTAAAATTAAAATCTAAGTTGATAAATTATTCAGACAAGATGACCTCTTTTTCTAAAGAAAAGAAAAATTGGAACAAAGGGTTTTTATCATTTTTGTTGTATTATCCGATTAGTTTAATATTTAAATTTTTAAGAAGATGATTAATTATATTATTTCTAAATTAAGATTATTATTAAATCCAGATCCTATCCCAACTCAATATGCTTTAAAATATATCAGTGATGCATATTCTGGAAAGCAATTCGATGAAAAAATAATTAATATTGTAAGAGAATATATAAATCCAGGAAAGACTAAAATTTTAGATTTAGGTGCCGGACCAGGGCTTTATTGTAAAAGATTTTATGACTTAGGAGCTTTTGTAACTTGGCATGATATTTCGGCAAAGTACAAAATTTCAGCATTTACATTAATGAAGTCCAATAAACAAAATTGGAATTTCAAGTTAGATATTATAGATAATATTGAAGGTGAATATGACATAATTTTTAATAGAGTTTGTTGGTATTATTGTCTAAATGACAACAAATTTTTAAAATCAATTTATAACGGTTTAAATGATTCAGGTGTCTTTATTGGTGTTTTACATAATGAAAATAGACTCGGAAAATCTTATGGTATTAAAAGATTACTTCTTAAAATACAATTGATATTAAATGAAAAGTTTGATATTAAAATTGGACATCCACCTCCTAGTAAACAAAAAATAAATAATATTTTTAGTCGCTATAATTTCTCGTCACTTAAAATTGAAGACTACGGATTAGATACTTTAATAATTTTTAAGAAATAAATAATGTGTGGATTTTATTGCTCAAATATTCCTTACTCATCAGAAGAGTTTAAAGATAGGTTAAGTAAAATTAATTTTAGAGGTCCTGATTCATGGAATGCCTGCATAATTGATGGAATATGGTTTGGGCACAACAGACTCGCTATAATTGACCTTCATGAAAGATCAAATCAACCAATGTTTGATGATGAATTGGTTATAGTTTTTAATGGCGAAATATATAATTTTATTGAGCTTAGAGATGATTTAATTTCACATGGATTTGAGTTTAAAACTAACGGTGATACTGAAGTTATTTTAAATCTTTACAAACTCTATGGAATTGATTTTTTACAATTAGTAAACGGTATGTTTTCAATAATTATTTATGATAGAAAATCTAAAGATTTATATTGTGTAAGAGACAGATTAGGGGTTAAGCCTCTTTATTATATGTTTGATAAAAATGGGAAATTTGAGATGTGTAGTCAACTTTTTTCCATAAAAAACAGAAACAAAATTGATTTAAATGCTCTTAAATTATACTTTGATTTTGGTTATATACCATCACCATATTCAATTTATAAAAATATATCTAAAATTAATCCTGGTGAATTTTTAAGATATAATTTAAATTCTAAATCAATAATTAAAAAGTTTTACTGGCTTTATCCTGCTAGAAAAACTTTTTTTGGTTTAAAAAAAGGTTTAATTAATATTAAAAAAATTATCCGAAATGCGATTGATTTAAGACTGTATTCAGACGCAAAAAAAGGAATTTTCCTTTCATCCGGTGTTGACTCAAGTATCTTAGCAAGTGTTTGCACTCAAAATTCTAATGAGAAGATTTTATCTTTTACTGTTGCTTTTGAAGGATATTCTGCGGATGAAAGTCATGATGTTTTAAAAAATGCTAATTATCTAAATTTAGATTTTAACATAATAAAATTTAATCCTGAAGAAGTTTTAGCCTACATGGATAAAATGTTTGATTATTTTGATGAGCCATTTTCAGATACAGCATCTCTTCCATTACTTGCCATGAGCAAGCAATATAAGAAGTTAGCAACAGTATCTATTACTGGCGATGGTGGTGATGAATTATTTTTAGGATATAATCAGTACAAATATTTATTATTTTTAGATATAATATATTTTTTTCCGTTTGCTTTTAGAAAAATATTTTCAAAAATATTAAAGTCGTTTTCGTTATTTAGGTCAATTAGATTAAAAAGAATTTGTTCCATTATCGAACAGAAGAATAGGACTGACGGCTCATTAATTTTCTTCACTAATTTTACTATTAATGATGATATTTATGATTTTTTGAAAAGAAGAAAAATATATGATAAATTAAAAGA
Organism: uncultured Bacteroidota bacterium; assembly: GCA_902560045.1. Classification (GTDB taxonomy): domain Bacteria; phylum Bacteroidota; class Bacteroidia; order Flavobacteriales; family Flavobacteriaceae; genus MED-G13. The sequence continues at coordinate 294 of CACEKJ010000037.1, read as the reverse complement.
GATTCCGTCAATAGTTAATAAGTTTTCATTTTTACATAGCACCGTTTGGTTACCCGGAAATAATAATGTTAAACTAGATAGATCTTCAATGGCATTTGGTTTAGAATTAAGAAGTCCCTTTTTAGATTACAGATTACATGAATATTTCTCAACACTTCCTCTATCAAGTTTTTTTCCGTTAGGTTCTAAAAAAATACTTAAAAAATTATATAGTGAAGAATTAAATAAATTAAATATCCCTAAGGGAAAAAAAGGATTTTCACCTCCAATTTTTGAATATGCTATAAATGGTAA
>CACEKJ010000036.1 GCA_902560045.1 uncultured Bacteroidota bacterium | reverse complement strand
CAATATTTAATCACTATGAAATATTTATCTGAAATGTCAGATGAACAAACTTTGGTAATGTATTCTGGTCACCCCTTAGGATTATTTCCGTCTAGTAAAAACGCTCCAAGAGTTGTAGTTACAAATGGAATGGTTATTCCAAATTATTCAAAAAAATCAGATCTTGAAAAGTTTAATGCATTAGGTGTTAGTCAATACGGACAAATGACTGCCGGGAGTTATATGTATATTGGACCTCAAGGAATTGTGCACGGAACAACCATAACTGTATTAAACGCATTTAGAAAAATTAAAAAGAATCCAAAAGGTAAAATTTTTGTTACATCGGGCTTGGGAGGAATGAGTGGAGCTCAGCCAAAAGCTGGAAATATTTCAGGATGCATTACAATCTGTGCAGAAGTTAATATCAAGGCGATAAAAACCAGACATTCTCAGAATTGGATTGACGAAGTAATTAGCGACACACATGAGTTAACAAAAAGAGTAAAAAAAGCTCAAAAAAATAAAGAAACTGTTTCAATAGGATTTCACGGAAATATAGTTGAGGTTTGGGAATCATTTTATGATAATAATATAAAAGTTGATATAGGAAGTGATCAAACCTCACTTCACAATCCATGGTCAGGTGGATATTACCCAATGGATCTAAGTTTTGAAGAGTCAAATAAATTAATATCAAATAATCCAAAAGAGTTTAAAGAACGGGTTAAATCTACATTAAAAAGACATGTTGAAATTATAAATAAGCATGTTGAAAAAGGTACCTATTTTTTTGACTACGGAAATGCATTTTTACTTGAAGCATCTAAAGCAAAAGCTGATATCTTAAAAAAAGACGGAAATTTTAAATATCCAAGTTATGTTCAAGATATAATGGGGCCAATGTGTTTTGATTATGGGTTTGGGCCGTTCCGATGGGTATGCTCAAGTGGTGAGCAAAAAGATTTGGACATAACTGATGAAATTGCCTGTAGCGTTTTAGAGAAATTGGTTAAAACCGCATCTAATGATACAAAGCAGCAAATGGAGGATAATATTAAATGGATCAAGGCTGCTAAAGAAAATAATTTAGTAGTCGGATCAAAAGCAAGAATTTTATATGCAAATTCATCTGGAAGAATTGAAATAGCTAAAGCCTTTAATAAAGCTATTAATGAAAAAAAAATCGGTCCAATTATTTTAGGTAGAGATCATCACGATGTTTCTGGAACAGACTCTCCGTACAGGGAAACCTCTAATATTTATGATGGATCTCAATACACAGCAGATATGGCCATACACAATGTAATTGGAGATAGCTTTAGAGGTGCAACGTGGATAAGTATTCACAATGGAGGCGGAGTTGGTTGGGGAGAAGTTATAAACGGTGGATTTGGAATGTTAATTGATGGGTCTAAACTAAGTGATAAAAATATTGAATCCATGTTGTTTTGGGATGTTAATAATGGAATTGCTAGAAGAAATTGGGCAAGAAATCCTGGTGCGATAAATCAGATTAAAAGGGAGATGAAAAATAATTCGAATCTTAAAGTAACTTTACCTAACTTAGTAGATGATAAACTATTAAAAAAATTATAAAATGAAAAAGATTGTTTTATTAATTGCATTTGCAACTATTCTTACTTCGTGTAACTCTATTAGAGTATCCTCCGACTATAATGAAGAAATAAACTTTACAGAATTTAAAACATATGCTTTTTCAAAATCTGGAATTGATAAGGTTGAGATTAACGATATTGATAAAAAAAGAATTTTAAGAGCCATTGATGTAGAATTATATAACAAAGGCTACAGAAAAAGCTCTATTGAACCCGATTTTCTGATTAATTTTTTTACTAAAACCAATAAAAAAATTGATTATTATCCTTCCAACAATTATTACGGATATGCAGTTCCTTATGGTGGAATGGGACACTATGCAAGTAGCTGGTATCTAAATTCATTCTCCTATAATGAAGGAGTACTGTTTATCGATATTATTGACCGTAACAAAAACGAATTAGTTTGGCAAGGAATAGGGAAAGGATACATTTACAATGACAAGCCAGACAACAAAAATGAAAAAATAAAAGCGATGGTAAACAAAATTTTATTACAGTTCCCGCCTGAGTAATAAATCAAATCCTCACATCCAGTAAATCCCTTAAAGAATTTCCAAATAACATAAATGCGCATACCAAGAGCATAATGCAAACACCCGGTATAATAGCTAAAAAGGGCTCTCCTAAAATTATATAATTATAATGATCTTTAATCATTAAGCCCCAGCTAGTCATAGGAGGTTGAGCCCCCAAACCTAAAAAGCTTAATCCACTTTCAATTAAAATTGATGCTGCAAAATTTGCAGCAGAAATAACAATTAATGGCGAGTATATATTTGGCAGTATGTGCTTAGTTATAATTCTAAAATCGTTGTACCCCATGACCTTAGCAGCAATTACAAACTGCCTCTCTTTGAACTGTTTTATTTGACCTCTTACAATTCTTGCTACCTCAACCCACATTGTTAAACCTACTGCAATAAACACTTGCCAAAAACCCTTACCTAGCGCTAAAGTAATTGCAATTACCAATAATAGTGTAGGTATAGACCATGTTACATTTATAATCCACATTATAATTCTATCAGGATAGCCTGAATAATATCCCGCAATACATCCAAGTATTAAACCAATTAATAAAGAAATGAAAACCGAAACAAATCCAATTGAAAAAGATATTCTAGAACCAATAATTATTCTGCTTAACACATCTCTTCCAAACTTATCTGTTCCAAAGTAAAATTTCTTATCAATTATTTTAAACTTACTATAGTCAACCCTCTTAAAGTCATTGTCTAAAGAATTATATTCCTTGTAATACAAATAGTTGCCATCGATTTTATAATCTGAAATAGGATTTTGAATTGTATAATCATTATTTCCCCAAAAAAAGCTGGAGAAAGAAGATTTTTTTTGAAAGTTATTTTCATGAACAAGCATTTTTACATTAAATCCCGGTTTTTTTGAATGAATTGAAAGATTCATTTGATTTGCATTTTTTGAGTTATCTGGTGCTATAACATATGCAAATACAGAAATAAAGAAAACAAATACAATGTAAGATAAACTGATAATCCCTAGAAAGTTTCTTTTAAAATTGAAAAACTTACTAGCAAAACCTAACATAATTCTAAGGGTTAGTTTTCAAGATACGAAAATCTTAAATCAGAAAGAACATTCAAGGCTTCTTCAATATAAATGTCTTTACTAAGACTTTTGTGCCATCTCTCTCTTTTCATTCCAAGGACCGAGTCACTTGAGATTAAATTAATTTCATAAGGGAGTGAATTAAATGCATAGTCCATAGAATAGTCATCAAGCGCTTTAAATTTTTCTGTTTCTAGAGAATTCTTTTCAATTTCTTCTTTAAAATCATCATAGTTTAAATTAACGATTTTATTGTCTCTAACTGATTTAATCCACTTAGCATTTTCATCAACTAATTTTAAGTAGTTATTGTTTTCCATTCTAATTTTACTTTTTTCTATTGCTTGATTAAAATCAAAATTACTTTGCCATGTAGAATAATCTGCTTTTCCAATCTCATCCCATTGCATTGGATTATCTGAATCTTTTTCACCAAAGTCTAAATATTTATATCTGTACGGAACATTAATATCACTTTTAACCCCCTCTAACTGCACTGACCCTCCATTAATCCTATAATATTTTTGAGTAGTGTATCTCAACGCACCTAAATCACCATTCGTATTTCCTCTGACCATTCTATTTAAAGGAAATACAACCTGAACGGTTCCTTTTCCCCATGTTTGATTTCCGCCAATTACAATAGCTCTTTTGTAATCCTGCATTGCTGCAGCTAATATTTCAGATGCGGATGCAGACCCCTCATTTACCAAAATAAC
>CACEKJ010000035.1 GCA_902560045.1 uncultured Bacteroidota bacterium | reverse complement strand
ATTTACGTCGGGTCTTGACGAAGGAATTGATTTTGTAGGAGGAAGAACTTACACCGTTAGATTTGCAAACGATGTTAATACTGAAGAAGTAAAGAACTCTACTGACCTAGTTTTCGGAAGTTCTGAAATCAAAACAATTGGTAGTCCTAACCAGCTGAAAATTTCCACCAAATATATGGTGAATGAAAATTCTGCAGCTGCTGACGAAGAGGTACAGGTAAAGCTTTTTGAATCATTAGAAAGTTTCCTGCCTGAAGGATATACGTATTCTCAATTTTTAGAGGCGGAAAACAATATTGGAAAAATGATGTCAGGTAAAGTTAGCCCCACCATAGCAGATGATATTAAACAATCATCTTTTTGGGCAATACTTGGATCGTTAATCGTAGTATTTTTATATATCTTATTTAGATTTAAAAAATGGCAATTCTCTTTAGGTGCAGTTGCCGCAGTATTTCATGATGTTCTTATTGTTCTGGGAATTTTTTCTTTGACTTATAAATTTATGCCTTTTAGCATGGAAATTGATCAGGCTTTTATCGCTGCAATATTAACCGTTATTGGGTATTCACTTAATGATACAGTAGTTGTATTTGATAGGATTAGAGAGTTTTTAAAAGAACATTCTACTTGGGACTTTGAAACAACAGTTAATACTGCTTTAAACAGTACACTTTCTAGAACACTTAATACATCTTTTACAACTTTAGTTGTATTGTTGGCTATGTTTGCATTCGGTGCTGATTCACTAAGAGGTTTATTGTTTGCCTTGATAGTCGGAGTAATGGTAGGAACATATTCATCAGTCTTTGTTGCTACTCCTATAATGAAGGATACTCTAAAAAAATACAGAGACTAATTAACAGGATTTTTTAAATATTTCTTATCGACATAAAATGTCCCGAACGGAATAAGTGACGAAACTGAAATAACAAAAAAATCTATATTAGTCCACTTGTATCTGCTTTTACCCAATATAGACAAGAATATATATCCTATAAAAAGAATTCCATGAGGCATACCTAATAACTTTACATAGGTAGGATCATCCAATAAATATTTAATAGGTACTGCAATAAAAAGTAATAAAATATAGGAAATACCCTCAAGAAGTGCAGTTAATCTAAATAATTTTATCATTAAGCCTTTACTTTCTTTCTAAACATTAGATAAAGTCCAATTATTATAAAAGGAATACTTAGAGTTTGACCAGTATTCATGCCTAGGATCCAATCTTCTCTTCCATCAACTTGTGCCTGTTTAAAGAATTCAACGATGAAACGACTTGTCCACAATAGGACAAAGAAAAAACCAAACAAATAACCAGTTTTTTTGACTTTATCAGTTCTCCAATATATATGGGCAACTATAAAAAATATTACTATGTAGCTGAATGCTTCGTACAGTTGTGCTGGGTGACGCGCGAAGTTTTCACCTAGTTTTGAAAAAACTACACCAAATGAACTGTCAGTTTCCTTACCTACAATTTCAGAATTGAAAAAATTACCAATTCTTATAAAAGCCCCCCCGATTGAAACAGGGATTAATATTCTGTCTAAAATCCAGAGAACAGATTTTTTTAAAATCCTACTATTATATAAATACATTGCTGTAATAATCCCTATTGCTGCTCCATGACTAGCTAATCCTCTAAATCCTGTAAATTCAAAAGAAGGATTAAATCTAAAGGGAAGAAATACACTAAAAAAGTCTTGTTCAAATAGTTCAAATTGATAAAAAATCACATGACCTAGCCTTGCACCGATCATTGTACCTAAAATTGTATACACAAAAAGAGAGTCAAGTTTTTCAATTGATAAACTTTCTTTTTTATAAATGATTTGCATAATGTAAAAACCAAGTATAAAAGCCAACATCCACATTAAACTATAATAATAGATTGTAAATTTTCCAAAAATTGAAATTCCCTCTGAACTAGGATCCCATACAAAATGTAATATTTCCATATTTATTTTCTTTTAAATTTTTCAGGAACAGGGTCAAAGCCTGATTTTCCCCATGGATGACAGCTTAATATTCTTCTAACCGCTAAATAAGATCCAAAAAAAAGACCATGTTTTTGAAGTGCTTCAATAGAGTATTGAGAACAAGTAGGATTGTATCTGCAAGTAGCTGGTAAATAAGGTGAAATAGCATTTTGATAAAATCTTATTAGCATTATAAATGGGTAAATTAAAAATTTCATGCGCTAGTCTATAGTATATGATGAATTTTTGTCATTATCGTTGATTGAAATTCCATTCTCTTTTAATAAGTCTCTAATCTTATCACTTGTATTAAAATCTTTTTTTATTCTGGCGTCATTTCTCAACTCAAGAATTATATTCATCACTTTATCAAGCTTATTGCTTTGCTTAACAGAAAGGTCACTTTTTTCAAGACCCATAATATCAAAAACAAAGGAATTAATATACTGAAGTAATTCTTTTGATCCTTTTTTTGAGAGTTTAGCTTTACCAATATTTACTTTGTTTATGAACTTTACAGCTTCAAAAATATTGGCAATTAAAATGGGGGTATTGAAGTCATCATTCATTGCATCATAACAATTCTTTGACCATTTATTAATGTCCCAAGAGGTGTCCTTGCTGAAGTTTTTAAAACTTTCTAAAATATCAATTGCGTCAATAATTTTATGAAATCCTTTTTCAGAAGCAACAAGAGCATCATTACTCAAATCTAAAACACTTCTGTAATGTGCTTGAAGCATGAAAAATTTTACAGATGAACCTGAAAATATTTTTGATAGTAGTGGAGAGCCAGATGATAAAATTTCGTCTGGAAGGATATTATTTCCAGTTGATTTTGACATTTTTTGTCCATTAAGAGTAAGCATATTTGCATGCATCCAGTAATTAGCTGCATTGGTTCCAAAGCAGGCATTTGACTGAGCAATTTCACATTCGTGATGAGGAAACTTTAAATCCATTCCTCCACCATGAATATCAAATTTTTCGCCTAGATATTTATTACTCATCGCCGTACATTCTAAATGCCATCCAGGAAAGCCATTACTCCATGGAGATTCCCACTTCATTATATGTTTTGGTTCAGCTTTTTTCCAAAGAGCAAAATCTTGAGGATTTTTTTTGTCAGATTGACCATCAAGAGATCTTGTATTATGAATTAAATCTTCAATTTTTCGCTTACTTAAAATCCCATAATCATTTGAATCGTTGTATTTGACAACATCGAAATACACAGATCCATTAACTTCATATGCTAAATTGTTATTTAACAATTTTTCAATCAATTTTATTTGCTCTATGATATGACCAGTAGCAGTGGGTTCGATACTTGGAGGTAAAAGATTAAATTTTCGGGTATTTCCATGAAAATCGTATGTGTATTTTTGAACCACTTCCATTGGTTCTAAATTTTCGATTCTTGCTTTTTTACTTATTCTATCCTCACCTTGATCCTGATCGTTTTCAAGATGCCCAACATCGGTGATATTTCGAACATATCTTACCTTATACCCAATGTGACTGAGATATCTATATATGACATCAAAAGAAGTGAAAGTTCTTAAATTGCCTAAATGGACATTACTGTATACCGTAGGGCCGCATACATACATTCCAACGTATTCTTTTGAAATGGGTGTGAAAGATTCTTTTTTGCCAGAAAGGCTATTATAAATTTCTAACTGATGACTGGCAATAGATTGCATGTAATAAAATTACATTTTAAATTCCATTGAAAGAAGTATCTAGTTGAATATATTTTAAGAATTCATCTTTAGTATTACTGTCATATTTAAATTTACCTCCGAATTCACTAGTGACAGTACTAGAATTAACGTCTTTAATTCCTCTTGAATTTACACATAAATGTTTTGCGTCAATTACACATGCCACATCGTCTGTACCAAGAGCTTCCTGAAGTTCCTTAACTATTTGTTTTGTAAGTCTTTCTTGAACCTGTGGTCTTTTAGCGTAATACTCAACGATTCTATTCATTTTAGAAAGTCCGATTACATTACCACTTGAAATATATGCTATATGAGCTTTTCCAACAATTGGTAAAAAGTGATGCTCACATGTTGAATAGAGAGTAATGTCTTTTTCAACAAGCATTTCACTGTAATTATATTTATTATCAAATGTAGCTGCATTTGGTTTATTTTTTGGATTTAATCCATAGAATAACTCATTAACGTAAGACTTTGCAATTCTTTTAGGTGTTCCTCTTAAACTATCATCTGTTAAATCTAAACCTAAGGTTTCCATAATCTTTTTGACATGCTTTTGAATTATAGAAATCTTTTCTTCATCAGAAATGTCAAATGCATCATCTCTAATTGGAGTAAAATCAGAAGTTGAGATGTGATCATCACCAATTTCGTCGTCTGTCAATATAATTTTATCGTTTATCCTCATAAATAAATTTTTAATACAATCTCTTAATTACAATTATCATGCCTAATATAAAGAAGATTTTTAAACAAAAAAATCCTTTGTCTCAATATCATTATTTATGATTAAAAAAAAATAAATTAAATTAGCCTTT
>CACEKJ010000034.1 GCA_902560045.1 uncultured Bacteroidota bacterium | reverse complement strand
CAGGAAGTATCTACAGAAGAAGGAGTTGCCGTTGAAATAGTATTAACCGCAATAGATGATAACGGAGATGAGCTTGTTTATTCGATTGTTAACCAACCAACTAATGGAACAATAACCATCGAAGATAATATTGTAGTGTATACCCCTAATGATTTATTTGACGGAACTGATAGTTTTACGTTTATCGTGAATGATGATGTTTTTGATAGTAATATCGCAACAGTTACCATTAATGTAAATAACTGCTTAACAAATCTTTCAGAGGCTGATCCAATTGAAAATTGTGATGTTGATGGAAGTGGATTTAGCGTATTTGATCTAACATCAACTGAGGCTCAAATATTTGAAGGAATTAATCAAGACGCATACTTGGTAAGCTATCACGAATCTCTTGAAGATGCCCAAAATAATAACAATTCAATACAAAATCCATCTGAGTACACAAATACAGTTGCAAATAACCAAGAGGTATTTATGCGTATTGAAATTGATGAAAATGCCAGCTCATATGGTTGGAATCATTATACTATGGTATTTGGAACTGGAAACAATTACAGTTATGAGAATATCAAGTTTTTTGTCAATGGTGAAGAGATTGTAGTTGGTTGTGGACACAATTGGGGTGGTTGGACTTATGAATTACCAAATGAAAATTTTGTTGTTGGGAAACCATCTGATATCTACAATTATTTTTCAGGTGAAATTGATGATATTGCCATATGGAATAGAGCATTAGGATCTGGTGAAATTGAGGATTATTATCTAGATTCAAATGTGAATTCTTATTGTGATTCATCTAATTTCCTATTGCAAGATGGTTTGGTTGGTTATTGGCCATTCTGTGAAAATTCAAATGATGTAGTAGGAGGTAATAATGGAACCACTGTTGGACCTACTCTTTCAACAGATAGGTTTGGTAATACAAATAACTCATATGCATTTGACGGAGTTGATGACTATATAGATATGGGAGCACCTATATTAACGGGTGAAACACAAGTTACTTACTCATTCTGGGCATTTACTGATTCAAATGCACCTATGGATGTAATGGGTCAATTCTGTTCTCCTCAGGATGGAAGTTGTGAATCTGATGATATTAGAATAGCATTAAACGGATCTCAGGGCGATGGTGGATGTGGTTATGAAGGATTGACCTTCAAAAGTCCTGCACACTTTGCTACTGCTGCTTTTTCGTCTGTTTCTGAGAATAATCCTGACTGCTACAATACCTCTACGATAAGTTTAATTGTAAAAGATTTAGAAATAACCAGTTCTTCAAATGAAATTTGTTTGGGTGAAACTGTTGATTTAAGTATAAATGCTGAAAACTCTGATGAGAGTTTTAATAGCTGCTTGTTTTCAGAAGAATTACAAAATGGGCTTTATGGATATTGGCCATTCTGCGGAAATCCAGATGACGTACATCAGGATAATTTTGGAACTGAAAATAATGGAATAACTCTTACAACTGATAGATTTGGAAATGAAAACAGTGCTTATCTGTTTGATGGTGTTGATGATTATATTTCTTTATATGAACCATTTTTTGACGGAGACCCAGCTGTTTCTGAATTTAGTTATTCTACATGGATTTATATTGAAGAACTTCCTGAGAGTGTTGTCTCTATTAATACTAAAGAAGGATATTGGAGAACAATTGGTATTGAATTATTACCTGATGGCTCAATATTATTCGGTGGATCTCAACCTTCTCCTAATCAATACCATGAATTACAAACAGAGGCTGGAGAAATTACTACACAACAATGGAATCATATAGCGGTAACATTTAATAATTCAGAGCTTAAAATTTATATTGACGGAAATCTAGCTGCTAGTTCAACTCTAGCTATTTCATCTTGGGTTTTCACCTGGTCTGACCAAGGCAATTCAACTAACACTAACTTAATTGGAGCTGTAAATCCAGCCACAGGAGTAACAAACTTTTTCACTGGAAAAATTGATGATTTTGCAATTTGGAATAGAGAGTTATCGTCTGAGGAAGTTACAGCATTAAATCAATATTCGTCAACATCAATTATTTGGTCAACAGGTGAGTCAGATCAATCAATTGAAGTTTCTCCTACAGAAACAACAGAATACTGGGTTGATGTAACTGAAAATGGAATTACTTGTCGAGAATACATCACAATTACTGTTTCTGAAAGTCCTGAAGCACCAACAGGTGAATCAGAACAAACATTCTGTTTAACAGCTACAATAGATGATCTGGTCGCTGAAGGAGAAAATATTCAATGGTATGATGCTACAGAAAATGGGAACCTCTTAGATTCAACATATCAGATTATTAATGGTGAAACAGTATATGCAACCCAAACAACAGAGAACTGTGAAAGTCAAGAATTCCTAACTGTAAATGTCTCAATTAGTGATGCTATTCCCTCTGCTCCTACTGGTTCCAGTATTCAAACATTCTCTGAAGAGCCAACTATTGAGGATTTAGTAGTTGAAGGAGAAAATATTCAATGGTATGATTCTGATACGAACGGAACATTACTAGAAAGCACGTATGTTTTAGAAAATAACGAAGTGGTTTATGCAACTCAAACAATTAACGGATGTGAAAGTGAAGAGTTTTTAGCTGTAACCATTCAGATTGAAGATACAACAGAAGATGATCCACCAATTATTACATCTACAGGAAGTGAAATATATTGTCCTCAAACAGAACAAAATATTGTATCATCCTTTGATATTAGTGATCCTGATGACACTACTTTAGATGCTCTTTATGTACAAATTTCTCAAGGGTATGTTCCAGGCGAAGATATTTTATCAATACCTGAACAAATGCCAGGAATTTCAACATCATGGAGTGTAAGTGAAGGAAAACTTGAATTAACAGGTGAAAATGGTGAACCTGCATTAATTACTGATCTAATTGCTGCAGTATATGAAATTGTTTTCTTTTCAAGTAATCCAAACCCAGTTGATAAATATTTCTCGTTCACCATTGGTGATGCCAACTTCCTACCAAATACAGAACATTATTATGTATTTGTAAGTCAACCAGGTATTACATGGATACAAGCAAAAACAGCAGCTGAAAATTCTGTTTATTATGGTCTTCAAGGATACCTAGCAACTATACTATCTGCTGAAGAAAATCAAATTGCTGCAGAACAAACTGCAGGTGCAGGATGGATTGGTGCTTCTGATCAATTAGTAGAAGGTGAATGGAATTGGGTAACAGGACCTGAGGGACTACTAAATGATGGTGACGGTCTTCCTTTCTGGGTTGGAGAAGGTGATGGTAGCCCTGTAGATGGCCAATACAGCAACTGGAATAATAATCCATCAGAACCTAACCAATCAGGAAATGAAGATTATGCCCATATTACTGATGACAGTATAGGTCTTGTAGGTTCATGGAATGATTTAACCAATACAGGATCTACAAATCCAACCTCTGCATACCATCCACAAGGTTACATTGTTGAATACGGAGGAATGGTTGGTGATCCAGAGTTAATTTTATCTTCTAGTACAAATTTATTATCTGTTCCAACAATAGAATTAACACCATTTGTTGGAATTGAATGTCAAATTGTTAGTTTATCAGCTGTTTCAGATTCTGGTGATGGATCCGTTTACTGGTTTGATTCTGCAACCGAAGGTGATTCAATCTTTTATGGAACTGAATTTAACCCTGAAATAACAGAATCTACAACTTACTGGGTTTCTCCTTTTGAGAATGGTGAGTGTGATACTTATGAAAGAATTGAAATTCAGGCTATAATTAATCCTGGGCCTGAAATAGTTACTCCGAATGTAACAGTGAATCAAGAATGTTATTCTATTGAGGAATTGATTGAAGAAGTTTTAATTAGTGATGAGTGTGGTTCTGCAAATGTTTCAAATATAACTTGGTCAAGTGGAGATAATTTTGGAGATGTTAACGGAATTGGGCATTTTGAAGAACCAAGCGGTGGATTCCCCTTTAGCGAGGGTATAATCTTATCTAGTGGTGACGCATTACTAGCAACAGGACCTAATTCAGGAATTGGTGATGCCTCGACAGGTGGATTTGAATGGCCTGGAGATCCTGATTTAGATAATCTGATTGGAGATAACACAAATAATGCTTCTATAATTGAATTTGATTTTGTACCGATTTCAAGTAGTTTTAGTTTTAGATTTATTATGGCGTCAGAGGAATATGACCAAGGTACTTTTGAATGTAATTATTCTGATGTATTTGCTTTCCTATTAACACATCCTGACGGAACCGTATCAAATCTTGCTGTTCTTCCTGATACGGATATTCCAATAGCTATTACAAATATTCATCCTGATAATGGTGCATGTGATGCAGCTAATCCAGAATATTTCCATGGATACACACCAGTTGGTGAACCAGATATTGGATACGACGGTAGAACTGTACCGTTAATCGCTAAAGCAGATGTAGTTATTGGCGAAACTTATCATATTAAATTGGCTGTTGCTGATGCATCTGATAGTATTCTTGACTCAGCTGTATTTATAGAAGCAGGTAGTTTTGATTTAGGTGTGAATTTAGGTGATGATATACTTGTAGAAAACGGTGATGCTCAATGTCAAGGCGGAGAAATAATTTTAGACACTCAGATTGATCAAGATGATGCTTCATTTATTTGGTATTTTGATGGTGCTGAGATTAGTGATGAAAACAGCTCAACCTTAACAGTGACTGAAAACGGACTTTATTCCGTAGATGTGTTAATTTCAGAAGATTGTAGTACCGGTGACGAGATTTTAATTGAGTTCTATACGCCAGAAATTGTGGAAGACCTTCCTCAATTAGATGCTTGTGATAATTTTGCTATTGACGGGGATGGAATATTTGATTTAACCATTCAAAGTGAAAACATATTAAGTCAATTATCTAATGATAATTTCACAATTTCATATCATGAAACTGAGGATGAAGCAATAAATAATACAAATGGGATATTAATTCCTGAAACTTATGATAATATTGAGCCTTTTTCACAAACTATCTTCTTTAGATATTTTGAAAATACCTATCCAGAATGCTATCAAGTTTCAAGTTTTGTGTTAAATACACTAAGCCCTCCAGAAATTATCACTCCTACTCCACTCGAATATTGTGACGATGACTATGACGGAATTATTTCATTCTTTGATCTTTCATTAAAAACTGAAGAAGTATTAAACGATCAAACAGGTATTGACGTTACTTATCACGAAACACTTGAGGATGCAGAAAACGGTGAAAATCCAATTACTGATCTTTACACCAATACAACGGCTGGATTCCAAACATTATTTGTAAGGTTAGAAGATGATGAATCTGGTTGTATTTCTACAACCACTTTAGACTTGTTAGTAAATCCGATTCCTGAGG
>CACEKJ010000033.1 GCA_902560045.1 uncultured Bacteroidota bacterium | reverse complement strand
GGTATAAAATTGGCCAAGTTAGTTCAATAGAATTCAGAAGAGCTCAATTAAACCTTCTAAATGCTGAGCTATCTGAAAGCTCTGCTAAATATCAGGCTAAAATTTCAGAAGCATATTTTTTAAAAATTTCAGGAGAAATAATTTCAAAATTTAAATAATTGTTAAAATGTGGGTCATACTGGATTCGAACCAGTGACTTCTACCCTGTCAAGGTAACACTCTGAACCAACTGAGTTAATGACCCGTTATAATTCCTAAAATAAATAATATCTTTATAAAAATATAATTAATTCAAAATTAATGATTCAAATCTTTATTACCGGAGGAACCTTTGATAAAAGCTATAATCACATAAGTGGAGATTTATTTTTTGAAAAAACACATATTCCTGAAATGTTGAAAAGAAGTAAATCAAGACTCAATGTTGAAATAAAAACTTTGATGATGATTGATAGTCTTGAAATGACAGAAAGTGATATTAATAAAATTATTAAGGAATGTAAGGATTCAAAATCTAAAAGAATTGTTATTACACATGGAACAGATACAATGGTTAATACCGCTAGAAAAATTGCAAAAAAAATTAATAATAAAACCATTGTATTAACCGGTGCGATGATCCCCTATGCGTTCGGTAGTTCTTCAGATGGTTTTTTTAACTTGGGAAGTGCTTTGTCATTTGTTCAAACCTTGGAGACAGGCATATATATTGCAATGAACGGACAATATTTTAATTATAACAATGTAATTAAAGATAAAGAAAAGGGATATTTCAAAAGTCTGTAACTAATCTTTAAGTCTAGCTAATCTTTTTAGTAAAGGCGGATGAGAATAGTGAACAAAAACATACAAAGGATGTGGATATAGATTACTTAAAGAGTCCACAGATAATTTCTTTAAAGCCAGTTCCAAAAAATTTCCATTGTAAGTGTCTTTTGCAAATTTATCAGCTTCGTATTCGTTTTTTCTACTTAAAATATTCATCAATATGCCCGTTATTAATCCAATTGGAGAGTATAAAAAACTAAATGCAATAATTCCTATATGAAAATTCATTTTTGAAGATCCCAAAGAGCTTGCAATTACTTCCATATTCATACATAATTCAAATAAATAGCACATTATACCTAATTGTAAAATGGTAAGAAACATTGAAACAAGAATATGTTTTTTCTTAAAATGACCAACCTCATGAGCCAAAACAGAAACTAATTCTTCATCTGTATGCTTTTCAATTAGTGTATCATATAAAGCAATTGTTTTTCTTGGGCCAAGGCCACTAAAAAATGCATTGGCCTTGGTAGATCTTTTAGAACCATCGATAACAAAAATGTTTTTTAGTGAATAGCCTACTTTTTTTGAGTAGAATTCAATTTTTGATCTTAATTCACCATTTTCTAAAGGTGTAAGTTTATTAAAAATTGGTACAATCAAATCAGCATAAAACATATTTAAAAAAACCATAAATAATGACAACCCAATCCATAGCCATATCCAAAAACCTGTACTAAAATATTCAATCAATACTATAGCAAGTGATGTTAATACAATAATAAATAAAGACGAAATAAAAAGTCCCTTGATTTTGTCAACTATAAAGGTTTTAAGGGTTGTTTTATTGAAACCATATTTTTCCTCGATAAAAAATGTTGAATAATAACTAAAAGGCATACCTAAAAAAGTAGTTAGTAAATGAAATATCATGAAAAAAATACATGATTGAATAATAGTAGAATCAGAGAACGAGACTGCATATTCACTTATTAATCCAAAACCAAAGAAAAATAACATTAGAAGTGTAATTACAAAGCTAATAGAACTATTTAATAATGATATTTTTCCTCTTTCAATTTTATAATTTTTAGCTTTTTGATATTTATCAGAATCATAAAAACCTTCTAAATCATTGGGGATACTTTCTTTCCAATTTTTATCATTTAAATATTCTAAAACTGTAGTAAAAAGAAAATTAAATATTGTTAATCCTATAAATATAAACAGTACACTTTGAGAGTCCATAATGGCCTAATTTAGGTAAACAAAAATAGTTAAAATGAAGCTTATTTTCATAAATTAGTCATATGATTAGACAAATAATTTTATTAATTATTACAATTTGTATTGGAGTATACTTTGTCTTCTATTCAAATATATTTGAGTTTGAATTAAACTCACTCCAAAGGCTTGCATTTTATGATATGTTATTTTTGTATTTGGCCGCTGCATCCTACTGTTTTATTGCTGGAGAATTAACCACAAATTACAGTCAAGTTGATAGGCTTTGGAGTATAATTCCAATAGTTTATTGTTGGTACTTTACTTATTCAGCTGGAATGGATAACAGATTAATAATGATGTCATGTTTAGTTACAATATGGGGGCTTAGACTCTCGTTTAATTTCGCAAGAAAAGGAGGTTTTTCAATACTACCATGGAAAGGTGAGGAAGATTATAGATGGAGTGTTTTACAAAAAGAAGTTCCCGCTTTAAAGACTAAGTTAAACTGGTCTATTTTCAATTTTCTTTTTATATGTTTTTATCAAATGGGTTTAATTTTTCTTTTTTCTCTACCTATTCTTGCTGCATGGCAGGGTGAAAAAGAATTTTCTGATTTAGATATAATTATCGGAGCAATCATGCTTCTTTTGATAATAATCCAAACCATAGCAGATGAACAACAACATAAATATCAGACAAAAAAATATGCACTAATTAACGGCAATCATGAAATTTCTGGAAATTATAAAAAAGGATTTATTGATACAGGTTTGTGGAAATTCTCAAGACATCCAAACTATACCTGTGAACAGTTAATTTGGATAACATTCTATTTCTTCAGTGTATCCGCTAGCGGAAGATTAATAAACTGGTCTATTATCGGGTGTATTCTTCTTGTGATTCTTTTCTATTTTAGTGCAAAATTTAGCGAAGGCATAAGTTCTAAAAAATACCCGCTTTACAAAGATTATCAAAATAAGACTCCAATGTTTATTGGATTAAAATAAAAAATTATGAAGAAGTTTTTACTATTAATGATTATACTATTACAATCTTGCGACATGAAAAAAAATGAAATAATTGAGCCTCGGGCAGAGAAAATAAATAAGATTATGACAATGCATAATCACGAAAGGATTGACGAGTTTTATTGGTTAAATGAAAGAGGTAATCCAAAAGTGATTGATTATTTGAATTCGGAAAATGATTACCGAAACTCTTACATGGAAGATTACAAAGGCCTGGAGAATGAATTATTCGAAGAAATAAAATCAAGAATTAAAGAGGACGACTCAAGTGTACCCTATTTAGATAATGGATACTATTATTATACCCGTTTTGAAAAAGGGAAACAATACCCAATATATTGCAGAAAAAAAGATGATTTAAAAAATGATGAGGAAATTCTTATCGATGTAAATAAAATGTCTCAAGGTCACGAGTATTTTAGAATCGGTGGTATTGATATTAGCCCCAACAATAAAATTATGGCTTACTCGGTTGATACAATAAGTAGAAGATTATACACAGTTCATTTCAAAAACTTAGAAACAGGTGAAAAAAACACCCATACCATTTCTAATACATCCGGTGGAGTTAGTTGGGCAAATGATAACAAGACACTGTTTTATAATCAAAAAAATACTAAAACCTTAAGAACTGAAAAAGTAATGAGGCATTCTTTTAATCAAAATCAAAAAGATGAGGAAGTATATTTTGAAAAAGATGACGAATTCAATTTATATTCATATAAATCAAAATCTGGAAAATATATAATTATTGTTAGCGGAAAAACAATTTCAGATGAAATTAGATTTCTCAACGCTAATGAACCTAACGGTGATTTTAAAATTTTTCAAAAACGAGTTGACGGACTTGAATATTCAATTGATCACTTAAATGACAAGTGGTATGTTAGAACGAATATAAACGATTCTAAAAATTTTAAACTAATGGTATGCGATGAAGATAAAACTTCGTCGGATAATTGGAAAGAATTCATCAAGCATAGAAAAAACGTTTTATTAGAAGGAGTTGAGGTTTTTAATGATTTTTTTGTGATTACTGAAAGAGAAAATGGACAAAGAAGATTTAATGTGATTTCAAATAAAGATGGTAAAAGTCATTATATCGATTTTGAAGAGGAAGTATTTTCAGCATACTCCAGTGTGAATTCAGAAATTAATTCTAAAACATTTAGATATGGTTATTCTTCAATGACTACTCCTAATTCTACAATTGAATATAATTTAATTAAAAAAACAAAAACTGTTTTAAAGGAAGCTGAAATTTTAGGTGGTACTTTTGATAAAAACAACTATGAGTCTATGCTAGTTTGGGCAGATGCCCGAGACGGAAAAAAAGTTCCTATTTCATTAGTCTTTAGAAAAGACACATATAAAAAAGGTAAAAACCCTCTTTTACTTTATGGTTATGGATCTTACGGCTCAACAAACAGCGCTGGATTTAGTTCTGTGAGATTAAGTTTATTAGATAGAGGATTTGTTTATGCTATTGCACACATTAGAGGAAGTCAATATTTAGGAAGAGAATGGTATGAAGATGGAAAGATGTTTAATAAGAAAAATACATTTTGGGATTTTATCGATAGTGCAAAATATCTAGGTAATAATAGTTATGTAGATAGAGATCAAATTTTTGCAATGGGTGGTAGCGCAGGTGGACTTTTGATGGGTGCTATAGCTAATATGGAACCTGAAGTTTTTAAAGGTATCGTGGCTGCGGTTCCATTTGTAGATGTAGTTACAACTATGTTGGACGAAACAATCCCACTAACAACATTTGAGTTTGACGAATGGGGAGATCCCAAGGATGAAGATTCTTATTATTACATGTTATCCTACTCTCCATATGATCAGGTAGAAGAAAAAGACTATCCTGCAATATTTATAACCACTGGATATCATGATTCTCAGGTTCAATATTTTGAGCCTGCAAAATGGATAGCCAGATTAAGAGATAAAAGAACAAATAAAGAGCCTCTTCTTATGTATTGTAATATGGATGCTGGCCACGGAGGGGCATCGGGAAGATTTGAAGCTTATAAGGAAACCGCAATGGAATATGCATTTTTGATTTCATTGACTGAAAATAAATGATATGAAAAATATTTTAATTTTAATTGCATTTTTAACCACATTAGGAATTTATTCACAAAGTCCTGTGGGAGCTTGGGAGAGATTATATTTGGATGAGAATGGAACTGAAATAAGGAGTGTTGTCGTTTTTTCTGAAAAGTTTCAAGCAATATCTATGTTCAATTCTAAATCCGGAGAATTTATATATTCAAATGGTGGAACTTGGGAATTAAACGGAAATATGATGACTGAAAAAGTTGAATTTGATACACAAAATTCAGAAAGAGTTGGAGAAATAGTGACCTTTAAGGTAGAAATTTCTGAGGATAAATTATCTCTGCCTGACTCGGACTGGCACTTTTTCAGAATAGATGATGGATCACCTGGAAAACTTAATGGTGCCTGGCTAATGTCTGGAAGATATAAAAATGGGGAGAAACAAGTTAGAAACATTGATAGACCCAGAAAAACAATGAAAATTTTATCTGGGACTAGATTTCAATGGATTGCTTATGATACGGAAAAGAAGGAATTTAAAGGAACTGGTGGGGGAACTTATACTACTGTTGATGGAAAATACTCTGAAAAAATAGAGTTTTTTTCTAGAGATATTTCTCGTGTTGGAATGTCTTTAGAATTTAATTTTGGGATAGAAAACGGAGATTGGATTCATCAGGGTAAAACAAGCAAGGGAGCCCCTCTGCATGAAATATGGACTAAAAGAAAAAAATAAAAAGAAAAAAATATGAAAAAAAATCTACTAATTCTTGGTTTAATTTTAATGTATTCAATTTCATTTATTGGTCAAGAGAAATCAGAAGAAAAGTCTGAAGAAAAAAAGGAAAAGAAATCTGAAGAAAAAACAATTGCTGATTTGACAGAGTCAAGTAAAAAAATAGAAGGACTATTTACTATATATCAGGACACCATTAATGGAAAATTAAAAATGGTTGTTTCTAAAAATCAATTTGAAAAAGAATTTATATATTTTTCTCAAATTGCTGACGGTGTAGTTGAAGCTGGAAGATTCAGAGGTTC
>CACEKJ010000032.1 GCA_902560045.1 uncultured Bacteroidota bacterium | reverse complement strand
GAATACGAAGTTTCCGTTTCTTCTAACTTTAAGCAATGAAGTTTAATTTCAGAAGGAAGTTTTGAAGAGATTCTATTGGCAAAGTCAGTTACCATTTCCTCAATGGTTGGCTGATAATCGGCTAAAATTACTTTGTGACCATTTTTGATTAATTCGTCAGCCAATTCTTTATGAGGTGAATTTTTATTAAATATTACAGAGTGATCAAATTTATCGACAATTTCAGAGTTGACAATTTTTTTTAGATCACCAAAATCCATGACCATTCCATACTTTACATTAGAATCATCTTTTACAGGAGCTCCAATTATAGTAACAAAAAGATTATAGTTATGCCCATGGATATTTTTACACTTTCCATCATAGCCATAAAGTGCATGAGCAGCTTCAAATCTAAACTTTTTCGTAATCCTAATTTTTGCCATTTAGCTAATTATTGAGCCCCAAATGTACATTTTTTATGATAGCTTATTAAATGTTTTTTTGAATTTAATAATCAATGGAATTGACCTTGCTAAAATCCAAAGAGTGAATGCATAAAATATTCCATGCAATCCAAATTCATAATGGTCGAATAACATAACAAATGGAACAAAAACAATAAAAGTTGAAAACAACAAAACATTTCTAAGATCCTTCATCCACCCCAAACCCTTATATATTCCGTCAAAAATAAATGCAATAGAGCACAGCGGCAGCATTGCTAATACAATCCAAAAGACACTATAAAACTCACTTAGAACAATTGGATCGTTGTTGAATATTTTTCCAAGGGGATAATAAAAAATAAATCCAATGAAGGTCATTAAAAAACCAATCTTGACTCCAATTTTTGTTAGATCATTTCCAAATTTCATGAGAACACCGTATGATTTTTCGCCGTATAACTTTCCTGATAAAATTGTTCCAGCACTAGAATACCCATCGATAATAAATGCAACCAGAAACCAAAGATTTATTGCTATTGTATAGGCTGCTATAAATTCATCTCCATACTTTGTTGAAAAAGCATTACAGAAATATAAGGTCACATTTAAAGAAGCAGTTCTTATTACCAAATTCCCAAACATTTGCATAAATGATTTTATTTTGGGGTTAAACGGGAACCTTACCGTTAGTGTTATATTGGTTTTTATATATAATAATATTATCGCAAGAATTGCCATTGTTATTTGCGCAATTAAACTTGCATAAGCTGCTCCTTTAATATACATAGGATTGACAACCCCATCAATTCCGTAAACAAAAATAATATCTAGTACAATGTTTAATAGAGTTCCTACAATTGCAATTATCATTGGATAATAGGTGTTCTGCAGCCCTCTAAATATTCCAAAAACCCCGATTGTTAACAGCGTAAATGGAAGCCCCCAAACCCTAATGTTAAAATAATCAACACAAAATTGTAGAAGTTTTCCGCTTGCATTGTAGAATCTAAATAAACCTTCGGAGTTAAAGTACGTTAGAAGTATAATTAATATGCTACTTGAAATAATAATTAAAATTCCTTGAGCGGGCAGGGATTTAACCTCCTTTAAGTTGTTTTTTCCAACAGCCTGAGCAATTATGGAAGCAATAACACTTCTTGTTTGACCAAAAACCCATATTAGCATAGAAATAAAACTACCTACAATACCAACAGCACCAAGTGATATAGTTGCATTTTCAGGAATATTCCCAACAATAATAGTATCCGTAATAGACAATATTGGTTCTGCAATACCAGAAATTAAAGCAGGTATTGCTAGTTTTTGTATGTCAGAAATTTTAACTGATTTCGTCAAATTATTAATTCATAGCAATAAAAAGG
The DNA here is from genome assembly GCA_902560045.1 of uncultured Bacteroidota bacterium. Taxonomy (GTDB): domain Bacteria; phylum Bacteroidota; class Bacteroidia; order Flavobacteriales; family Flavobacteriaceae; genus MED-G13. Next base: position 4,361 of record CACEKJ010000032.1, on the reverse strand, counting down.
AAATTCACTTTGCTTTGGAAAATATATACTTTCCAATCGATGATAGCCCCTAGATTCATAAAATTTTAAATTTCTTTTATTCTTTGAAAATGTATCCAACCGTATAGATTTATACTCTTTTTTTCTAGCGAAGTTTTCTGCAAAATTCATCAAATCTCTTCCGACTCCTTTTTTTTGAAAATCAGGATGAACGGCTAGTCGATGAATGTATAAATTATTTTGATTTTTAGTTTTCCAAGTTACAGGAATATAAACCTCGTCCATTTCATTACAAAGTGAAATACAAGCTATCAATTTTTCGTTTTCAATATAAACATATAGCTCCATATTTTCTGCGTCATTGACAAATGAGCTTTTGTCTGGATAATGTTCATTCCATTGATAGATGCCATTTTGAATCATGTGAGCTGCACATGATTTTGTAATATTTAAAATGGAATCAATGTCAGAAATAGTTCCAGCCCTTATCATAACTAAGTGAATAAAAAAACAAATTTAAAATTAAAAGTTTTATAAAATCATCTAATTTTAGATAATACTATTTAGAAATTTAAAAAATGAATCTTTTTTTATCTGCACTATTAATTTTTGTACTAAGACTTATTGACCAATCTTTAACCACGGTTAGGGCATTAGTGGTAACAAAGAAACCTGTACTTGGCGCATTCATAGGACTAGTTGAGTCAGCAATTTGGATACTTGCAGTTTCACAGGTAATCAAAGACATTAACGATCCATTTTTAATTGCTGCGTATGCATTTGGTTTTGCAGGAGGTACTCTTTTGGGAATACAATTAGAAAAATTTATTGGTCTTGGAAGTGCTGTGGTTAGGGTATTTACTCCTTCTAAATCAGCAAATATAAGTAAGCCACTTAGAGAGAAAGGATTTATGGTTACCGATATTAAAGCTAAAGGAAGAGACGGAGCAGTTACTATTTCATGGTGTATTGTACCTAGAAGAAAGCTTAGTAAAGTTCTATCAATAATAAAATCAGTAAACCCAGATGCTTATGTAACAACTGATTTAGCGAATCCAACCTCACTAAGAAAATAATTTAGTGAAACCGAGATTTAAAAATAACTAATAAAATAAGTATAATAATTCCCGACATAAATATCGAACTGCTATTTTCGGTTAGCAATTCAATAATCGAAAGTATTCCTCCAAGGATAATTAAAAAAACAGCAATATTAAATAGCTTATTATAATTATTTGGATTCCAAAAACTAGCCATCAAATTAATTTTTTATGATCTTAAACGAGTTTTTCCGACCATCTTTGCTTATAATCAGGAAATAACTTCCCTTATTTAAATCTTCAAGATTAATTGTTTTATTTCCAATTCCTTTAAAGATTTCCTTTCCTAAAATATCGTGAATATAAATTTTTTCTCCCCCTTCAATACCATGAATATTTAGCATACTTTTAAACGGGTTTGGATACACTTTATAATTTTCAAATAAATTTTCTTCAACACTTAATGTTGATCCAAAAGACACATTATCAAAATAATATACAACGCCGTTTCCATCTGTGTCAGATCCAGACCCTGGTGATCCAAAGTTGAAAAAAACAGACGCTTTGTCAAATGGGTAATCAGAATTTAATGCAGCAGTACCTTCTGCTTCATTTGAAAAATTAAATTCCAAAGTTTCCCAGGAATTTACCACAGAATTAAATGCCTCTGTTTCAACAGATTGTGTTGGATCATTAGAGTTTTCAATTTTAAGCCTAATGGGTAAACCAGTTGGCGCATTATTTCCTTGCACATATACATCTATGTACATTTTGCTATTCTCTGTAGTTACAGGAATGTTTGTGGCAAATCCAGCATCAGTTCCAATAGTGACTCCAGCCCAACTTTCTGCAGCGCTGCTTTTCTCAACTCTAGCATAATTTCCAGAAACTGTTTCTACAATTGTGGTAGGTCCATTATTTCCAAAATCTGTAAAAGAATAATAAACAGATGGATCTTCAAACGTTACAGGTAAATCTATTTGAGCAAGCCCTCCGCTAGGATCAGTTTGAAAAATATCGTCAAAGTAAAATGTAGAGTCAGCAGTACCGTCACCAACATTGCCAAAATCGAACATGAGAACTAACTTTCTAAATGTGTCTGTCGGTTCGCCAGAAAAGTCCCAGGATAAGATTTCCCATTCGTTGGTAGCTGTGGTATAGGCATCTCTTTCTGTAGCTGGCTCTGACGGAAATTCACCAATATCTCCTTCAATTTTAAACTTTACCATTAGGCCAGGATAAGGAGAAAGCACTCTCATATTAAGAGTGGTATTTGTTGAAAAATCCAAATACCCATCTAGTTCAATGTAGCTACCCGCCCATATATCTCCACCGTCTCTAATTATAACACCTACATGCTCACTTGCATTGTTGTCGTCAATTTGAGGGTTATAAACTACATAACCTGATCCTCCGTTAAAATGAATTATGTCTTCGTTTAAAACCTGGTCATTTTCAAAATCTATTGGCAGTGAGATTTGAGCATTTATAGTAACTATGCAAAAAAGTGATAATAGTGCAAAAATATTTTTCATTTTATAATTTTTTACAAATATAGACATACTATGCATACATAGCAAAACACAGCAACAAATACATTAGTTTAATATCAAAGTAATTGTATAAATTTTAAGAATTTTACATTATTTCATTAATATCTCTACACTTTTGATAAAAATATATCTAATTTTTTAGACAATTATTTTTTAAACTATTGTTTAACACTATATTTATCGTTATTAAATTTTAAATTAATAAACTGAAACTAACTAATCATGAAAAACTTACTTTTAGTATTTATTTTATTACCGATTTTTGCCTTTTCGCAAACGAAAACGATTTCGGGCGTGGTGAATGATGAAAATAATATGCCGCTTATTGGCGTAAACATTACTGTTCAAAACTCTAACATTGGTGCATTAACTGACTTTGACGGAAATTATTCGATAACAATTCCGTCAGGAAAGCCTAAAGTTTTAATTTTCTCTTACCTAGGATATTCATCACAGGAAGTTGATGCCTCCTCTGCAGACTCCATTAATATAATGATGCTTCCTGATTTAGAACAGCTGGAAGAAGTAGTTGTAATTGGTTATGGATCCGTGTTGAAAAAAGATTTGACAGGTTCTTTATCATCTGTCAAAGTTGAAGAAGAAGTAGCAAACCAGTCTAATTCTATAGATCAATTACTTCAAGGACGTGCTGCGGGAGTTCAAGTAGTTCAAAACGGAGGAAATCCAGGTTCAGGAATAAGTGTAAAAATTAGAGGAACTAACAGTCTTCGTGGAAATAACGAACCATTATATGTTGTAGATGGAGTTATAATTTCTTCTGCCGGTGAAGATGTATTGCCTGCCGGTGTTGGGAACATTGGTCAAGAAAGTCAAAATGGTTTAAATGGAATCAACCCCAGAGATATAGAAAGTATTCAGGTTTTAAAAGACGCATCTGCCACAGCCATTTATGGTTCAAGAGGAGCTAATGGTGTTGTTGTTATTACAACTAAAAAAGGAAAGAGTGGTAAAGTTAATATAGAAGCATTCTCCAATACATCGGTTAGGGTTATCTCTAAAAAGTATGATGTTCTTGACCCCTATGGTTATGCCGCTTATGTAAATGAAGTAAATGCTGGAAACGGTCTTAACCCTAGATTTTTTATTGATGATGATTATGCTATCTATGGTATTGATGAAGACGGAACAGTTTTGGAAACTCCAGCTCAATCCTACCACTGGCAAGATGAAATCTACAGAAGTGGTATTAGTAGAAAAGTTGGAGGTTCAGTTTCTGGTGGTACAGATAATGGAAATTATTATATCTCAGCAGGCTTTGATGATCAACAGGGAATTGTCCCCACATCTTCGTTTAAAAGCGGTGATATGAGAATCAATTTTAATCAAGATCTGAATGATAAGTTAATCTTAGAAGCCAGAATGAGTGGTTATCTGAGTTCTACAAACTTTGCAGAAAGTGGAGATTTATTGGGAGGGTCGAATCAAAGTTTTATTAAACAAGTGATTTCTTTCAGACCTATAATTACCGAAGAATATGAAGACTTTGGCGAAGACTTGGATATCTCCAATCCTTATTCATGGATTAATGATTTTGAAGACATTTCAAAAGAAAGTAGATATATAGGAAATCTTGCACTAACATATAAATTACCGATCCAAGGTTTAAGATATCAGGTAAAAATTGGTGGAAATATTAGGACAAAAGAAAGAAGAAGATTTTTTGGAACAACTACTTGGCAAGGAAATAATGCCAATGGTTCTCTGCAAATAACAGGCCTTAATAATTCCTCATTTCAGGTTAACAACTTTTTAAGGTTTAACAGAACAC
>CACEKJ010000031.1 GCA_902560045.1 uncultured Bacteroidota bacterium | reverse complement strand
CAAAAAAACTTTACTTGTTATAGGGGGAAGCCTTGGATCAAGGGAGATCAATAAATCTATATATTCCATAATTGATTATTTAAAGTATCTGAATCTTCAGGTAATTTGGCAATGTGGAAAGTTATACTATGATCAATACAAATCCATGGTAGATTCTGAAAATATAAAATTAGTGGATTTTTTAGACGAAATAAATTTAGCTTATTCTGTTTCCGATTTAATTATTTCAAGGGCTGGTGCAAGTTCTGTTTCAGAGTTATCAATAATTGGAAAGCCCGTAATTTTTATTCCTTCCCCAAATGTAGCTGAAGATCATCAATTGAAAAATGCACAGGCGATTGTTGAAAATGATGCAGCATTATTGGTGGAAGAAAAGAATTTAGAAAAGGATTTAAAGAAGCAAATAAACATGCTTAATTCTTCATCTGAGTTGAGAAATAAATTATCTAAAAACATTAAAAAGTTAGCATTTGTTAACGCTAAAAATGATATCGTAAATGAAATAAAAAAAATAATGAATTAATGAATTTAAGTTCTAAACATAATATTTTTTTAATTGGTATTGGCGGGATTGGAATGAGTGGTCTTGCAACATATTTTATTGAAAAAAATAAAAATGTGTTTGGATATGATAGAGAAAAATCAATGATAACGATTGATCTAACAAAAATGGGGGCAAAAATAGATTATAATCTTGAAAATATTACAGCGAAATATAATGCTTTACCAAAAGATGATACAGTTGTTGTATACACACCTGCAATTCCTAATAATCATATTCTTTTAAATTATTTTACAAAAAATAATTTTGATATTTATAAGAGGGCTGATATTTTAGAAAACATTTCTAGAAAAAGTAAGTGCATTGCTATAGCAGGTACTCACGGAAAAACGACAACAACATCAATTTTAGCACATATTTTGAAGTGTGCAGATGTATCCTTTACTGCATTTGTTGGAGGTATTATGGAAAATTATAATTCTAATTTTTTATACAATGGAGATGAATTTATTTTGGTTGAAGCAGATGAATTTGATAAGTCGTTTTTAAAATTAAATCCGGATTTTGCGTGCATTACCTCTATGGATGTAGATCATTTAGACATATACCGAAATAAGGAAAGTTTATCTCAAGCATTTTATGATTTTGCCGATAATATTAAGTTTGGAGGTTTATTAATTACACATGAAAACCTGGAATTTAACTCTTCTAAGTACGGAGAAAGAAATGATTCTGATTTTAAAGTGTTGAATATAAACTGTAAAAGTGAACTTAGTATTTTTGATTTTGAATCAGAGAAATCAACCATTGAAAATATTAAATTACCATTAACTGGTCACTATAATGTATTAAATGCTACATGTGCCATTGCATTAGCATTAGAATTGGGGATTTCTGAAAATCAAATTATTAGTTCTTTAATCTCTTTTAAGGGGATAAAAAGAAGGTTTTCATATCAAATTGACAATGAAAATATAATATACATTGATGATTATGCTCATCATCCAGAAGAAATAAACAAGGTATTTGATTCACTGAAGAATATCTATCCGAATGACAAATTAACCGTTATTTTTCAACCTCATTTGTATTCAAGAACCAGAGATTTGGCAGAGGATTTTGCAACAGCTTTATCTCAATTTGATGCTGTGATTCTTTTAGAAATTTATCCAGCTAGAGAAATTCCAATTAAGGGAATTAGTTCAGAATGGTTGTTAGAAAAAATTGATTCTAATCATAAAACTATTTCAAGAAAGTCTGACATTTCAGATCATATTAAAAATATAGGATATAGGGTAAACATAACATTAGGTGCTGGTGATATTGCAAACGAAGTTGAACACATAAAACAAGAACTTGAATATGCGTATTAACTGGGTAAACATATTTTTTGTATTGATTTTAATATTATCAATTGGGCTATTTTATGGTTCTAATTTAAAAAATAATGATAGAATTATTTCTGATGTAATTGTTTCAATAGAGCCAAATACAAGTTACTTTATCTCGGCCGATTCTGTTAAAAATTTAGTTTTAAAACACATTAACTCTTCAAAAGATTCTATTGCACTTGTCAAAATAGAAAATGAAATTGATAATAACACTTACGTTGAGAAATCTCAAGTTTTTAAAACAGTGGGTCAGCAATTACATGTAAATATTCATCAAAAGGACCCTATTGCTAGATTAATCACTAAGGACAGTTCTTTTTATTTAGATAAGAATTCAAATTTTATGTCTCTTTCAAAACTTCAATCTGTAAAAGTTCCTGTTGTTTTTGGATATAATTTTGAAACCAATTTAGATTTCTTAACTAAAGTTTCCTTATTTATTAAGGAAGATGATTTTTTGAAAAACAACGTATCTCAAATCATGGTTAACGATAATAAAATAAGTTTAAAATTAAGAGACTATAGGGCTTCAATTCTGATTGGAGATAATAACAGATTAAAAAGTAAGATTACAAATTTGAAGGCCTTTTATATAAGAGCTGTAGAACAAGGTGATTTAAACAATTATAATATGATAAATCTACAATTTGAGAATCAGGTTGTAGGGGTAAAAAAATAAATGTTATGAAAGAAAATATGATATCAATTGGTTTAGACATAGGAACAACAAAGATTGTTGCGATGATAGGACAAACAAATGAATACAATAAAATGAAAATTTTAGGTGTAGGAAAATCTATTAGCTTGGGTGTTCACAGAGGAGTTGTAAATAATATTACTCAAACAATACAATCCATTCAGCAAGCAGTTTCAGAGGCTGAAGAAATTTCAGGATTCAAAGTTGATGCAGTTACTGTAGGGATTGCTGGGCAACACATAAGAAGCTTACAGCATAGTGATTACATAACAAGAAATAATTCAGAGAAGGTAATTGATGAAAATGATATTGAAAGATTAATTAATCAAGTTCACAAGTTGGTAATGTTGCCAGGAGAAGAAATTATACATGTTTTACCTCAGGAATTCAAAGTAGACGGTCAAGCTGAAATTAAAGAGCCTATTGGAATGTATGGAGGAAGGTTAGAAGCAAATTTTCACGTCGTTGTGGGTCAGGTTTCTTCAATCAGAAATATTGGAAGGTGTATAAAGAGTGCTGGGCTAAATCTTGATGGAATTACACTTGAACCATTAGCTTCTGCAAATGCTGTATTAAGTCATGAAGAAAAAGAGGCTGGAGTAGCACTAATTGATATTGGTGGTGGAACAACCGATTTGGCCATATTTAAAGACGGAATAATAAGACATACGGCTGTAATTCCTTTTGGAGGAAATGTAGTCACAGAGGATATAAAAGAAGGATGTTCAATCATAGAAAAACAAGCCGAACTACTAAAGGTTAAATTTGGTTCTGCTTGGCCTGGAGAAAATAAAGAAAATGAAATTGTTTCAATTCCCGGTCTAAGAGGTAGAGATCCAAAGGAGATATCATTAAAGAATTTATCAAAAATAATTCACGCTAGAACAGTAGAAATTATCGAACAAGTTTATTTAGAAATAAAAAATTATGGTCATGAAGATCAAAAGAAAAAACTAATTGCTGGTATTGTTTTAACTGGTGGAGGAAGTCAATTAAAACATTTAAAACAATTGGTAGAATATGTAACGGGTATGGATACAAGAGTAGGATACCCAAATGAACATCTAGCTGGTGATACCGATAAGTCTGTAACAAGCCCACTTTATGCAACTGCTGTTGGATTAGTAATGGACGGATTGCACAGATTAAGAAAAAATGAACCAGAAAATATTGAAGGTGAATTATTTAATAATGATTCACAAAACGAAGAAGGATCAAATGATGATAATGCATCATCTTCGAATGAATTAAAAAAAGAAAATAAAAAAATTGAAAGAGAGTCTTTTTTAGATAAGCTAACTAAAAATTTACAAGATTTTCTAGACAATGCTGAATAATAATTAAAATTTTAAAACTGTACCATGGATGAAAATTTAGATTTAGGAATTAGTTTTGATTTGCCTAAAAATCAATCAAATGTAATTAAAGCCATCGGAGTAGGTGGCGGTGGAAGCAATGCAATTAATCATATGTATAAGCAAGGAATAAAAGGAGTTGACTTTGTAATATGTAATACTGATGCGCAAGCTTTAAATAACAGCGGGGTTCCAAACAAAATACAATTAGGAGTAAATCTAACCGAAGGATTGGGGGCTGGAGCAAACCCTGAAGTTGGAGAGAAAGCAGCACTTGAAAGTTCTGAGGATATCATGTCAATGTTAAACGTAAATACAAAAATGGTATTTATAACTGCTGGAATGGGAGGAGGAACAGGAACGGGTGCTGCTCCTGTTATTGCAAAAATGGCAAGAGATATGAATATTCTAACTGTTGGGATTGTAACAACTCCGTTTGGTTTTGAGGGTAAAATTAGAAATGAGCAAGCTCAAATAGGGATTGAAAAACTAAGAGATCAAGTTGACTCATTAATCATCATAAATAATAATAAGCTTAGAGAAGTTTATGGTAATTTAGGTTTTAAAGCAGGTTTCTCCAAGGCAGATGAGGTATTGTCAACAGCTTCCAAAGGAATTGCTGAGGTAATTACACATCACTATACTCAAAACATTGATTTAAAGGACGCAAAAACTGTATTAAGTAATAGTGGTACAGCTATTATGGGTGCAGCTTCTTCATCCGGTAGTAATAGAGCTTATGATGCAATATCAAAAGCGCTTGACTCTCCACTGTTGAATGATAATAGGATTTCTGGAGCCAAGAATGTTTTATTATTAATTGTTTCAGGTAATGAGGAAATTACAATTGACGAAATTGGTGAAATTAACGATTATATTCAAGAGCAAGCTGGATACGGTGCAAATATCATAATGGGTGTAGGTGAAGATTATGAGTTGCAAGATTCAATTTCTGTTACGGTAATAGCTACAGGATTTGATGTAGATCAACAAAATGAAATTTCAAACACAGAGCCTGAAAAAATCGTTCATGAACTAGGTGAAGATAATTTGTTTTCCCAAATTCAAGTTGAAGAAAATCCACTAGAAAAAGAGGTGGCTAATTCCGAAAAAACGGATATTATTGAAGACAAAATAGTTCATGTTTTAGAGGATGATAATTGTGAAGAAATCTCATCAGATGAAGTTTCTGATGATGTTGAAGATTTAAATTCAGATGAAAAAATAATTCACGTATTGGATGAGTTTGAAGACGAGGATAGAGAATCATTTGATCTTTTAGAAAATAGTAAGGAAGATTTTAATTCGAGCGACGAAAATGAAGAGATTTTAGATATTGAAACCCCTTTTGATATGAGTGAAGATGTCCTAAATATAGAATCACCTATTGTAGATGTCATGGATATTGATGTGATTGACCCGAAAGAGATAACAAATGAAAATAATGAAATTTATCATCCAGAAATAAATGAGAATGAGGACGAAAATTCGATAGAGTGGTCTTTATTTGATACAGATGATAATAAAACGATTGATGAATTAAATAAAAAAAATGAAGTAATGGATATTGAGCTAAAAGATTATACTGAGGTTATTCCAGAAAATAATTCTGTTGATGATCAAGAACTTAAACATGAAATCGAAGATGATATTTTATTTGAGCAAACAATTGAGATCGAAAGTAAACTAAATAGCAGTGATTTTGAGGTTGAAACCCAAACCATTGAAGCGACTATTGAAAATGATAAGGAGAATGATAGTCAAGATCCCATTAACACATCTATTTCTGATTTCCAAAAACAAAGATCAAAGGAAAGAAGGTTACGGATGAAAGAATTTAATTATAAGTTTAACAAGTCAAAAATTGATGACATTGAAAATGAACCAGCATATAAGAGAAAGGGAATTGAATTAGAGGATAAGAATTATTCATCAGAAAATAATATTTCTAGAACTTCAGTTGGTTTAGACGAGAATGATGATATGAAAATTCGAAAAAACAATTCCTTTCTTCATGATAACGTAGATTAATAATAATTTAAAATGTTTTATTACGTTTGAATTATAAAATAATAAAAGAATTTTTTGGGTGAAAAGAAAAGACATTTTAATAACAGGTGGTGCGGGCTATATAGGTTCACATACTTTAGTAGAATTATATAATTCAGGATATACACCTATTGTAGTTGATAATTTGTCTAATAGTTCCATAGATAATATAAAAGGTGTTGAGCAAATAATAAAAAATAAGATTGATTTTTACCAAGTTGATTGTACAGATTTTGAACAGATGGATAGATTATTCAAGGAGCAAAATAATATCGTAGCAGTTATACATTTTGCGGCATACAAATCCGTTGAGGAATCTTTGATAAAACCAAATAAATACTTCTCAAATAACATTGGTTCTTTAGAAAATTTACTAGAATTAATGAATAAACACAGAGTTCATAATTTAATTTTTTCATCGTCTTGCACGGTATATGGAACTCCAAAACTTTTACCAGTCAATGAGTTGGAACCTTTCGGAAAAGCAGAATCACCTTATGCAGAAACAAAACAATTATGTGAAAAATTAATTGAAGAGTCTAAGATAAATAGTATATCACTCAGATATTTTAACCCAGTTGGATCTCACTCTTCTAGTTTGATCGGAGATTGCTCAGCTGACAAACCAAATAATCTACTTCCAATTATTTGTGAGGTAGCTAGTGGAAAAAGAAAGTCTATGCAAATATTTGGTAATAATTATAAAACTCATGATGGCACATGTGTAAGAGATTATATACATGTAGTTGACTTAGCAAAAGCACATACAATGGCTTTAAATCATATTTTGAATAATGCTAAAATAAAAACTGCTTTTAATCTTGGAGTAGGCAAAGGAGTAAGTGTTCTTGAGGTTATTGATTCATTTGAAAAAGTTAATGAATTAAAAATTTCATATGAATTAGGTCCAAGAAGAGCTG
>CACEKJ010000030.1 GCA_902560045.1 uncultured Bacteroidota bacterium | reverse complement strand
TTGGGGAATTCCACACTGGAATGTGGGGGGGGTGGACAATTAATAGCACAACTGATGATGTTAGTTTTGTCAATTTTCTAATCGATCTAATTTCTGATGAATACAATACGGATCAAAATAGATTATATGCCACAGGAATGTCTAATGGTGGATTTTTTAGTTTTTTACTTGCTTGTCAGATGAGTGATAAATTTGCAGCAATAGCATCTGTAACAGGCTCTATGACACCTGAAACTTTTTCCAACTGTAATCCTCAAAAGGAGGTTCCTATTCTTCAGATACATGGCACTGATGATCCTCTTGTTACATATGGTGGAGGGATTAATAATGGAAATTTTTTAAATCAAGACTGGTCACTGGGGATTGAAGAAGTTTTAGATTATTGGGTGCAAACTAATTATTGTTCTGAAAATTCAACAACATTTCTATTAAATGATTCAAATCCAAATGATAATTTTTGGATTGAAAGAATAATTTACCAAGATGGTTTTAGAGGATCTGTTGTAGATCATTACAAAGTCTTCGGGGGTGAACATACTTGGTTCAATAATCAAGATATTAATTCATCAGAATTAATTTGGGAATTTTTCTCCAATCATGATATTAACGGATATATTGATTAAATTTATTACATGAAAAAATTTACTATAATTTGTTTTTTAGGTTTATTTAATTCCATAATTTAACCGATATTCTAATACGGACAGAAAAACTGATAAAAAGATAAACAAGATTCATATGATTTTAAAAATGGAAATACCGTCACCAGGGGAGTCAATTTCAGAAGTTGAAATTGCTCAGTGGCTAGTTTCTGATGGTGAATATGTTGATAAAGATCAAATAATTGCTGAAATTGATAGTGATAAAGCTACATTAGAATTACCGGCCGAGCAATCTGGAGTTATTACTCTAAAAGCTGAAGAAGGTGATGTTGTAGAGGTTGGTCAAGTTGTTTGTCATATAGATACTGAGGCTGAGGGAATTTCTAAAGAAAAGCCAACGGTTTCTGATATTTCTGAAAAGAATCTTGAAGTTAAACCTGATACAGATTCAGATGATTCAAAATCTGAAATATTAAGTCCAGCTGCGAGAAAAATTGCTGAAGAAAAAAAGATTGACGTATCTAATATAAAAGGTACTGGTAAATCAGGCAGAATCACAAAACAAGATGTGTTGTTAGGTAAGCCTGCAATGGGTAAAGTGGATGATTCAAAAAGATCTGAATCTAGAAAAAAGCTTTCTATGCTCAGAAGAAAGGTAGCTGAAAGGCTGGTATCAGTCAAAAATGAGACAGCAATGCTTACAACTTTCAATGAAGTTGATATGTCAGCAATTTTTGCTTTAAGAAAAAAGTATAAGGAAAAGTTTAAAGAAAAGCATGGGGTAAACTTAGGTTTTATGTCATTTTTCACATTGGCTAGTGTTAGAGCATTAAATGAATTTCCTGCTGTAAATTCAATGATTGATGGTTCTGATATGATCACATATAATTATTGCGACATAAGTATTGCAGTTTCCGGACCTAAGGGATTAATGGTACCTGTAATAAGAAGTGCTGAAGAACTATCATTTAAGGGCGTAGAACTTGAGGTTAAAAGATTAGCAGAAAGAGCAAGAGATGGCCAGATTACGGTTGATGAAATGACTGGAGGTACCTTTACCATATCTAACGGAGGAGTATTTGGAAGTATGTTGTCAACTCCGATAATAAATCCTCCTCAAAGCGCAATATTAGGGATGCATAACATTGTTCAAAGACCAGTTGCTGTAGACGGAAAAGTTGAAGTTAGGCCTGTAATGTATTTAGCTCTTTCTTATGACCACAGAATTATTGACGGTAGGGAGAGTGTAGGTTGTTTAGTACATATAAAAGAAGCCTTAGAAAATCCTACAGAAATATTAATGAATAATAATATTGAAAAGGCCCTGGAGTTAATCTAGTTTATTAGCATGGTCTTGACAGATACTCACACTCATTTATATCTTGAAGAATTCAAAGAAGATGTTGATTTAGTAATCAAAAAAGCTATTTCAAATAATGTTTCAAGATTTTTTTTACCCGCAATAAATTCAAAACACAATCAATCGATGTTGGGATTAAGAAAAAAATATCCTGATAATATTTTTTTAATGTCAGGTCTTCATCCTTGCTATGTTGATTCAAATTATCGAGAAGAAATTTCTGTTGTTGAGGATATTTTAAATTTGGATAAAAGTATAGTTGCAATTGGAGAAATTGGAATTGATTTACACTGGGATAAATCAAATTTGGATATACAATTAAAAGCTTTTAAAAGACAGATAATATTGGCTAATGACTTTGACCTTCCAATTGTAATTCATTGTCGTGAGTCCTTTGATGAAATCTATAATGTTTTAAATAAATTTCCAGCTAAAAATGGAGGGATTTTCCATTGTTTTACCGGAACTTTGGATCAGGCAAATAAAATTATTTCTATGGGAATGAAAATTGGAATCGGAGGTGTTGTAACATTTAAAAATGGTAACATCGATAAATTTTTAAAGAACATAGATGTTAAAAATATTGTTTTGGAAACGGATTCCCCATATTTATCCCCAAAACCTTTTAGAGGTAAAAGAAATGAGAGTTCAAACATCACATTAATAGCAGATAAATTATGTGATATTTACGGTCTTTCAATCAGCGAAATTGCAGATATAACTACAAAAAATTCAAAAGATGTTTTTGGGGTATAAAATCTTTCAAAAAACAGTGTATTAAATTTCATAATTAGTTTTTTTTCTTTTTATTTGTTTACTGTGCTTAGAGAGAGGTGGCCGAGTGGTCGAAGGCGCACGCCTGGAAAGTGTGTATACACCAAAAGTGTATCGAGGGTTCGAATCCCTTCCTCTCTGCAGATTATGTAATTTATGTGATATATTTTTATATCTTTAACAACTCAAAAATATTAAACAAAAAAAAGATGAAAAGATTATTTAGTTTATTAGGAATATTGACAATTTTATTTGTCCAATCTATCCAAGCATTTCCATTACAAGACGATATGGAAATGACAGAAGTTCAGGACTCAGTTCAAGTAGCTGATGCTGTAGAAATGGAGGAGCCTGTTATGGAGGAGCCTGTAGAAGAAGAGCAATTAAACTTTCACCAAGAATTAAAGAAAAGATTTATCGAGGGTGGACCCGGATTTATGGGAATCGTTTTACTGTGTCTTATACTAGGTTTAGCTATTGCAATTGAAAGAATTATTTACCTAAATCTTTCTACTTCTGATTCTGAAAAATTAACAGCTGAAGTAGAATCTGCAATGAAATCAGGAGGAGTAAAGGCTGCAAAAGAGGTATGTAGAAATACTCCTGGGCCAGTAGCTTCTATTTTCTATCAGGGCCTTGATCGATCTAACGAAAGCATCGAATCTGCTGAAAAAGCAGTAATTGCTTATGGAGGAGTTCAAATGGGCCAGTTAGAGAAGAATGTTTCTTGGATTTCTTTATTTATTGCATTGGCACCTATGCTTGGTTTCATGGGTACTGTAATTGGTATGATTCAAGCATTTGATAAAATTGAAGCAGCAGGAGACATGCAACCTTCACTCGTTGCAGGAGGTATTAAAGTTGCTCTTTTAACAACCGTATTTGGTCTAATCGTTGCTATTATCCTTCAAATTTTTTACAATTACATTATTGCAAAAATTGATAATATTGTTAATGATATGGAAAATGCTTCTATATCACTTATGGATATTTTAGTAAATAATAAGAAATAAAAATTTACTATGGATTTATATAAAATATTAAAGGTTTCGGCAATAGGCTTGTCGGTTCTTGGAATTGTTTTCGTCCTGTTAATATTGTCTGACGTACTTTCGGGTATTGATATGATATTATATAATGCATATGTTGTTCTTTTCATCATTATATCATCTGTATTGTATTTTGGACTCAAGAATATGTTTAGTGATAAGTCTAATTTGATGACTACTCTTAAAATGATTGGTTCATTTCTTGGGCTATTTGCTCTTTGTTTTATTATAGCGTCTGGAGAAGAAACTTTAATGAGAGAGGGAAAAATATTATCAGCAACTAGTTCTAAGTTCATAGGAGCAGCATTATTTATGTTCTACTCACTTATAATAATAGCTAGTGGTACAATGCTATTTTTCGGGTTTAAAAACAGAAAATAATTTAACATGGCAAGAAGATCATCACCAGAAGTTAATGCAGGATCAATGGCTGACATTGCTTTCCTATTATTGATTTTTTTCTTAGTAACTACAACTATTGAAACAGATTCAGGTATCAGTAGGAAACTTCCCCCAATGGAAGAATCTGAAGAAGATGTAGTTATTAAACAAAAAAATATTTTTACTGTTTTGTTAAATGGTAAAGATCAGCTCTTAGTTGAGGATGAGTTAATGGAATTAGAGAACTTAAGAGAAGCTGCAATTAATTTCCTTGACAATGGTGGAGGATCAGGTGAGGATGCTTGTGATTACTGTAAAGGGGAAAGAGATAAAAAATCTTCTGATAACCCTGATAAAGCAATTATTTCATTAAAAAACGAGAGGGAAACTTCTTATGCGACATATATTTCTGTTCAAAATGAATTAGTTGCTGCATACACTCATCTTAGAAATATCAGAGCTCAAGAATTATATGGAACAAGTTACTCTGAAATGATGAAAAATTACAAAGACGTTAATTGGCCTGGAAGTAAAGACAAGTTAAAAGAAAATATTAATAGACTTCGTAAGGAGTACCCACAGAAACTTTCTGAAGTTCAATAATTAAGAGAAAACAATTATGTCAAAATTTAACAAAAAGAAAAAAGGAGATTTACCAGCTGTAAATACAGCATCTCTTCCTGATATTGTTTTTATGCTCTTGTTCTTTTTTATGGTAGCTACCGTAATGAGAGATAATGAATTAAAAATCAAAAATGAACTTCCTGCAGCTAATCAAGTTGAAAAGCTTGATAAAAAGGAGTTGGTTATGTATATATATGCAGGTAAACCCAATTTTGGATATCAATCTAAGTTTGGAACAGAAGCTAGACTACAGTTAAACGATAAGTTTTCTGAAGTTTCTGATATTCCAGCATTTATATATGCAGAGAGAGAATCAAAAAGAGAAGAATTAAGACCTTTTTTAACTACTGCACTTAAAGTTGATAAAGAGACAAATATGGGCATCATTGGTGATATCAAACAGGAACTTAGAAAAGTAAATGCCTTAAAGATTAACTACACCACTAGAATCGGAGATGTTTCTTTGAATAAGAATTAAAAGAGTATTATTTAAATTTCTTTTCTTAGTCTGGCAACAGGGATATTTAGTTGCTCTCTATATTTAGCAACTGTTCTTCTGGCAATTTTGTAGCCTTTTTCATTTAATAATTTCACAAGCTTTTCATCTGTTTCAGGCTTTCTTTTATTTTCGTTAGAGATAATCTTTTCTAAAATTTTCTTAATCTCAATAGTTGAAATTTCTTCTCCACTAGTTGTCTTCATAGATTCACTAAAAAACTCTTTCAAAAGTTTTGTTCCGTATGGAGTATCAACATATTTGCTATTTGCTACTCTTGAGATAGTAGATATATCCATTTCAATCTCATTAGCAATATCTTTTAAGATCATTGGTTTGATTTTTCTTTCATCACCAGTAATAAAGTATTCTTTTTGGTAATTCATAATCGCTTGCATAGTAATGAAAAGTGTTTGTTGTCTTTGTTTTACTGCGTCAATAAACCACTTTGCAGAATCTAATTTTTGTTTTATAAATTGAATTGCTTCCCTTTGAGATTTAGATTTATTTTTTTCAAGTTTGTACCCTCTTAGCATTTCGTCATAATCTCTTGAAATGTTTAGTGTAGGACTATTTCTATAGTTTAGCTCTAGAATAAGTTCATTATTTTCAATTGATATTTTAAAGTCTGGGATTACTTGTTCAATGGGTTTCCCTCCACCAGAGTACGATCCACCAGGTTTTGGATTTAGTTTGGATATAATAGTTATAACCTCTTTTAACTGTTCTTCGTTAATTGAATATTTATTCATTAATTTTTCAAAATGTTTTTTTGAAAATTGTTCAAATGAATTTTCAATAATTTCAATTGCTAAATCTATCGAGTCGGAACTTTTTTTTCTTTTTAATTGTAGAATTAGACAATTTTGTAAGGAAAGAGCACCAACTCCGGGGGGATCAAATTCTTGAACAATTTTTAGAACTTCTTCTAGCTCATCATTTGATACAATTAGATTTTGTGTAAATGCTAAATCGTCGATTATTTCTTCAGTATCAAGCCTTATATATCCTGATTCGTCAATACTGCCAACAAGAAATTCTGCTATTTTCATCTTCTTTTCACTTAAACTAATTGGTTTTAGCTGTGTTAAAAGATGCTGTGTAAATGAAATTCCTGATGCAAAGGGAATATTTTTATCTTCTTGATTTCCTGAATTGTTTGAACTTAATTTATATGAAGGTGTATCATCGTAATTGATATAATCATCAATATTTAGATCATCTGAATCGGAGTAATCATCCTGACCTTCATCATTATTTTCATCAGATGAATTTTGACCCTGTTCTAGTGCTGGATTTTCTTCAATTTCCCTTTGAATTTTTTGTTCAAAATCCAGGGTTGGAAGTTGAATCAATTTCATTAATTGAATTTGTTGAGGAGATAATTTTTGAGATAATTTAAGTTTTAAAAATTGTTTCATAGTTATTAAAACTCAGCATTTTGTGGTGTTCTTGGAAATGGAATTACATCCCTAATATTTGACATACCAGTAACAAACATAACTAATCTTTCAAATCCAAGACCAAAGCCAGAGTGAACAGCAGTTCCGTATTTCCTTAGATCGGTATACCACCATAATTCTTTTTTATCAATTCCTATTTCTTCAATCCTCTTTAATAATACATCTAATCTTTCTTCTCTTTGAGATCCTCCCACAATTTCGCCAATTCCTGGAAATAGTATATCCATAGCTCTTACTGTTTTACCATCTTCATTTAATTTCATGTAAAATGATTTGATTTTTGCAGGATAATTATAGATTACAACAGGGCATTTGAATTCTTTTTCAACAAGGAATCTTTCGTGTTCACTTTGTAAATCTGCACCCCATTCATCAATCAGATATTTAAATTTCTTCTTCTTATTAGGCTTGCAATTTCTCAAGATATCTATTGCCTCAGTATAAGTAATCACTTTGAATTTGTTTTCTAAAACAAAATTTAATTTTTCAATTAAACTTAGCTCATTCCTTTCATTTAAATGGTTTCTATTATGTACATACACCGATAATCACAGCTAGTGATGCTGAGGGTGCTGGAGAGCAATTTCGAGTTACTACCTTGGATTTGAAGAACACACCAGTTGACGAATCAGGAACGATAGATTTTAAAAAGGACTTTTTTGGAAAAGAAACAAATTTAACCGTTTCTGGTCAGTTAGAGGCAGAGGCCTATGCAATGTCATTAGGAAAGGTTTATACTTTTGGGCCAACTTTTAGAGCTGAAAACTCTAATACTTCAAGACATCTTTCTGAATTTTGGATG
>CACEKJ010000029.1 GCA_902560045.1 uncultured Bacteroidota bacterium | reverse complement strand
TGCTCTTAAAATAGCTTCATCTACAGCTTTGGCAACTTTTACAGGGTCCATGCCATCAACAGGTCCACACGGCATTTCATAACCTAAACCTAATTTCCAAATATCAGTGGTGTTAGAAGTTCTTTCAACTGAGGTACCCATTGCATATCCATTATTTTCACAAATAAATACAACCGGTAATTTCCATAGCATGGCTAAATTAAAGGTTTCATGAAGTGAACCTTGTCTAGCAGCACCATCTCCAAAACAGCACAATGTCGCTGCATCACTTCCATGATACTTATCTCCAAAAGCGATTCCAGCACCAAGAGGAATTTGACCACCAACAATACCATGACCTCCGTAAAATCTGTGTTCTTTTGAAAAAATATGCATTGAACCTCCTAAACCTTGTGAAGTACCAGTCGACTTTCCGTAAAGTTCAGCCATTACTTTTTTTGGATCTACTCCCATTCCTATTGGCTGTACATGATTTCTATACGCAGTTATCATTTTATCTTTGGATAAATCCATAGCGTGCAAGGAGCCTGCTAAAACAGCTTCCTGACCATTGTAAAGATGTAAGAAACCTCTAACTTTTTGCTGAATGTAAACAGCGGCTAGTTTATCTTCAAACTTTCTCCAAAATAGCATGTCTTCATACCAAGACAAATAAGTCTCTTTTGTTATTTTCTTCATTACGACATTAAAAGTGATCTGTAAAAATAAGACAATGTTTTCTATTGTAGAAAGTTAATTTTATAATTTTTATAAAAAAGTCTTATCAAATTTAAATGGAAGAAGATTATTAATAGAGTCTGTATATACGATTTTACCTTTTTCACCCATAAAATACAGGCCAATATTAGAATTTTGCTTTGTTTCATATTCAGAAATTACCTGTCTACATGCACCACATGGTGCAACGGGAATTTCATTAATTTTTTCATTAGATCCAGCTACCACTACAATTTCTTTAATTTTTGTATTTGGATATTTAGAATTTGCGTAAAACAAAACTGTTCTTTCAGCGCATAGTCCAGAAGGATAAGAAGAGTTTTCCTGATTAGATCCACTTAAAATTTGACCATTTTCTAATAAAACGGAAGCACCAACACTAAAGTTTGAATATTCAGAATATGCAGATTTTCTTACGGAAAAGGCCTCTTTAAATAACTTTTTGGTCTGATCATTTAATTCATCAATTGAATCATAGACTTTAAAGGATGAACAAACCTTAACTTCTTTCATAATAAATTTTAATACTCTAGATATTCATTACTACCAAAATCAAATGTTAAGGAAAACCTGAGTGTATTTTCAAGAGGACTAGGAACTTTAGATGCTGAGAAAAGATATGAAAGATCTACCTTAGTTCCAGAGAATTTAAAACCAGCACCTAATGCTAAAAATTTTCTTGCTCCTTTTTCTTCACTTTCGTTAAAATAACCCGCTCTTAAAGCAAACGAATCATCGTACTTATATTCAGCACCAAGAGCCCATGTAAACTCTTTTAACTCTTCACTAAAACCTCCGGGAGCATCAGAAAATGATTGAAAAATTCCACTAATATAATCTACATCAGTACTCTGACCTTGATATATTACATTGTCGGTTGAAACCAGCTCACCCAATTCATCGATACCATCATCATATACACCATTTTCGTTAATATCACTGTAATTATATTCTCTTCCATAAATTGGAGGTGTTGGCACCAATAACTTGTTAACCTCAGCTGTTACCGAAACTGTATTATACTGATCTAATAGAAAGTCAAAACCACCTCCTATTCTTAAATTTGTGGGTAAAAATGTTTCAGATCCAGATTCATCATATTTAATTTTTGGACCAAGATTTTGTATAATTGCCCCTGCTCTAATTCTACCGTCAACATCTCCAAAATTTTGCTCTTCCCCTTGATAATACGCAGATAGATCAACACCAAAAGAACTAGCTGCTTTTGCGGTTTCATCAACAGCTTGAATTCGCAAATCTGATCTTAAATACCTTAAAGCAACCCCCATGGAGAACTGATCGGCAAGTCTTAATGAATAGGAAATATCCATAGTCATTTCGTTTGGTTTTTCAATAAGGGCCTGAGAAAATTCATCTTGAATGATTTCAATTTCACCCAATGAAAAATATCGTAAGCTTACAGCAAAAGCGCTTCTTTCGTTAATCCTGTTAAAATAGGTTAAATTCCCTAATGATATGTCGTTTACAAGTTTGGTTAAATAAGGAGTATAACTGAGTCCAAAACCTGATTTTGTTTCAGAAAATACATACTTTGAAGGGTTCCAATATTGGGAATATGCATCAACAGATGTTGCAACTCCCATATCACCCATACTTGCAGCTCTTGCGTCAGAAGCAATTAATAAAAATGGGACTCCAGTAGTAATTACCCTACTGTCAGACGAATTAGGAATAATTACAGTTGATGAAGTTTGAGCATTTAATTGGTAACTAAATACTACAAGGATTAATAAAATAATTTTTTTCAAATTCATAAGCTCACAAATATAATATTTTAAAGTATAACTAATTTTTCGGTTTTTGACACTTGTTTATTTAAAGTTTCAGATCGTACATTGATTTTATATATATATACACCTTTGGCAACTTTATCTCCAAAATCATCTCTTCCGTCCCAAGAAAAATCTCTCGAGAAATTACTACCAGTAGTTGATTGAGTAATTCCGTTTATTGTCTTAACCAATCTTCCAGAAATAGTAAATATTTGTATAGTAACGTTTAAAGGTGTAGAACTATTGTGATTAAACCAAAATTCTGTATGATTTATAAAAGGGTTAGGATAATTTAACAAGTTCTCTATAATAATATCCTGATCCTGATCAAAAACTAAAAAGTCAATTTCGGTTTCAGAGGAATTATTATGAACATCCCATGCCTTCAGTCGTAGGTTGTGAACTCCAGGTGTCAAATTATTAAAAGGAAAATTTATAGTACCGTTTTTGTAATCGTCAAGATCAGCCTGATAATATTCGTTAAGTCTGTATGAATTAACCTCATCATTGTCTAAAACAGCAATTATATCGTGACCTACTCCACTGGAGGTGTTTATTCCGTTCTCGTCAAATAATTTTACGATTAAATTTGGATTTTCATTGGTAATACCTCCGCTTATAAATGACTCATCGTTCATATAAAGATCAATTTCTGGTCCAATATCATCCGCCTCCGCATTTTCATTTATTCCACCAATCAAAACAGATAAGTCATACCCATTTCTATCCTCAAGACTAGAATTTTGTTTGGAATAAAAACTAAATTTACCGTTATCGACTTCCATACCAACGTCCTTTGGAACAACAAAGTTAAATTCAAAAAAACCATCTGTCACGGATGACTTTCCTCTAAATAATACCTCTCCAAGAGTGTTAAAATTTAGTATAATTGGATTTCCGTTATTATCAGTGGTTCCGTCATTTCCTAATGTAGATCGATTAATCTCTTTATCAAATATTGTCGCCATTAATTCACCTTGATAAGAATCTATTCTTGAACCGTTGTTATCATGAACCTCACCTTTTATATTAATCAAATCCAAGCCTCTTAATGAAGAATCATAATCCTGAATTGGGATATCATTTATACTAGTGATAATTATATCCGGTTTTGGAATAGAAAGTTTCATGGCAGGGTCACCGATAAAGAAAACAAGTCTTCTTTGATCAGAATTAGAAATTGAAGGATCTATTTTTGTTAACCTTAATGCTTCAGCCATTGAGGTATAAGAATCAGAATTTAAAGAAAAAAGATACTCTTCTAATGTTAGGTTAAACTCAACGCCCACTGAAACAAAAATTTGCCTTGTAGTTGTAATTAATGCAATTGCTCCACCATTTTTATTCCAATACAAAAACTCACCTGCTGTTTGTCTATTAGGGTTATCAAATTTTGTAAACTCACATGTCACAGAAACAAAACAATTTAGCTTATCGGGATTAATTAATTCTGCAGCATCAATTTTATCAAAAATTCTTTCTCTAGCTATTCCATCCTCACCTCCATGTCCAAAGTAATTTACTACCAAAGCACCTTTTTTAATTCCGTTAATAATTTGATTTTTCACTTCAGGATATCTTTCACCCCCGGATGATGTTTCTTGCTGAAACGCATCGGATAATATTTTTCTAGTATTAAAAAAAGGCTTGCTTTCTTGAATTAAGTCAGCGATACTGTTTGATGTGGATTGAATAATGTTTTCCCAAGGCTCGTCAACATCATCAGAGATAACCATAATTTTATTTCGCCAATCTCCAAATGAGCTTTCTGAATAATAGGATTCAATTTTATCAACCAAATCTCTTGCTCTTTCATTGGAATCTGCTAATATTCTCCCAACAGCTATGTCAAGCTTATTAAAATTTGACATCCCACCCTCGTTTGAATCCATCATTCCATAAAAATCGTCGGATATAAATGAACTAGATAAACTAAAACTATTCAAGGAGTTCCACGAAGGAATTATGTTTGTATTAGAAGGAATTCTGTCTTTATAGTCAAATGATGCATCTCCAAATAGGCATAAATAAGTAAAATCTCCATTATTATTTTGGTTATTGTAAACGTATCTGATAAAATTCCTAATTGCAGAAATATCTTGATTCCCTGAGCTAAATTCATTGTAAATTTTTTCAACATTTACAACCTTGACACGTAAGTTATTTTTTTCTCTGTTAATTTGGGCTAATCTTTCCGCTTGAAAGATCATTTCTGGATTGCTTATGATTATATAATTTGGCGCTTGAATTGAGCCTGATTCATCAAAAAAGATATCTTCTTTAAGATTTTGATTCTCAATTTCAAATTCACTATCAACAGTAGGTTCAAACACGTTTTCGTAGTTAAATGCAACAAACTTATTATTTGGATTATAAGTTGAATTAAAACTGAAATTATTTGAACTTTCAGGTAAAATTTCTGAAATATTAGAAATGTCTGTAACGTCCCATATAGCATTTATATTTGCAGAGTTGGTTATCTGATAAGTTACATTCTCTGAATCTATTATTAAATCATCATTGTAAAAAATTAATTGACTTTCATTAAAAACTAAGGAGGATGTAGCTTTTAATGAAATATAATCTAAATATGCAATTGAACTCGGATTGCCGTTATTGTTGTAATCTAAAGAAATATTAATATTATCAGATTGAGAGTTGACCTGAGACTGATAATTAGAACCCGCAGCAAGTATTGGTTCCCCAATGGATCCAAAATATAAATTTGTTAGTTGCTGACCGTTAAAATTAACGGACATAGAAGTCGGGATTTCAGATGTTGCAGCAGCATAAATTTTAAAATAAATTGGCTGATCAATCAGTAGATTTTCAATATTAAATTCAAAAGTTTTTGAGTTTTCAAAATCAAATCTGTCTCCAAACCATCTTCTACCAATTTGAGCTAAGTTATATTGATCGATTTCATGAAATTTATAATTTGTATAATAATCAATTATTTGTCCAGATGAATTATCCGGTTCTACATAATCAAAAATTCTTTGACCATTAGACTGACCGACAGAAATAAAATAGGAAGCTTTGTCTTCGTATAGATTTAAGTTTGTATCACTTTCGGAATTAAATCCTGAAGGGCCCTGCGCGTAAAAAAGTATATAATCATCATTATTGAAAGTACTTTCATTTTGACCCACAAATTTTATAGAATTTTCGATAGGATCAATCGGGAATTCTTCAGAATTGAGCATTGGTAGCATGGATCCTCCATGACCATATATTTTTAATTTTCTAGGATCTAAATTCGCAGTATTTATACCTAAATCTTCTAAAAAATCCTTATCAATTTTGTGAACTCCTGTGTTTTCAACATAAAATTTGTACCACTGTCCGTTTTTCATTGCCGAAGGCTGGATAATTGACTTTGAACTATTTCTATTTTTTAAATATTTATATTCAATCGAAAATTTAGTAAGTTTTTTATATACACCTTCCTCCAATATTATGGGGTTAATCTCTAGAAAGGAAAAAATTTCATTTTTAGAAATTGAAGAATTTAAATAAAACTCAAGCTGCTGAGGAAAATCTATTTTTTTTAATCCAGAAAAATCATCAATATTTAGATTTGAAAATTCAGCATTTACCAGTCTTATAGAGTTAATATCAATTAACTGAGAATCTTTCCACTGTTTAACAATCGAATAGGATTGATTAAAAGAATAGTTGTTTTCGAAGTTTTCTATCTGGGGAACATTGACTTTATTTTTCTCAATCTCATATTCAATTCCATCTATCCAATTTATATCGTATTCAATGTATTGAGCATGAATATTAAGACTTGTAATTATCAGAGAAAAGAAAAAAAATAATCTCATAAAAGTATAAACGTTAGGAAAGACTTAATATTATCCAATAATTTAATTGTCAAAAATAACATAATAATACAACGATCACTACGTTTTTACAGTAAATCAATATGATTGAAAATTGCATTTGAGTATTAATTATTATATTTGGGTGCTGTTCAAGAAAAAATATTATTGAATATGAAAAGAAGTTATAAATTTTACTTGTTAACACTTTTTAGTGTAATTCTTCTGTTTTCTACAGGAAGTTGTAGTAAATCTCCTTTCTCAAAAAACAGAAATATCTCGTCTGCAACTGGATGGAACATTCAACCATTAAATTCAAAAAAATCTGGATTTAAGTACAATACTAACTTCAAAGGGCAGGAAACTCCTCCCAATATGGTTTTAGTTGAAGGAGGGACATATACTAAAGGTAAAGTTCAAGATGATCCTATGAGGGATTGGAATAATTCAGCGAATCAACAACATGTACAGTCTTTTTACATGGATGCTACTGAAGTTACAAATCTAATGTATAATGAATATTTAGATTGGTTAAAAAAGAATTTTCCTCCAGAAGAGTCGCAATACAGAGATATTTATACAAATGCCTTACCTGACACACTTGTCTGGAGAAATAAATTGGGATACGGAGAAGATATGGTAAATAATTATCTAAGACATCCTGCTTATGCAAATTACCCTGTTGTTGGGGTAAGTTGGGTTCAAGCTTACGAATTCTCAGAGTGGAGATCTGACAGATATCAAGAATTAATTTTAGAAAGAGAAGGTTACTTAGCAAGAGACGCTAAAGTTGACAGTGTTAACAGTAAAAGTACTTTCAGTTTAGACACATATGTTCTAAATCCAAATTCTACTTATGGTGGAAATGATAATGTTAGAAGAGGAAAAGCTTCTAGAACTCCTGATTCAATTGCCCCAAAAGCAGCAAACAGAGCAACGGGTTACATTACACCCAAATTTAGACTACCAACTGAGTCAGAATGGGAATATGCTGCATTAGGCTTAGGAGAAGTAAGAGAGTTTAATAATTATAAAGGAAGAAAAAAATATCCTTGGCAAGGACCTTACACCAGAACCGGTAAAAGAAAAAATTTAGGTGATCAACTTGCAAACTTTAAAAATAGTGATGGAGATTATGGAGGAATTGCAGGATGGTCAGATGATGGTGCTGCAATAACAAACGAAGTAGGCTCTTATGATCAAAATTCTTTTGGATTATATGATATGGCTGGAAATGTTGCAGAATGGGTTGCTGATGTATACAGACCTATCGTTGATGATGAGTTTAATGACTTTAACTACTTCAGAGGAAACGATTACAAAAAATTTAAAATTGGAGAAGATGGTAAAGCAAAAGTTGCAACGGAAGCAATTTATGAGACTCTGTCAAATGGAAAAAAAATAGCTGTAACCCTTCCTGGTGAGCTCGAAATGACCGAACTTGAGGACAGTGATGTGAGATACAGAACTCAGTTTGATAAAGGTTATAATGTTAATTTTAGAGACGGTGATTATCTTTCTTCTAGAAATTTTAAACCTGAAGATAGAAGATACAGTAGAGCTGATGAAGAAAAGGGTGAAACAAGAATGATGTATAAGTCTCCAAGTTATAATGATGCTGATGAAACTAATGATGAGTTTGATTATGATGCGGACCCAACCCTTACAACATTGATAAATGATCAAGCCAGAGTCTACAAAGGAGGATCTTGGAAAGATCGAGCATACTGGCTAGATCCTGCACAAAGGAGATTTTATCCTCAAGACCAGGCGACTGATTTTATTGGTTTTAGAAATGCAATGTCAAGGCTTGGATCACCAACATTTACTGATAAAAAATCAAGAAACTAATTCTAAAAAAAAATTAATTAAAAAGCCCTCATCATATTGATAAAGGGCTTTTTTTATACTTTTATATTATGTCAATTGAAGATTTACATAATTTATTCAAAAAATGTAGTGGCGTTTCAACAGATTCTAGATTTATAGGTCAAGATGAACTATTTTTTAGCCTAAAGGGACCTAATTTTAACGGAAACAATTACGCTAAAAAAGCTATTGAAAATGGGGCAAAATATGCCGTTGTCGATGAAAAAGAATTTGCAATTGACGAAAGATATATTTTAGTTAAAAATTGTTTAGAAAGTCTGCAGGAATTATCTAATTATCACAGAAATAAGCTAAAGGTAAAAGTTATTGGGATTACTGGTAGTAACGGAAAAACTACCTCAAAAGAGTTGATAAACAATGTTTTAAAAACCCAATTTAAAACCAGTTATACCATAGGGAATCTTAACAACCATATAGGTGTTCCATTAACATTATTAAAAATAACTTCAGAAACCGAAATTGCCATCATTGAGATGGGAGCAAATCACATAGGGGA
>CACEKJ010000028.1 GCA_902560045.1 uncultured Bacteroidota bacterium | reverse complement strand
TGGTATTTTAACATAACACCTTTGTAAGAAAGTATATTTCTGGCTGTTTTAGTTGGTTGTGCACCATTTTGAAGCCATTTAACCGAATTATCCATGTCTACTTCAATTGTAGCAGGATTAGTATTTGGATTATATATTCCTAATTTTTCAAGATATTTACCGTCTCTTTTTGAGCGAGAGTCTGCTGCGACGATCCAGTAAAATGGTTTTCCTTTTTTACCGTGTCTTTGAAGTCTTATTTTTACTGACATAATATTAAATTTTAAGGTCCTCGACCAAGTTTATTAATTAGCTGGCAAATATAATATAAAATTCTTTTACCAAACTAATTCTTTAAATTTTTTGTATTACATTTACTTTAATTGATAATCAAATGAAAAAACTCTTATTAATTTCTATTGTTTTTATCTTTTTTAACTGTGAAGATGAGCTAAGTAATAAAGTACCTGGTTTTGAGGCAACGATTAACGGTAACTTTGACTGGGTAGCAGATTCTTATGTTGCTACACTCCAAAACAATCAACTTTCTATCACCGGTACAAGTCCGTTTGGAACCATAGCAATGCAAATAGATTCGCTTGAATTAGGTTCTTATAATTTGTACAGTTGGACAGATGATTTTGCTATTTTTCAAGACACTTTACAATATTCAACTCAGAATGATGGAGTTAACAGTATTGCACATCTAAGCGATGGATTAATAGATATTAATGAGATTGATAATGTTAATAACACAGTAAGTGGGCATTTTCATTTTGACGCATACAATGGAACTGGAGAATATACGATAAATCTTTCTGAGGGAGTTTTTTATAAAATTCCTATAGCATCAGATAGTCAGGACTAAATATTTTAATAAATAATGTATTTAATTTTTGATACCGAAACCACCGGTCTACCAAAAAATTGGAGAGCCCCAATTTCAGATACAAATAATTGGCCAAGATGTGTTCAAATTGCATGGCAGCTTCACGACGAATTAGGAAATTTAATTGAAAGTAACAGTTTTCTTATCAAACCTGACGGTTATGACATCCCTTATGAATCTGAAAAAATTCATGGAATTTCTACACAATTAGCAGAGTTAGAGGGTGAAAAATTAGAAACGGTTTTGGAAGAGTTTAATCTTTCTATTTCTAAATCAAAATTTATCGTCGGTCATAATGTGAATTTTGATTTAAACGTAATTGGCTGTGAGTTTTACAGAAAAAATATACCGTCAAATATCGAGCTTACTGACATATTAGACACATGTACTGAGTCTACTGCCTTTTTATGCAAGCTTCCTGGAGGAAGGGGCGGTAAGTTCAAGCTACCCACTTTAACAGAATTACATGAATTTTTATTTTCATCTCCTTTTAATGAAGCCCATAATGCAACAGCAGATGTTGAAGCAACGACGAGATGTTTTTTAGAACTAATAAGGTTAAAAAACTTTAAGAAAGAGCAGCTTCATGCAGACGACGAATATTTAGATAAATTCTCAAATTACAACAAAGAAATAATCCAAAAAATTGGGTTAAAACATCAAAATCTAAAGAAAAGATCTGAAAATTTAAAAAAAGAGTTAACGAAAAAAGTTGATGTTGGTCAAACCACAGAATCCAAGATATTAGACATTGATCTATCTGACTCTGATTTTACGCATTTACATAATCACAGTCAATTTTCAATGTTACAGTCTACCATCAAGATTAATGATTTGGTAGACAGAACTGCCGAGATGAATATGAAAGCAGTTGCAATCACAGATTTAGGAAATATGATGGGCGCTTTTAGGTTTGTGGATGCTGTAAAGAAAAAGAATAAGCAAATAAAAGAGTTTAACGAAAGCAATTCGGAAAACAAAAATCTTATAAAGCCAATAGTTGGTTGTGTTTTAAATGTATGCGAAGATCATTTAAATAAAAATTACAGAGACAATGGTTACCAGGTAGTATTTCTTGCAAAAAATAAAAATGGGTATAATAATTTATCAACACTTTCATCTTTAGCCTACACTAAGGGTTTTTATTATATTCCCAGGGTTGATAAAAAGTTAATTATAGACTATAAAGAGGACTTAATTGTTCTTTCAGGAAATTTATATGGTGAAATTTCAAATAAAATTTTAACAATCGGTAAAAAAGAAGCTGAAGATTCCTTAATGTGGTGGAAAGAAAATTTTGCTGAAGATTTTTATATTGAATTAAACAGACACAAACAGGAAGATGAGGATACCGTAAATAAAATTTTATTAGAATTTTCTGAAAAACATGACATTAAACTGGTTGCTACCAATAATACATTTTATTTGGACAATGATAGTGCTAACGCCCATGATATATTATTGTGTGTAAAGGATGGAGAAAAACTTTCGACTCCAAAGGGAAAAGGGAGAGGATTTAGATACGGATTGCCAAATAACGAATATTATTTTAAATCTTCTGATGAAATGAAATCAATTTTTTCAGACATTCCATCAGCCATATATAATACAAATGAAATTGTATCAAAAGTTGAGTCTTTTGATTTACATAATGACGTATTATTACCAAAGTTTGAAATTCCTGATGGATTTATAGAGTCTAAGGATAAAGATGATGGAGGTAAAAGAGGTGAAAATAAATATCTAAGACATTTAACTTTTCTTGGTGCTGAAAAAAGATATGGAAAGCTTAATGACAGTCTAAAAGAAAGAATTGAATTTGAGTTAGAAACTATTAAAAACACAGGATATCCAGGTTATTTTTTGATAGTCGAGGATTTTATAAGAAAAGCAAGAGAAATGAAAGTTTCTGTTGGTCCTGGACGAGGATCTGCAGCCGGATCAGTAGTTGCCTATTGTCTTTGGATAACTAACATTGATCCGATAAAATATGATTTACTTTTTGAAAGATTTTTAAATCCTGATAGAATTAGTATGCCAGATATTGATATTGATTTTGATGATGTAGGTAGAAATAAGGTAATAAGCTATGTAATTGAAAAATATGGGGAAAATCAGGTGGCTCAAATAATAACTTATGGGACAATGGCAGCAAAATCATCAATTAGAGATACTGCCAGAGTTCTTGATCTACCACTTGGTGATGCAGACAGAATTGCAAAGTTAATTCCTAATATGACAAAACTAAGCTCGATTTTTGAAACTGATCATAAAGAGCTAAGAAAAAAATTCAGAGCAGATGATTTAGATAAAATTAATCAACTATTAAGTATTTCTCAGTCTGATAATTTAGAATCTGAAACAATAAAGCAGGCCAGATTATTAGAAGGTTCTTTGAGAAATACAGGAATACACGCATGTGGGGTAATAATTACTCCAGATGATATCAAAAATTTTGTTCCAATTGCAACTGCCAAAGATTCTGATTTATATGTAACACAATTTGATAATGCAGTTGTAGAGCAGGCAGGTTTATTGAAGATGGACTTCCTGGGATTAAAAACCCTAACACTTATCAAAGACACTGTAAAAATTGTTAAGGCCAAGTATGGCATTGATTTAGATCCAGATAATTTTCCGATTGATGATGAAAAGACTTTTGAATTGTTTCAGAAAGGTGAAACAGTTGGAATTTTTCAATATGAATCACCTGGAATGCAAAAACATTTAAAAGATTTAAAGCCGTCAGTATTTGATGATTTAATTGCTATGAATGCTTTATATCGTCCAGGCCCTATGGAATACATTCCAAGTTTTATCAAACGTAAACACGGAGAGGAAAAAATTGTATATGATTTACCAGAAATGGAGGAATTTCTTAAAGATACATACGGAATAACAGTTTATCAGGAGCAAGTGATGTTACTTTCCCAAAAAATTGGTGATTTTTCTAAGGGTGAAGCGGATATTTTAAGAAAGGCTATGGGTAAAAAACAGAAAGATGTTTTGGACAAAATGAAACCTAAGTTTTTAAAAAATTCTGAAAAAAAAGGATTTAAAACTGAAAAAGTTGAAAAAATTTGGAAAGACTGGGAAGCATTTGCTAGCTATGCTTTTAATAAATCTCATTCAACTTGTTATGCTTGGATAGCATATCAAACAGCTTATCTAAAGGCAAATTATCCAGCTGAATATATGGCCTCAGTTTTATCAAATAATATGAAAGACATAAAAAATATTACATTTTTTATGGGTGAGTGCAAAAGAATGAAGCTAGAGGTTTTAGGCCCTGATTTAAACGAATCATACTATAAATTTTCAGTCAATAAGGATAATGCGATAAGATTTGGTATGGGTGCAATCAAGGGCGTTGGTGCATCAGCTGTTAAGGCAATTGTTGATGAGAGAAAAGCGAATGGCTCATACAATTCAATTTTTGATTTGTCTCAAAGAGTGGATTTGAGAGCTGCAAATAAAAAAGCATTTGACGGATTGACAGCTGCTGGAGCCTTTGATTCCTTTAATATTGACAGAGCTAAATATTTTCATGACAATGGGGATGGAATTACATTTATTGAAAAAATATTAAGACACGGAAATAAATTCCAAGAAAATAAGAATTCATCCCAGGTTAGTTTGTTTGCTGGCACAAATGATTTACAAATATCAAATCCGGTCATTCCAGATGTTGAACCTTGGCCAACAATAGAAAAGTTGACAAAAGAAAAAGAGGTAGTAGGTATTTATATTTCAGGTCATCCGCTGGATGATTTTAGGGTTGAAATGGAATCTTTTTGTAATGGTGATGTAAGTGTATTTAAATCTCCAAAAGAATTCGTAAACAAAGAAATAACAGTAGCAGGAGTAATTACAGAAGTTGAGCATAGAGTAAGTAGGCAGGGAAAAGGATGGGCATTTTTTGTACTAGAGGATTATGTTGATTCATATAATTTTAGAATTTTTGGTGAAGAATATCTAAGATTCAAACATTTTTTAACCTTAAATAATTTTTTATATATAAAAACTAAAATTGTTGAAGGTTGGTTAAACAAAGAAACGGGTCTACGTGGTGAACCTAGAATTCAGTATAATAATTTTAAATTATTACAAGATGTTGTTAAAACATTTGCTAAAAAAATATCAATTCAATTAAAATTAGAGGATATAAATTCAGAAAAAATTAATTCCGTTAAGTCTTTACTTGGTCAACATGACGGTTCACATAATTTGAGTTTTGTTGTATATGATGATGATGAAAAAATAATGGTTGAAATGGATAGTGAAAAGCAAAAGGTCGATATTTCTCCTTCATTATTAAATCTATTAGAACATAATAATATTTTTTATAAGCTTAATTAGATTATTTATTTATTTTTGATAAAATTTTTAAAAATTATGGCACTAGAAATTACCGACAATAACTTTGAAGAAACAGTTTTAAAAAGCGACAAACCTGTATTGGTTGATTTTTGGGCAGCTTGGTGCGGCCCTTGTAGAATGGTAGGACCTATCATTGACGAAATTAGTACCGAATATGAAGGAAAAGCAGTTGTTGGAAAGGTTGATATTGATTCTCACCAGCAATACGCGGCACAATTTGGTGTAAGAAATATCCCCACTGTTCTTATTTTTAAAAATGGAGAATTGGTAGACAGAAAGGTCGGAGTTTCGTCAAAAAACGATTATACTAGCGCAATAGATTCCCTTATTTAAAATAATTTTTTACTTTGTCATACGTTTTAAATGGTATGAAGAGGGTTTTAGCTATATTTTTTTTATTCTTTTTTTCAATTTCGATTGGACAAAATATTAATATAGTATCATTTGATTCTTCTGCTGAATACAATCCAGGATCTGGTGTATCAGTACATTTTAATCCTTCTGGAGTTTTTGATTTTGTAAATATATCTGATCTGCAGGATTCAAATAATAATAGTTTTGTTTTAGAACTTTCTGGACCTGGTGGAGACTTTTCAAACCCTACTGTATTAAATACAGCATATGATTTTTACACTTCTTTAATAAATGGAATTCTTCCTAATGATTTAGTTTCTGGAGAATATAAATTAAGAATTAGATCCACTCAGCCAGTATTGGTACAGGAAACAGATTTTTTTACTGTAGACAATTCAACGACTAATTCTTTACCTTCACTATCATCAAATATTGAATCAAATTCAAGCTACACTCAATGTTTAAATGATAATGTAAATGTGATTAATCCTTTCTTTGGATCGTTTAATCAGAATTACAATTCACTCTCTGGCGATATGCCAAGTAGTAATAAGTTTTTTACTGTTACCCCAGCCAGTGATCAAAACACAATAGAGGTCAATATTATTGATCTTTCAGACGGAAGTTCAGTTTCTTTGAGTCCGATTTCTGGAAACGTTTATCAAATTCCTGAAAATCTTTCGGTTGGCACTTATAATATTGAGGTTCAAGAAATCTCACCGGAAGGATACTCAACCTTCTTTAGTTCTGCATTTATTTTTCATACAAGTGCAACCATTTTTGGAAATGCATCGTCTGAAACTGTATGTGTGGGGGCAGAAGTAACATTTAATATCGATGTTGGAGATTTGGGTATTGGAAGTAATTCTATGGGTTCTTATTATATTATTAGTTTTGGAGATGGTTCCTCAGATTTAATCCTCACACAAGCTGAATTATTAGAACTATATAGTGATCCAATCAATCCAATTACTCATGTTTTTGAACAAGCATCCTGTACAGAGGACGGAAACACAAGTTTTGAGGTTTCATTTAAGTTATTTAATAAAGGGATTAATGCACAATGTGATAATTATTCTCAGAATGGGTTGGGTGCTTCTAAAGAAATAGCAACAGCGGAAGCTCCTCAATCACAATTTGACCTTGCTCTTGAGCAGTGTGTTAATGAGGATATTGAAGTTTTTAACACAACAATTGCAGGATCATATCCTGCTGCTAACGGGGAATGTGGTGGTGATGTTGATTATAGCTGGCTCGTCAAAAAACCTAGTTTCTCTGATTTTTTACCGGTTTCACTACTTAGTAATTCATGGGTATCTGGAGAAAACTTAGTAATTCCTGCTGCGGATGTTGATGAGATTGGATGTTGGGAAATTAAACTTATTGCAGTAAATCCTGCCGCATGTTTGGAGGAATCTCAATTCACAGGTATCATTAATATTGAAGACATACCCGAGGCAAATTTTAGTCCTGTGGGGGATCTATGCGAAAATGATGTAGTAAATTTGATAGGCGAGTCAAATATTATCCCTGTTTCCTGTGATTTTACACTACCAGGTGAGACTCCAACTTATGTATGGAGTGTTTCGCCGGATTCTGGATATAGTTTATTAAGTGATTCTGAGGATAACCCCACAACTTTAGAAAGTCAAAATCCAATAATTACTTTTACTGAGGAAGGTTCATACACTCTTAGTTTAACCGTAACTACCGAGTGTGGTTCAGATACTCATAGCGAAACATTTAATGTTTTAGCTAATCCTAATGTTGATTTTGACCTAGATTCAACTACTTTTTGTTCTACATCTTCTTATTTAGTTGATTTTTCAAATGAATTAACACCAACTTATTCAGATGGTTTTTCTGCTCCAACAGACTACACCTGGACTGTTACTGGATCAGATATTGATGATTCTGATTATGATTTTGTTAACGGTACTAGTAGCACTGATGAATTTCCAATAATTCAATTAAATTCATTTAAAACATATGACGTTACAATTACCGTCGGCTCAAATTGTGATGTACCTGATTCAGACACGATTCAAATAACCTTAAATCAACAACCAACAATTACTAATACAATCACTGAGCAAGAGATATGTTCAGGAGATGAATCAACCCAGGTAGACCTGGTTTCTGACGTTGAAAACACAACTTTTTCTTGGGTAACAACCGAAAATGAAAATTTAACCGGTTATGAAGAAAGCGGTACTACTTCATTTTTACCTGTACAGACTATTTTAAATATTTCTACAGAAATTCAAGAAATTGAATTTACTGTTACTCCAACGGCTAACGGATGTATAGGTGATCCGTTTATTTATAATATAATTGTTAATCCTATCCCGATAGTTTTAGATGAGAGCATTACGATATGTAGTGGTGACCCATTTACTATTTTGCCAGCTAATGATTTGGAATCTGAAATCATACCAGACGGAACAACTTATAGTTGGACAGAACCCATAAGTGATCCTGCTGGTTTAATTACCGGAGGTGCTTCTGCAAACGATCAATCAAATATTAGTCAAACTCTAATAAATTCCTCAGAAAATGTAGCGACTTTGACATACACCGTTACACCAGAATATAATGGTTGTGTCGGAGATAATTTTGATGTTATTGTAACTGTAAATCCAACAATTGATATTGATCCAATTCCTTCACAGGTACTTTGTAATGGCGAGGATACTTTAGACATTGAATTTAATTCATCAACTGAAAATATTGTAGAGGGAGCACTCATAACATATAGTTGGACAAATGATAATACTGCTATAGGTTTGGCCGAAACAGGCAATGGAAATATAGATTCTTTTACAGTCACTAACAATTCTGTTAATCAAATAGTTGCTAATATATCTGCAACATCATTTTATACTCTGAACGAAATAACATGTGAAGGTGAAACAGAAGTTTTTACAATTATAGTTGATCCTTCTCCTCAAGTAGAATTCTCAGAAGATGATCAATTTATAACCAGCGGTGAAACTTCAACAGAGGTTGATTTAACCAGTTCAACAGAAAATGTTTCAATTTCATGGACGGCTGTAGCAGATTTAGGTATTCAAGGTTTGGTTAATCTAAGCGGTACAAATTCTATCCCAGAAGAAACATTGATAAATACTTTGAATGAGCCTCAGTCTGTTATTTATACAGCGGTTGCATCAGGCGACACTTCTGATTGTGATGGAATACCTGTTGACTATACGATAACTGTAAATCCATTAGCACAGGTTAACTCAGTTGATGACGAAATATTATGTGATGGAGATAATTTAGTTGTTGAATTTACTTCGATAGTTACAGGAGGAGAAATCTCCTATTTGTGGACAAATGATAACACTGATATCGGTCTTGCAGATGAAGGATCGGGTAATTTAGATTTTATTGTTACAAATAATTCTGAGGAGTCAATTACAGCAAATATAACTGTAACTCCAACATTTACCAATGGAGACAATTCTAACGAGGGAGACCCAATTAATTTTAGCATAACTGTAAATCCTTCAGCTCAAGTTGACAATATCGATGACATTAACGTTTCAAATGGTACATTAATTGGTCTGATTGAATTTACTACAGTAAATACAGGAGGAACAACGACCTATGAGTGGACTAATGATAATACGGACATAGGATTGGTTGATAGCGGAAATGAAATTATTCCCGAGTTTACCGCTATTAACGATGGAGATATTCCAATTACTGGTACAATTGAAGTTACGCCAATTCTTGAGGAAAATGGGGTCATATGTTCTGGAGATTCAGAGACTTTTACCATTACAGTTAATCCTGATGCCCAAGTAAATGAAATTGATGATCTAGTTTATAATGATGGTGATTTAGTTCAAATTCCTTTTACAAGTTCAAATACCGGTGGAGACAATTCCTATGAGTGGACTAGTACAAATTCCGAAACAGGGTTGGAAGATTCAGGTTCAGGCGATATCGAATTTACCGCGAATAATACACTAAGTAATAGTCCAATTGTTACAACAGTAACCGTTATTCCAACTTTTACAAATGGTGATGATAGTAATTCTGGGGAGCCAGAGACCTTTACAATCACTGTAAATCCAATTGCTCAGATTGAGCCAACGGAAAACATTACATTATGCGAAGGAGAAGAATTGGAAACTATTATATTTTCCACCCTTAATACAGGTGGTACTACCACATATGAGTGGACCAATGACAATACAGATATTGGCTTGGCTGCAAACGGAGTTGGAGACATTCCTTCATTTACTGTGACAAACGATACAACAAGCGCATTGATTGCAACAATAGAGGTTACCCCAACTTACGAGAAT
>CACEKJ010000027.1 GCA_902560045.1 uncultured Bacteroidota bacterium | reverse complement strand
AAAAAAATACAATAAAAAAACAACGGATTTTTTCTAAATTCCAAAACATATTCATAATAAAAATTTATTTTTCATTTCAACAAAAGCAATCAAAAATGAATAATCTGTTTAATTTTTGATAATATAATATTTCTGATAAGATGAGAGCACCCAGTAAAAATAGCTAAAAGAAATGCTAAGCTCAACATTATTATTATTATCAAACCTATTAATGTCATTTGAGGTAATTCAATAATAGAACTAATAAAAACTATAATAGCATAAATTGAGAATGGTAAAATTATATCCTCTTTAAAAATTAAAACGAAAGCATTAAAACTAAATAATCTAATCGCTAATAGAAATGTTAAAATTAATAATACTGCGTTTGAAAAACACCAAGAATATGCTATAAAAAGCATATTTTGTCTGAATGAAAAAAATAATATTAAACCAAAAAATAAAAAAAACACAAACAAGTATAAAATATTGATTTCCTTAGTTTTACCTAATGCTGTGTAAATTGAAATTATCAAAATATGAAGAGTATAAAAAACAGTACCTAATAATACGGGATTCAAAAAAACTAAGCTTTTAGAAGTTACCAGCTCATTTTGAGTCCAGAATATAAAAATGCTCTCTTGAAAGATGAATAATATAGAAGAAAAACTAAAGACAAGAACCATACATAACTGATATCCTTTTCTAAAAACAAATAAAGATTCTTCATTTTTTCCTTTGGTATTATTTTCAACAAATTTTGGAAATAGAGCAGCGGAAATGGGGTATACTAATTGAAAAAGACTTAAAGATGCCATGCTGGCTAAAGAATAATAAGCTAGCTCAGATGTTAAAAAAAAATTTGATATTACAAATCTATCTATTGCAACATATAATGTGCCTGAGACTGAATATATTCCAATACCAAGAATATAACTTTTATTTCTTTTTAAAATACTTAAATAAAATTTAGCTTTTGAGAAAGTTAAATTCTTTACTTTCCAAACAGTAGAAGTCAATAATCCTGTTTGGATAAAATAAACCAATCCTAAAAACAAAAAATAACCTTTAATTTCTAAATTGAAAAAACTGAATAAAAAAAATAAAAAACCAAAATTAAAAATACCAATGATTATTTTAATAGTATTTATTTTTACCATTTTTTGAAATCCTGATAAAACATTTTCATAAAAGCTAATTGGCCATCTAAATATTAAAGCCAATCCCATCAAAGAAACAATAAGAGTCAAATCATCTTTTTTTATATACTCAACATTTAGCCAAGAAACAGCAATCCACTCCGAAAACGCAAAAAGAATAAGGCCAATTAATAATGCCATAGACCAGTAAACTATTTCAAATGATCTAATTATATCACTTGTTGAATTTAATTTTTTTTCTTCGGCCTGAGAAGTAGCTACTTCCTTATTGATGGTCAACCCAAGTCCAATGTCAAGTATCACAAACACAGACATTAATGAAGCAAAAAAAGTTATTATCCCATACTCTTCAACACTTAAATATTTTAGGTACAATGGGACCAGTAATATATTTATAATGAGCATAAATATATTTCCGGAGTAGTTTGCAATTATATTTTTTTTTACACTCATCTTATTATATATTTTCCATCTTTCCAAAAGGAACCGTTAAATTGACCCAAAGATATTCGCTCAAAACATGCTGATAATTGAGCTGTTCGAGGTACATCAGAATGAAATCTCCATATAAGATTTCGACCCGCATCAGCGATCTTTTGGTACTCTTCTAAACTGTAATTCTCAATTATTGATTCAAGCTCAAGAATATCTTCAGCAACAAAGCAATTTACCCCATTTTGAAAACCAAGATTTTCAAAACCCGCAAACTTTTGACAAACCAAAACGCTACCGCTTGCTGGAATTTCAAAATACTTAGCAATCGGAGTTCGAGTGACAGCTCCAGATGTAAAGCAAATTCGTGAATTACTTACCCTGAAGAATAATCTTTCGATTTGCTTCTGTCCCCAATTGTAAGGTCTAGGTAAATGGAGTTTGCGAGATATTTTTTCAATAAAAAACAGGAGTTCCATTCTAAAGTGAAAGATTTTTTCAGATTTATTATATAGCTTCCTTGCACAAATTCGCTCCGCATAGGGAAATCCAGGGACACAGAAACGATAATTCCGATCTGAAAGAGGTGTATACACAAAATTATGGCGACCTACGACATTTGGTACAGAAATAATTTTATGTGGATAATCAGTTACAAATTTATGCCAAACACTATTTCTATTGGGATATTCCTTCAAGATATCTTTAATCATTTTATTCCCAATTTGGTTTACCTCTTCGACAGAAAAACTTAAATTCTTATCAACATTAGATATCACCAATAAATTTGGGTCATTGATTAAATACTCAACTTGTTTTTCAGACACAATGTAATAATCCCAGTTTGCAATAAAAATTTTTGTTTGATTTAAGTTTACGAAGTATTTCTTGAGAGCTTTTGCAAATTTATAATATAATCGCTTTTTGAAATAAATAGTTTCGTTCTCAAAAAGATACGGATTATTGATAAAATCCTCTACCTCCATTATCATGCTGTCTGTAAGAAATAAATCAAATTTGCCGTTTTTCTGCACAAACTCCTCTATACCTCCTTCTAATACCTTTTCCGAAATAAAGCCTGGTCCATAACGATAAAAGTCTGTAAATTCACTTATACCGTTAAGAATATTATCAGTAGTTGGATTGACATATGACCTATTGATTCCGATATACAGAACGCGTAATCTCATGAGTTTTTTATCGTCTGATTAATAAATGCATTCAACGTTCCATAGTCTCTCCAGCTACGTTCGGATACAGGGAATACACCTACTCTACCCCCCTTATTTTTAACAAGCTCGATAAGGTCGGTTACATGAAATATACCTTCTGTCGGAATAAGATCTATTAAACCGGGTTCAATTAAGTACATTCCTGTGTTAATTTTATAGTTGATATTCGGCTTTTCTTCCAGTGAAATTAGTTCTCCCATTTCACCTGTGGTTAAAGTTCCGTATTCTGATTTATTCGAGAGGACAGCAGCAACTAAGGTTATGTCAAACTTGTTGAGTGTATGGTAATTTACAATCTCACTATAGTCAGTGTCAATCAAAATATCACAGTTTGATACAAAAAAAGGCTCATTAAAACAACCTTTCAAACCCGCAACACTACCTATAGTTCCTCTTGGAGTTTCTTCAGTAAAGAAATTAATATTAAATGGCAAATTCAAGCTATTCATATAAAATTTAATCAAATCAGCTTTATAGTTTATCGATATATAAAAATCCTTTATTGAATAAAATGCAAACCTGTGGATGATTTCTTCCAAAAAACTCCTACCGTTTACTGGAAGAAGTGGCTTTGGAATCACATTTGTAAATGGCTGAACCCTTGTACCCAAACCACCAGCCATGATTATCACTTTATTAATTAGTGGAACTTTATTCGCAATGGAATGAGTGTCAAAAAAATCATTCCAAAAATAAACTTTAACAATGTTACCTTTTGGGTCAATAATCGGTAAAAATTCGGCCCTTATACTAACCATCATTTGCCTGATTTCATCTGTGGAATTTTCTGGGTTACCAATAATATTAATTTTGCGACTGATAACCGAAACTGGTAAATTCAAATCAATATTTTTGATAATTGCCCGTTGAATATCTCCCAATGAAATTAGCGAAAGGAAACGTGCGTCTTTAACAACGATAAGCAATTTTCTACCGATTTCGTCCATCTTTCGCATTGCATTCATCAATGAAGTTGAATCACTAATGATTATTTCTGATAACAATTCTTTATCTCTCATATATAATTAATTATTTAACGTAATTTTTTAGCAGGACTTCCTATCCAAACTTCATCATCCGGAATACTCTTTGTAACTAAAGAAGACATTCCGATAGTTACATTATTGCCAATTTTCACTTGGTCACGTATGGATGCTGAAGGAGCAATCCAGGTGTTTTCACCAACAGTAACACTGCCACCTATCATGGTATTGGCAATTACAGCGGTATTTCGACCGATTACTACATTGTGTGCAATATGTACAAGATTATCAATTTTAGCACCTTTCTTGATAATAGTATTTCCCAACGCACCCCTGTCAATACAGGTATTGGCTCCAATCTCAACATCATCTTCAATTATTACACCGCCAATGTGTGGAAACTTCTCAAATGATCCATCCTCATTGCGTTGGTACCCAAATCCGTCAGCACCAATTACTGTATTTGCGTGTATAACTACATTCTCACCTACAGTCACATTATCATATAAATAACAATTGCCATGAATAACTGAACCAGCTCCGATTTTGCATTTACCCACATATGTATTGGGCCCAATGTGAATGTTAGTAGCTATCTCTGCTTCACAATGAATCACTGCTAACTTATTAATTCCATCAAAGGATGATTTTAAAAACAATTTATTAGCAATTCTTAAAAATGTCATTTTAGGATTTTCAACAAATATTAGACATTTATTAGTCTGTACAGGAATAGTATCTTGAATGTTTTTCTCACATAAAATAACGGGTGCCGGTGAGTTAAGTATATAATGTAACT
Organism: uncultured Bacteroidota bacterium; assembly: GCA_902560045.1. Classification (GTDB taxonomy): domain Bacteria; phylum Bacteroidota; class Bacteroidia; order Flavobacteriales; family Flavobacteriaceae; genus MED-G13. Next base: position 8,870 of record CACEKJ010000027.1, on the reverse strand, counting down.
TATTGTTTTTTATCGGATTAACCCAATCAAGTGTTTCTTTATTTACATTTTCAGCAGCTTGTATATTAGTGAAGTAGAAATTTTCATTGCCCACTAAAACAAAATTTTTATCCAAAAAAGGTTGGATGTCCTTTAAATATAATTTTTTCATAATTCATAAACTTTTGGGCTTTTAAATCTTAATTTTTATATTTTAATTTAAAAGGCGAACTTAACATCACTATGAAGATGCCTTAAACTTCTCCTTCCCAGTCAATATTTTTTGCTCCAAATTTCACAAGGGTTTCATCATAACTTTTTTTCATTAAAGATGCATGCTCGTCTATTGTCTTGTATACTCTTCTCCTCGGTGGTAAAGCAACATCTTGCCACATGGCATCATGTATCAAAACTTGTAAAACATTGTCCTTTGCCTCGCTAATCCTGTTCTGCAGTATCTCATAACGCCAAAATCCTGTTGAATCCGCACAATAACCATACTCGTTTTTATATTTTGTTGCATACACATTGTGCATGCCTGCATAGCTGTCATTTTCACAATTCAATGTAAATGCATTGTTATTGTGAAAAGAGAATAAACGTGGCACTTTGCCGAAGTATTTAGCGAATGTGTCCTTATCTATCAGTAGGAATTTTTCCAACTGCTGAGTGTCCGTAATACCCCAGAAATGGGAATCAAAGTGAAGTGCAATTTCATGGCCTAATGACTCAATCTCTTTGATGGTATTATATGTTTTCATTTCCAGAGCATTATAAAAATCTCCATGCAACTGAACAAAATAAGTAGATTTTATCCCCAATTGATGTTCAATTTTTGCCATTTCAAGAGCTATTGGCACAGAAAATTCTAAATCATGTCTCAGTATAATGCTTTGATTAGAATATTCAAAAAAAGTATCAAATAAAGTAAAACGATAACCCGTATTAATTGCAAGTTTTAAAATGTTTTTATAATTCGGCAGTGTAAAGTCTGCAAAGCGGTATTTTTCTTCAATTGTCATAGTGCTTATTTAATTTTAACGGCAGGAACACCAATGTAAACGCCAGGTTGAGTTATATTTTTGGTAACCACCGAACCTGCACCTATGGTAACATCATCAGAAATAGATAACCCCGGTAGAATTGTTACTGAAGTACCAATATAACAATATTTACCGATGGTAACCTTTCCTAATATGGTACATGAAGGTGCCAAAGTAGAGAAGTCCCCGATAACAGAATCGTGCATCACACATGCGTTCACATTAAGTTTAACAAATGTTCCGATTACAACATTGGAAGACACAAAACAACCATATTGAACGACTGTTCCCCGTCCAACTTGTGCACTGAGGGAAATATGTGCATTTCGTGATATCAGCGACGGGTAAGTAATATTATGTTTACTGTAAAAGTGATAAATTTTTTCCCTGATTCTGGGTATATCAGGTGTAATACAAAAATCTGCATCCACAATTTTATGAATTGTTTCCTGAACAGACTCGTCTGTTCCAAGAAATATTGTCCCCATGCCAACATCAGCTTTGTCGATGACAGAAATTTCACAATAATCCAACTCCTTACAGAGCTCAATTATTTCAGAAAATCCACCAATTAGAACAATTTTGAACTCCATGTTTTAAGCTAAATGTTTAACTACGTATTGGATATCTGATTCTGTAAGTCCTCCATACATAGGCAATGTAATCATGGACTGAATCATCAAATCTGTTTTAGGTAATTCCTTGTAAAATTCACTGTACACAGAAAAACGGTGAACAGCTGGATAATGCATACTTGTTTGAACACCATTTGCAGCTAATTTTTTTCTTACTTCATCCCTTTCCAATTCGTCCACGTTCTTTAGCACAATTGGGAAAATATAATTTGAACTGAACTCCTTATGATTGACAAACGGAATGATTATATTATCCAATTTCTTGAGTTTATCCAAATATATGCTGCGTACTGCTGCACGTTTCTCCAGATCATGATGAATTTTATCTAATTGAATAATTCCGATACTAGCCCGTATATCATCCATTCTGTAGTTATATCCAAAATCAACCACATCATAAGTGTTTGCGTGTCCTTTTGAACGTTCATATGACAAACTCGTCATCCCATGTGAACGCAATAATTTCGCTTTCTCAAAATACTCCAGCTTATTTGTGACCAACATCCCACCCTCTCCTGTGCTTATATTCTTATTGGAAAAAAAACTAAAACAACCGATATCGCCTATAGTACCCATTTTTAGTCCTTTATATTCTGTTAAAGGTGCGTGACAAGCATCTTCGATTACTTTAAGGTCGTATTTGCTTGCAATTTTCATGATAGAATCCATTTCACAAGGAAAACCAGCATAATGCATTACAACAATTGCCTTAGTTTTGCTTGTAATTTTAGACTCAATATCTTTCGGACAAATTACCGGACGTTCAAGACTTTCAATATCGGCAAATACAGGTATAGCGCCTTGATAACGAATTGCATTACAGGTAGCTACAAACGTAAGTGATGGACAAATAACTTCATCACCAGCATTTACTCCAACTAACTTCATAGACAAATGTAATGCAACTGTACAATTACTAAGAGCTACCGCATGGCTTGCATTTAAAAGTCCTGCAAACTTGGTTTCAAAAGCTGTGGTTTTAGGTCCGGTGGATATCCATTTTGACTTAATCGTTTCAAGAGCCGCCTCTGATTCTCTTTCATCAAAATTTAAATCAAAAAGTGGAATTTTAAAATTCATATGTTTAGTTGTTTAATAATTAACCTCATAATTTCCGTAATTTTCCTTATGTTGTAACGAATCACTGTAAACCCCCACTTTTAAAGCATTAATTAATTCTTCAATACCATCTTTTACTTTGTATTTGGGTTCAAAACCAAGCGTTTCTTTCACTTTATTGAAGGAAACTTTATAATTCCTTGGGTCACTTCCGTTTGCTACGTATTTAATTTTTGCTTCAGGTATGTATGATGCGATAGTATCTACTATCATTTTCTTAGTGAAGTTATTAGTCTCTCCACCGGCATTAAACACTTCAAAATAGACCTTTTGAGAATCGGCATCGATAACTAAATCAATTAATCTCGCAAAATCTCTAACATGACAATAAGGTCTCCAAGTGTGCTCATCAAACACAAGTAACTCTTCACCAAAATATAAATCACGAACAAATTCACTAACACTAAGATCAAATCTCATTCTGGGTGATAAACCAAAGGCTGTTGCAAATCTAAGTACAGTACCAGTATAATTCACTTTTCCTTTTTTTGAGAGCAAGTGTAGTTCTGCTTCAACTTTGGCACTTGCGTATAGTGATAGAGGGTTGAGTTCAAAATCTTCATCGGCCAGCTGATCTTCTTTAATCAACCCATAATTTGAACATGTGGAAATAAAAATGAGTTTCTCAATCTTTTTATCATCAAAGAAATCAATACAAGTTCTTATGCCTATATTATTGATGGTAGTTGATAATTCAGGATATTTTTTGGTAATGGGGTCACCAACCAATCCACCTAAAATAACTACATTATTAATACCCTCAGAAACTGTTTCAAGAGTGTTCCTGTCGCTCAAATCACCATAGATAAACTCGTAATTATCATCACCAAGATAAGCTTGAATAGCATTTTGATTTTCATAGACAAATTTATCTAAAACTCTTACCTTATATCCCAATTTTAGGAAATGCGAAGTGATGACAGAGCCTACATATCCAGCACCTCCGATTAATAAAACGTTTTTCATATTTGTATTTTTAGATTAAAATTATTTTAATTTTTGTATTTTTCTTTGTACCAGCTATAAACAATCTCCAATCCTTCTCTAAAACGAATGATAGGTTGATAACCTAATCCATTTTGGATTTTCGAAATATTGGCCTTTGAGTGGCGTACATCTCCCAAGCGTTCCGGACCGTAAAGTGATTTTATACTTTTGAAGCTTATATCCTGCAATATATCAACCATCTGATTTAAAGTAATTTGATCCCCACAAGCAACGTTCATTACTTCATGCTTCACCAACGGTGGGATTAGCATTGCTTTAATGTTTGCTTGCACTGCATTTTCAACAAATGTAAAATCTCTGCTAGTTCCTCCATCCCCGTTGATTAATGGCGAAAGATCTTCAATGAAAGCCTTACAAAAAATTGGGATGACGGCAGCATATGGGTTATTTGGATTTTGTTTGGGCCCAAAAATATTAAAGTATCTTAAACCTATGGAATGAAAACCATATACTTTACTGTAAACCTCTGCATACAATTCGTTTACCAATTTAGTCACTGCGTAGGGGGACAAAGGTTTCCCCTCATAGCCTTCAACCTTTGGTAGATCAGGACTGTCACCATAAGTAGAACTACTTGCAGCATAAACCAATCGTTTCAATGTTGATGAATCTTTAGCCACCGTTAAAATATTTAAAAAACCGGAAATGTTTACTTCATTTGAAGCAATCGGATCTGATATACTTCTTGGAACACTTCCTAAAGCTGCTTGGTGGGAGATATAATCAATTCCTTTAACCACTTGCCTGCACGTTTCTAAATCACGTATATCACCTTCAATAAATTCAAAATTTGGCAGTTCTATGAAGTCTTTAATATTTTCAAAATAGCCATTTGAAAGATTGTCAAGAACTCTAACATGACCAGCATTATATTTCAATAAATATTCAACAATATTTGAACCTATAAATCCTGCACCTCCCGTTATTAAAAAAGAATATTTTGATAAATCAATATCGTGATAAGTTGTATTATATAATTTCTTGTTAAACATAATTTATAATCTTGAATCTATAATTTCTTTTGGAAGTATACCTTTGACATCATAAATGATTCCGTTAGGAGTAAACGATCGAACATCTAATGACAAAAACTCTTTATGCGCAACTGCTAAAATTACAGCTGCAAAAGGGCCTGACGGTAATTTAGTATCTACTTCGATATCATATTCACCCTTTACTTCGTTTTGATCTACCCATGGATCATAGACATCAACCTGGATATCAAAGTTTACTAACTCATTATAAATATCTATAACACGAGTATTTCGTGTATCTGGACAATCCTCTTTGAAGGTAAATCCTAGTAATAACACTTTGGAGCCAATAACTTTTAGATCTTTTTGCATCATCAATTTCACAACTTCTGTTGCCACATGTTTACCCATTGAGTCATTTAACCGTCGACCAGCAAGAATAATTTCTGGATGGTAACCTACTTCTTGTGCTTTTAGTGCTAAATAATAAGGATCAACTCCAATACAATGCCCACCAACTAAACCAGGTTTGAATTTCAAAAAGTTCCATTTAGTACCAGCTGCTTCTAGTACCTCATTTGTATCAACACCAATCAAATTGAATATTTTGCTTAGTTCATTTACAAAGGCTATATTAATATCTCTTTGTGCATTTTCAATCACTTTAGCAGCTTCAGCTACTTTAATGCTAGAGGCTTTATGCGTTCCTGCAGTTATAATTGACTTATACAATTCATCAACTACTGTGGCTATTTTAGCTGTAGATCCACTGGTTACTTTCAGAATTTTAGTCACTGTATGTTCTTTATCTCCAGGATTAATTCGTTCTGGCGAGTAACCACAATAAAAATCTTCATTATATTTTAAGCCACTTACGCGTTCAAGTACAGGTACCATTTCATCTTCAGTCACACCAGGATAAACTGTTGACTCATAGATTACAATATCATCTCTTTTTAGAAAATTTGCTATTGTCTCACTCGCCTTTATCATTGGCGTTAAAACCGGTCGATTATGTTTATCAGTTGGTGTTGGAACCGTAACAATATAAAAATTACAGTCTTTGAGAACCTTTTTATCTGATGTGATGAATAGCCCTATATTTCTTGAATTATCAATATCCAATGTAGATTTTAATTTTTGGTCCTCTATCTCTAATGTAGAGTCATGGCCAGTATTTAGTTGGTTAACCCGTGCATCATTAATGTCAAATCCAATCACTTTGTACTTCTCAGCAAAAGCAACTGCTAGAGGTAGACCAACATATCCGAGGCCTATAATTGCAATTTTATAATCTTTTTGTTTCATTGCTACGTTTTAAATATAATTTTCAATAATGTATTTGGCTATGGACAATGACGCCGTAGCTCCAGGTGAAGGTGCATTAAGCACATGTATTTGATTGTTTTCTTTAATGATATTAAAATCCATGATTAATTCTCCTTTTGGGCTAATTGCTTGAGCCCTAACGCCAGCAGTACCACCTTTTACGAACATGTATTCTTCAACATCTGGAATTAGTTTTTTAGATTTAGCAACAAAAGCGCTTTTTGAAAAAGAACTTAAAAATTCACCAATGGCAAAACTCGAATTCTTAGCAAAAAAATTAAGAAATCCTTTGTAGGTCAAAGAGTCAAAAGTATCGTTTAAAGAAAAATCAGTGTTTTTATAGCCCTCTCTCTTTAATGCCAAGACTGCATTTGGTCCAACTTCTCTTCCCCCATTAATCATTCTTGTGAAATGAACACCTAAAAAAGGATATTTAGGGTCAGGAACAGGGTAGATAAGATGATTAACCATATGTTTGTACTCATCAGCAATATGCATGTACTCTCCTCTAAAAGGAACAATTTTAATAGGACTCTTTTTAAATGTCAAACTGGTATAGGTTCTGTCGGAGAATAGTCCTGAGCAGTTGATTACTAAATCAAAAGCTTGCTCATTTTTTTCTGACTTTATTATAGTTGACTTTTCGTTAGAAGCGCTAAGCCCAAGCACTTTATTATTTGTGTAAATTCTACCACCTGAGTTTAAAATATAATTAGCCATCACCTCCATCACTTGCTTATAATCAACAATGCCTTCTTCTGGTACCAACAGTGTTTTTTTTGCTCTGACATTTGGTTCACGTTTATTCAGCTCCTCTGAATTGAGAAATTTCAATCCTTTTAATCCATTTTTTGCTCCACGATTAGCTAGATTATCCAATGAGCCTATCTCTTTTTCGTCTGATGCAACGACAATCTTACCACAAACATCATGGTTGATATGATTTTTTTTACAAAAAGCAATCATTTGACGAATTCCATCTACTGCCAACTTTGCCTTTAATGAGCCGGGCTGATAATATAATCCACAATGAAGTACGCCACTATTATTACCAGATTGGTGCATACCTAAAGCATCATCTTTTTCAAATAGTTTTAAGTTTAAATTAGGATGAGAAATACTCAGTTCATAGCCAATTGCTAAGCCTAATATTCCACCACCAATTATTGCAACTTCTTTCATTAATTATTTTTACATTTTTCTTGACCGTCAATGCAAATCATTCTCTTATTCACAAAGATTAATTAATTTAAAATATTTAATTGTATCTTCTAGACCCTTATCTAAATCATATCCTGGGATCCAATTTAGCTTTTTAATACCCAATGAAATATCCGGTTTTCTTCTCTTGGGGTCATCTTCAGGCAAATCCATAAATATAACTCTAGAATTAGACTGGGTTAATTTTAGCACTTTTGATACTAATTCATTCATTGAAATTTCATTTGGATTACCAAGATTAACAGGCCCTATAAAACCCTTTTCAGTCTCCATCATTTTAATCATTCCGTCTATCAAATCATCAATATATTGAAAACTTCTAGTTTGACTTCCGTCTCCATATACGGTTAAATCTTTATTATTTATAGCTTGGTTAATAAAATTAGAAACAACTCTACCGTCATTAGCTGCCATATTTGGACCATATGTATTAAATATTCTTACAATTTTAATATTTAATTTATGTTCTCGATGATAATCCATAAATAATGTTTCGGAACATCTTTTACCTTCGTCATAGCAAGATCTAAGCCCAATTGGATTTACATTTCCTTTATAGTCTTCCGGTTGGGGATGAATTTCAGGGTCTCCATATACTTCACTTGTACTTGCTTGTAAAATTTTTGCATTATTTTTTTTTGCTAGACCAAGCATGTTGATAACACCAATTGTACATGTTTTTATGGTTTTAATAGGGTTAAATTGATAATGTATAGGCGAGGCAGGGCAGGCTAAATTATATATTTCGTCAATATCATCCCTAAAATAAGGTTCTGTTATATCATGATTAACAAATTCAAAATTTGGATTATCAATTAAGTTAAAAATATTATCTTTTGAACCAGTAAATAAATTATCTAAACAAATAATATTATGTCCTAAGTTGATTAGTGCTCTACACAAGTGAGATCCGATAAAACCAGCACCGCCTGTAATCAAAATGTTTTTCTTTGATTTCATCTTCCTAGTCCTACATATTTAAAACCAATAGATTTTAATTTGTCCTTGTCCAAAATATTTCTTCCATCAAATATATACGCGGGTTTTCTCATATACTTATAAATATTTTCCCAATCATAATTTTTAAATTCATCCCACTCAGTCATAATACCAATTAAACTATAACTAGAAATCTTTGAAATAGGATCTTCAATAAATTTTACCAATGATTTATCATAATTTTCATTCAAATATGATAAGTCAAAATCAATCTGATCTTTGTTAACCTTTGGGTCATATACATCAATTCTAATACTATTATTAATTAAATTATCAGAAACATAGATTGCAGCAGATTCCCTTGTGTCGTTAGTGTCTTTTTCAAATACTTTCCAATCCAGAATTTTTAGCTGAAGGAACTGCTATGAGAGATTTAGAAATTCCTGACAGAGTATTAATTGGTGGCGAAAACACAATTGAAGGTAAAAAAGCTATCGAATCTTTGGTAAAAATTTATTCTTCCTGGGTTCCCAAAGATAATATTCTAACGACTAACTTATGGTCTTCAGAATTATCAAAATTAACTGCTAATGCCTTTTTAGCTCAGCGAATATCTTCGATTA
>CACEKJ010000026.1:0-12500 GCA_902560045.1 uncultured Bacteroidota bacterium | reverse complement strand
GACATGGACCTTAGCACCCATGCCCTCACTGCTGATCATCATTTTATAGCATTCGGAGTTTGTCAGGAATTGGTAGGTGGTGAAACCCCCGCATCCAATCAGTGCTCTACCTCTATAAAACTAAATCAACGCTGCACCTAAATGCATTTCGGGGAGTACGAGCTATTTCCGAGTTTGATTGGCCTTTCACCCCTACCCACAGGTCATCCCAAGACTTTTCAACGTCAACGGGTTCGGGCCTCCACTATATGTTACTATAGCTTCACCCTGCCCATGGGTAGATCACACGGTTTCGCGTCTACCGCCACTAACTAAAGCGCCCTATTCAGACTCGCTTTCGCTACGGATCCATACCTTAAGTACTTAACCTTGCTAGAAACGGTAACTCGTAGGCTCATTATGCAAAAGGCACGCCGTCACCACGAATGGCTCCGACCGCTTGTAAGCGTAAGGTTTCAGGGTCTATTTCACTCCTTTATTCAAGGTTCTTTTCACCTTTCCCTCACGGTACTAGTTCACTATCGGTCTCTCAGGAGTATTTAGCCTTAGCGGATGGTCCCGCCAGATTCACACAGGATTACACGTGTCCCGCGCTACTCAGGATACCACTATGAATAATTCTCTTTACTTATACGGGACTATCACCCTCTATGGTTTCTTTTTCCAAAGAATTCTAATTCATTAAACATTCAATGTCGTGGTCCTACAACCCCAAAATTGCCGAAACAATTTTGGTTTGGGCTGTTCCGCGTTCGCTCGCCACTACTAGCGGAATCACTTTTGTTTTCTATTCCTCCAGGTACTTAGATGTTTCAGTTCCCTGGGTTTGCTTCCTTAACGGATACTATATCTTCAATATAGTGGGTTGCCCCATTCGGAAATCTACGGATCAAATTGTGTGTGCCAATCCCCGTAGCTTATCGCAGCTTATCACGTCCTTCATCGCCTCTGAGAGCCAAGGCATCCACCTTACGCTCTTAAATAGCTTATTGTAACTTTTGTATTTTTATGAGTTATAAATTATATTGCTCGTAAACTCAATTAATTAACTAATTAATTAAATTTAGATTTGTTTAGAAATTTTTAATTTCATGTATTTTTTTCAATATGTCAAAGAACATTTTCAGCATAAAGCTGATTGTGGAGAATGTGGGAGTCGAACCCACGACCTCTAGAATGCAAATCTAGCGCTCTAGCCAGCTGAGCTAATCCCCCATATAATGAGTTTTTAGAATAAAATCTCAGCTACTAAAATCCTCATTTTTATTTAGTAATAAACTAAACGTAGTAGTCTCAGGCAGACTTGAACTGCCGACCTCTACATTATCAGTGTAGCGCTCTAACCAGCTGAGCTATGAGACTCCACTTTATATGATTATAATTAACAGCGTTGAGAATAAACTATTTGATCAGATAGTTTAAGAAACTTTAGTCGTCTTTCTCTAGAAAGGAGGTGTTCCAGCCGCACCTTCCGGTACGGCTACCTTGTTACGACTTAGCCCTAGTTATCGATTTTACCCTAGGCCGATCCTTGCGGAAACGGACTTCAGGCACTCCCAACTTCCATGGCTTGACGGGCGGTGTGTACAAGGCCCGGGAACGTATTCACCGGATCATGGCTGATATCCGATTACTAGCGATTCCAGCTTCACGGAGTCGAGTTGCAGACTCCGATCCGAACTGAGATAGGTTTTATAGATTTGCTCATGCTCGCGCATTGGCTGCTCTCTGTACCTACCATTGTAGCACGTGTGTAGCCCAGGACGTAAGGGCCGTGATGATTTGACGTCATCCCCACCTTCCTCACAGTTTGCACTGGCAGTCTTGCTAGAGTTCCCGACATTACTCGCTGGCAACTAACAACAGGGGTTGCGCTCGTTATAGGACTTAACCTGACACCTCACGGCACGAGCTGACGACAACCATGCAGCACCTTGTTAAGTGTCCGAAGAAAAATCTATTTCTAGATCTGTCACCTAACATTTAAGCCCTGGTAAGGTTCCTCGCGTATCATCGAATTAAACCACATGCTCCACCGCTTGTGCGGGCCCCCGTCAATTCCTTTGAGTTTCATTCTTGCGAACGTACTCCCCAGGTGGGTCACTTATCACTTTCGCTTAGCCACTCAGACCGAAGTCCAAACAGCTAGTGACCATCGTTTACGGCGTGGACTACCAGGGTATCTAATCCTGTTCGCTACCCACGCTTTCGTCCCTCAGTGTCAGTTAATTATTAGTGATCTGCCTTCGCAATCGGTATTCTGTGTAATATCTATGCATTTCACCGCTACACTACACATTCTAACCACTTCATAATAACTCAAGACAAACAGTATCAAAGGCAGTTCTACAGTTGAGCTGCAGGATTTCACCTCTGACTTATTTGTCCACCTACGGACCCTTTAAACCCAATGATTCCGGATAACGCTTGGATCCTCCGTATTACCGCGGCTGCTGGCACGGAGTTAGCCGATCCTTATTCTTATAGTACCGTCAAGCTTTCTCACGAGAAAGTTTTTCTTCCTATATAAAAGCAGTTTACAACCCATAGGGCAGTCATCCTGCACGCGGCATGGCTGGATCAGGCTTTCGCCCATTGTCCAATATTCCTCACTGCTGCCTCCCGTAGGAGTCTGGTCCGTGTCTCAGTACCAGTGTGGGGGATCCCCCTCTCAGGGCCCCTATCTATCGTAGCCTAGGTGTGCCGTTACCACACCTACTAGCTAATAGAACGCATACTCATCTCATACCGTAACCTTTAATCTTAATAAGATGCCTTAAAAAGATACTATAGGGTGTTAATCCAAATTTCTTCGGGCTATCCCCTAGTATGAGGCAGATTGTATACGCGGTACTCACCCGTGCGCCGGTCGTCAGCGAAGTGCAAGCACTTCCTGTTACCCCTCGACTTGCATGTGTTAGGCCTGCCGCTAGCGTTCATCCTGAGCCAGGATCAAACTCTTCATTGTTAAATTTTAAATACTATTTAACAACTAAAGAAATTAAATTCTATCTGCTCATGATGGTTTATTCTCTGTAATTAAAAATAAATTTTAATTTACGCTGTCAATCAATTTCAATATTTTAATGAACATAAATTTTTCTCTGCTTTATTTAAAGCAGGGGTGCAAATATAAAACCCTTTTTTTTGCTGACAAAAGATTTAAACTGAAATAAAAACTAATTATTAACAGTTTTAATCAGATTTTAAGGTTCTTTTGCCTTATAGCGGGTGCAAATATAGTATCTTTTTGAGATGTACAAAACATTTTACAGATATTTTTCAGAGAAACTTTAGATATAGTTTAATATCAAGTACTTAACTACATAAAAAAGTTCCAAACCAACCCAAATCTGAATGTAAAATCTCGATATGGATAATTTGGTGCAGAATAAAAATTGTAACCCGTTAAAGACGAATTTAAATGCTCAAACTTAAAATATAATCTAGTTTGTTGAATTTTAGCATTAATAAAAAAATCTATCATTGGAAAATCTCCAATCTCTTTCACCCTTTGTATGTATAACTCCGAAAGTAATGGGTCATATCCATTCATGTAAAATTTTGAAAAATATTTTACCCCAAATCCAGTCTGAAGATAAAGCGCTTTTTTAAACAAATCAGAACTAAAATAAATTGTATTTCTAGAAATTATATTGGGCACATTAACCAAATCATTTGAAATAGATTTTTGAAATATCAAAGATGAGTCAATAGAAAATTTCCCAAAACTTACACTTCTGTTTAATTTAATCTTTAATAAATCAATTAAACTTTCATGTTGAATGGGTTTGATACTGTAAGTGAATCCATTTTCTGTTGAACCTGTTTCAATTTGCTCAAATTGTATATGGTTTGCAATATTCATATAATCTACATCCAAATTGATTATTTTATCCAATTTGAGATTTAGCGATAAAGCTTTGGTCTTTATATTTTGAAATTCATTATCCCAATTGTAATTCACATAGTTACTTGAAAAGAGTAATTGATTGTAATCTGGTGTTGAGTTTAATAATGAAAGGGCTATTTTTAAGCTATTTTTTTTCTTGAGATCTAGCTCAATATTAGACTTTATTGAGCTTGACTCTGAATCTCCAAACAAATAATTGCTGGATGAAAAATTAAATTGAGTTTGTTTTATTTTTTTTGAATAACCCGCAGATAAATACACGGTTGAAGAATTAATTGACCGATTGGGGTCAACATAATCTTCAATTTCAAAATTTTGCAACGAATATTTCTCATCCCTAAAAATTAAGCCGGCAGTTACATCACCAAGTTTATCAGACTTAAAATTCAGACCTGCTTTGATTTTGAATGTGTTCAGAAATGTTTTATCATTAACTTGCTGACTAGAAAAACCTTCACCAAAAAATTCATCAAGAGAACTCTGCTGAAATTTATATTGCTTTTCCTCAATCAAAACAGAATTATAAACTTCTAGCCTGCTTTTATTTAACGTGTCGTTTTTATGAAATTTATAAACTTGATCAATATAAAATCTTTTACCTAACAACTCGTTATGGGCATTTTCAAAATTTGGATCAAAAACACCTCTATCTAAGTATTGATTGACCCCGTTTTCAAAATTTTCGATATCAGAATTTGTAATACCCCCATTTTGCTCTGCAAATAATTTTTGATTCGCATAATGTGTGCGAAGAAAATACTTCTTATTTTTTGAAAAATAATTAGTGATTAGTTTAAAATTAGAACCACTTGTAATAAAATTCTGATAATTCCCCAATGACCTGAGACCTTTTCTGGAGATTGTAAAATTAAATTGTCTTGATGTGTTTACAGAATAAACAGCATCTAATATCTGTCCCTGTTCAAAAACCGATCTGTACATGAGTTCTGTAAAAGGAGTGGGCAAGTCATAGTATACAACATCGTCTACATTGTCGTATGCGATAGCTTTATTTTTAGCACCCATTTCAGAAAATTGAGTTGCTTTTGATTTAAAACCCAAAACATTGTAGGCGTTTCCGGTATTTGAAAAAGGAATTAACTCAAAATCATCTTTTCTTAAAAAATTTAACTTATAATATTTCTGTATCGTCAGACTTGTATCTACAACTATTGTATCATAATCATGAGTTATCATTAAATAATCTTCGATTTTAGCATCAGGATTCTTATTTAATTTTGTACTTTTTCCTCCGAATTTATTCATTATTGAATCTCTGATTGAAGAATTTTGTATGTTAACACCTTCTTTAATTTTCATTAGGGGTACAGGTGGAGGTGAAGAATCTTGAGAATACCCGTGAATAAAACTTAAAACAACTAATAAAAATAACAGTTTTTGTGCTTTCATCATTGCTAATATCTAAACAAAAATTGAATAGAAACTAATTATCAATTAATAATTAACATAATTTTTAATGTTAAAGTCAAATTATAGTGATCATAAATTAGAGTGCGGTTTAGACGAAGCAGGTCGTGGATGTTTAGCCGGACCCGTTACTGCGGCGGCTGTAATTTTTAATCCAGGATACAAAAATGCAAAAATCAATGACTCAAAAAAATTGAGCATGAAAGAAAGGTCAGATTTAACAAATATCATTTTAAAAGACTCAGTAGCATTTAGTATTTCACATGTATACCCCAAGAAAATAGATGAAATAAATATTCTTAATGCATCGATACTGGCAATGCATAAATGTCTAGATAAACTAGGGATCAAACCAGAATTTATAATTGTAGATGGAAATAAATTTAAAAAATACAACGACATACCTCATAAAACTATAGTTAAGGGTGACCAGAAACATTTGAATATTGCCGCAGCATCCATTCTAGCTAAAAATGCAAGAGATAATTATATGCAGGAATTACATTATAAATTTCCAGAATATTCATGGCTTACTAATAAGGGTTATCCAACCAAAACTCATAAGAAAGCAATTATCGATTTTGGAATAACAAAATTTCATAGAAAAAGTTTCAAACTTTATGATGAACAATTAATAATTGATTTTTAATTTAGTACAATAATTTTGTCTAAGATGAAAAAGAGTCTTTTAGCCATTGTATTTGCTTTTCTAATATTTTCATGTGACAATTACGTTGATTCTTCTGCAAGAATAGACAATTATATTCCTGAAAGCACAAGTGTTGTTGTAAAAATCAACAACATTAGTAAATTCAAAAATAGCATCATAAATAACGAATATTTAAATAAGTTAAGTAATGCAAAAGAATATTTGATTGATGCAATCTCAGTTCTTGAAAAAACAGAATTCAAAGATCAAGTAATAATTTGTTTTTACAGCTCGGATGAAACGGTTTTTAATATTATTGGAAATCCAAAAAATACCGATAGCTTGAATAACCTTTTTATTATAAATGAAAAGAATTTTTCTGTTATTTCAAATAATCCTAACGTAAAAAGAAATAATGAAATAAATGAAAATTTTTCATTGAAATTTAAAAATTTGGATCAAACAAATACAAATTTTAGTATTTCATTTAATTCCAATATTAGTCGTGATTTAATCGATGTTTTTTTTAATAAAGACCAAGCCTTAAAAAAAGGAAATTTGTATTTAAATGTTGAAACAACAAATAATGCAATTTTTTTAAACGGAATAGTTGATGACAATTTTGAGACTTTAGATCCTAGCTTAAATCAGTCAACCATAGACGAAATTATAAACTCTGATATTAATTTTTACTTTGATCCTGGACAAATTTTGATAGATGAATTCGATTTAATTAACTCAAACATTGAAAACCCGATAAATCTTTTTCAATTTTTAGGATTTAATAATGACTTGGAAAAATTTAAAATATTTCAATTAAAGAGTAGTGATAAAATATCATCAATTAATGGAGTAATTTCTGATTTTAAAGACGATCAAAAAAATTCGAGAGATAATTTTGAGTATGAAACAAAATTAAAAAATAATATTACTGTCGGGCCGATCATTGTAAAAAACCACATCAATAAAAAAAGCGAATTGATCGTTCAAGATGAAAATAATATTTTGTATCTCATTAATAGTTCTGGCCAAATTGAATGGAGCAAAAAAATCGAGGGTCAAGTTTTAAATGAAATTCATCAAATTGATAGCTATAAAAACGGCAAGCTTCAATATTTATTTGCTACAAAAAATAAACTTCATTTAATAGACCGAAAGGGTAGAAATGTAGGTAAGTTTCCTCTTAAATTTAATGATATAATAACTCAACCTATTTCCGTTTTTGATTATGACAAGAACAAGAATTACAGAATTCTAATAACCCAAAATAATGAATTATTTATGTTTGATTCTAAAGGAAATAGAGTTAGGGGTTTTAATTATATTAAAAACGATAAAATTTTAAATTCACCTAAACACTTCAGAATTTCAAATAAAGATTTAATTGTTTTTAAAACTAAGAATGACTTAAAAATTATTAACCGAAGAGGTAGGCCAAGAATAGAAACAAAGACTAAATTTGATTTTTCTTCAGAAAAAGTTTTCCGATTCGGAAATGCAATTGTTACACAAACCGATAAAAACGAAATTATAGAAGTTGATTTAAAGGGAAATGTTAAAATTATTGATGCCTACAGCTCAGACATGAACCTCACTTCCATTGAAAACTTTATGGTTATAAAGAACGGAAATTCACTCTTTAGTAATAAAAACAAGTCAGAATTAAAATTTGGAAAGTATAACAATTTAAAAATTTATAATTCCGAAGAATTTATATTGATAAGTGTTTTTGATTATCAAAATAAGGAAGGTTATTTATTTGATCAAAATTTAAATTTAATAGATGGATTCCCCATTAAAAGTGAATCATTTATAGATTATTATTTAAACAAAAATTATTTTGAATTTGCATTAAAAACCGAAAATAAGTCAATCAAATTTTATAAAAAGTCTATATAAATTCAGCCTGAAATACATCTAGAAAATTTCTTTTTAATAATTCTTTAATTTTTAAAACATCAACCGTCTTCCTTTTTTTCTCCTTAGAAATTGATGTTACAATGTTATTCGAAAGACCGCATGGAATAATATTGTTAAAATAATTGAGATCAACATTTGCATTTAAGGCAAATCCATGCATTGTAACCCATCTGCTAGCTCTGACACCCATGGCGCATATTTTTCTTGGAAAAGGAGTTTTTGTGTCAATCCAAACACCGGTTTTTCCCTGGTTTCTTTCACCTTTTATCTCATAATTTTTTAAAGTTAAAATTATGACCTCCTCTAAGAATCTAAGATATTTATGAATGTCCGTGAAAAAATTTTCCAGATCTAGTATTGGGTAGCCAACTATTTGTCCAGGTCCATGGTAAGTAATATCACCTCCTCTGTTAATTTTATAAAAGCTAGCATCATTGTTTTTTAACTCCGTTTCATCAATTAATAAATTAGACATATTACCACTTTTTCCAAGGGTATAAACATGAGGATGTTCAACTAATAGAAAATAATTTGGTGTTTTCTTATTTGTACTATCTTTTCTATTTTTTTTCTTTATTTCGACAATTTCATCAAATAATTTTTGTTGAAAATCCCAAGCCTCCTTATAATCCATTAGCCCTAAATCAATAAATTTAATTTTCCTATTCATTATTTATTTTTTGGGTTATTCAAAATTACCAAAGCTGCAATTACACCAGGGACCCAGCCACAAAGCCACAAAATAAAAACAATTATTACCGAACCACATCCTTTATCAGCAATGGCTAAAGGAGGGCATATTATGGATAAAAAGACTCTAAATAAACTCATATGTAAATAAGGAGTAAATATAGTTATATTTAAAAATTAAATCTGTATTCATTTTTATTTCAATTAAAAGTATATTTGTAACTCCAATACACATAATATCAAATGGAACTTAGTGAACAAGAACAAGTAAGAAGAGAAAAATTAGAGAAAATCAAATCTCTTGGGATTAACCCATATCCTGCTGAATTATATCCTGTCTCAGATTACTCAATTGATATTAAAAATAATTTTAAAGAAAATTCAAAAGTAGTTCTAGCCGGGCGTTTGATGTCAAGAAGAATACAAGGAAACGCGAGTTTTGCTGAGCTTCAAGACAGCAAAGGAAGGATTCAGCTTTATTTTAATAGGGATGAAATTTGTTCCGGAGAAGATAAAACATCCTATAATGAGCTTTACAAAAAACTTTTGGACATTGGAGATATTATCGGAGTTGAAGGTGAACTATTCAAAACTAAAGTGGGTGAAAAAACTGTTTTGGTTAAAAATTTTAAATTACTTTCTAAATCACTTAGACCTTTACCACTTCCAAAGGAAGACAGTGACGGAAATATTTATGATGAATTTAATGATCCTGAATTAAGATACAGACAAAGATATGTTGACCTAATTGTTAATTCTGGTGTTAAAGAAGCATTTGTCAAAAGGACTCTAATCACTAACAGTATAAGACAATTTTTAAATAAAAGAGAATATCTTGAAGTTGAGACTCCAATATTACAACCAATTCCTGGAGGAGCAATTGCAAGACCTTTTTTAACGCATCATAACGCATTAAACATTCCTTTATACCTAAGAATTTCCAACGAATTGTATTTAAAAAGACTAATCGTTGGTGGATTTGATGGGGTCTATGAATTTGCCAAGGATTTTAGAAATGAAGGAATGGACAGAACTCATAATCCAGAATTTACAATTTTAGAACTCTATGTTTCATTTAAAGATTATCACTGGATGATGGATATGACAGAGCAATTATTGGAAAAAGTAGCCCTTGACTCAAACGGAAAAACAAATATCAAAGTAGGTGAAAAATCCATTGACTTTAAAGCTCCTTACGAAAGGATTTCAATTTTTGGTGCAATCGAAAAATTCACAGGGATAGACGTGTCAAAAATGGACGAATCAATGCTTAAAAAAACAGCAGATCAAATTGGTGTTGAAATTGACGATACTATGGGGAAAGGTAAAATAATTGATGCCATATTTGGAGATAAATGTGAATCAAATTTTATCCAACCCACATTCATTACCGACTACCCAAAGGAAATGAGTCCATTAACAAAAATTCACAGAGATGATTCAAATCTTACTGAAAGATTTGAACTGATTGTTAACGGAAAAGAAATAGCTAATGCATATAGTGAGCTAAATGATCCAATCGATCAAAAAGAAAGATTTGAAAGTCAGCTTGAGCTCTCTAAAAAAGGCGATTTAGAAGCAGGGGAATTTATAGATTTTGATTATCTGAGAGCCTTAGAGTATGGAATGCCTCCTACTTCCGGAATTGGTATAGGAATTGATCGACTTGTCATGCTGATGACAAATAATTCTTCCATTCAGGAAGTTTTATTTTTCCCTCAGATGAGGCCAGAAAAGAAAAAGATTTCTCTTTCAGAAAATGAACAATTGGTTTTTGATCTTTTAAATTCTAATAATGAATTAATTAATGACATAAAAGACAAATCTGGATTGAGCAATAAAGCTTGGGATAAAACAGTAAAATCATTACGAAAACTAGATGTGATCAAAGTTGAAAAAATAGATAATCAAATATTTATTTCAATAAAAAAATAGTTATATTTAATTAAACTTACACAGAATGAAAAAACTTATTTTAACATTAACAATTTTAATATTTTCTTCAGCAAATTTGTTTTCGCAAGAAAATAAACAAAATTATCAGTCAATAGATCACGTAAAAGCTCTCAATTTTGACTTATTTGAAGAGATTGGATTTGATAAAAATAAAATAAAATCTGTTTGTAGGGTAATTTATTCAATGCAGAAAAAAACTCAGCATATGGCATCAAATGGTGCATCTCCTATAGGAGCTACGGAAGCCCTAAATGAAGAGGCTAAATATTTATTACTAAAAGTTCTTACTCAAGAAGAATATAAAAGATTTAAGGCCATTCAGCATAAAATTAAGTAATATCTACTTTGTTAAAAATTGATTTACACGGATTTACTTATTCAAAGGTTGAAGAGATACTCCCAAACTGGTTAATCACTAATTACAATAATGGTAAAGACGATTTTGAAATTATCACTGGTAACAGTGAACAAATGAAAAATCTGGTAAAAAAGATATGTAATGAAAATGGCTTTAGAGCTGAAACTAATTGGAATGGAAATCCAGGCTCACTTCTTGCAACTATCGATAGACTTTAATGTATCTTATTAACAATGCTCTGTTAATTTATTATTAAATCACTAGGTTACACAGCTTATTTTTTGACTTAATTTCGCTTTTGATATATAATATTCAAGATCATCAACATTGTTTTGGTTCAGGCTTTAATCAAACAATCCTCACTGGTCCACTACATTGATTACACCAAAACGTTGATGACTTGAGTATTATTTTTTTATCATCAATGTTTGACCAACCTTTAGAATATCTCCATTTAAGTTATTGAGTTTTACCAATGCCTCAACTGGCATGTTAAATTTTTCGGAAATCGAATATAATGTATCCCCTCTTCTGACTTTATACTTTTTATTTTTTTTCTTTAATACAATATTATCATATTTATAAAGCTCATATCTTTCTATTAAGTCAATTAATTTCTGAGGATATTTTGGATCAGTAGCATATCCTGCTTTTTTTAGCCCCTTGGCCCATTGCTTATAATTATCTCTTTCAAGATCAAACAGAAATGAATATCTACCCCTATTGGATAAGAATAGAGAATGGTCTCTGTAGGAATACTCAGGATTATCATATTTTCTAAAACACTCTTGTTCCTCATCATCGTCATGATAAATTTTCTTACCATTCCAATCATGACATTTAATTCCGAAATGATTATTTGCTTCAACTGCTAACCTTCCCTTGCCTATCCCCGATTCTAAAATACCCTGAGATAAAGTTATGCTTGCTGGAATACCGAATTGAATCATTTCATCCATGGCAATTTCAGAATAAACCTTAACATAATCTTCAATGTTTGAAATTCTTGGAGCTAAAACTACTTTTTTTACTTTTTTATTTTTTGACTTGGATCTCTTTACCTTTTTTTCCTTTTTAGGTTTATCATTTTGATTATTATATATAACCCTTTTTGATCCACAGCTGTATGTGAAGAAAATAATAGCTAAGTATAAAAGAAGTTTTTTCATTACAATAACTACCTACAAAGATAATCGAAAATATTGTCTTTTAATTTATCTTTGGTATTACTATTGCACTACTATTATGGACAATGAAGATTTTTATATGACCGAAGACGGTTATAAATGTTTCACGGAAAAATATCATCTCAAAAGAGGGTATTGCTGCAAAAGTAATTGCAAACATTGTCCATATGGATTTAATCCTAAATTACACTAAGATGGATTTTAAAAAAGAAATTTCACAAGGTATACCAAAAATATTACCTCCACTTAAGGAATATGATTTATCGGTAAATCATGCTCCTATTCGTGAAAATATTTTATCTGATGAAGAAAAAAAACTTTCACTTCAAAATGCACTTAGGTACTTTGATAAAAAACATCATAAAGAATTATTAACTGAGTTTAAAGCAGAACTTGATA
>CACEKJ010000025.1 GCA_902560045.1 uncultured Bacteroidota bacterium | reverse complement strand
GGGTGATTTATTTGATTTTTGGTTTGAATACAAAACAGTTGTGCCAAAAGGCTTCGTCAGGGTTTTAGGAAAAATTGCTGAGATTGCAGACTCAGGAATACCTATATATTTCTTTACAGGTAATCATGATATGTGGGTTAGAGACTACTTTCAATTAGAGCTTGGCGTAAAAGTAATTACTGAATCTCAACAGTTTATAATCAATGAAAAAAGTTTTTTAATTGGGCATGGTGACGGATTAGGACCTGGTGACACATCTTACAAGCTAATGAAAAAGTATATTACCGGTAACCGATTGTTCAGGTGGTTATTTGGGTGGATTCATCCTGATATTGGTGTAAAGCTTGGCCAATTTCTTTCAAGGGAAAAGAAAATAATGTCAGCAAAAAAAGATCTCGGTGATGTTGAAAATCAATGGCTAACCCAATACTGTAGAAAAAAGCTAGAAGCCAACCACTACGATTATTTTATTTTTGGTCACTCGCATATACCAGTTGATATTGAATTATCAGCAGAGTCGAAATACATAAATCTTGGGGATTGGATTACAAATTTTACCTATGCTGAATTCGACGGAGAAAACTTATGCCTTAAAAAGTTTGATTAAAAATTAGTCGATACGCTAAATATATATGATCTCAAACTTGCAGGCTCATAAAACCTGTTTCCAAAAGCATTTAGACGAATATTGTCATAATATTTTTCGTCAAATAAATTTCGTATTTGAAATCCTGCTGTAATATCTAAATTTTTTATTCTGTAAGTGTTTTTCAAAGCAAGGTTTGATAAAAAGAATGACGGAACTCTAAATTGATTCATATCATCTGCAAATAATGAATGTGCATACTTCAGGTCAAGCTTTGCATAAAAGGTGTCTTTATTGAAAATCCATTCAATCAAAAAATTTGATTTTGGCACACCAGGTAGCTGTCCGTTAATAAGTTGATTTGTGAACTCATAATTTGCCTGAGTATAAGAAGCATTAAAAGTGTTTAGCTTGTTTAGCCTATAAGATCCCTCCAGTTCAATTCCATATCTTTTTGAAGTTCCCAGGTTTCTGTAATAATTCATGCCCCAAATTTCATAACTGACAATTTCATCTTCAGTGTTGATATAAAAAGCTGTTATATTATAAGATACGTCTTCTATAGATCTTCTAAAACCTATGTCTATCCCTTTTGAAATCATTGGTGATAGTTCTTCGTTAAAACCTGATCCGTTTGGGTTTGCTGACAGCTCACTTAGTGAAGGTGTTTCATAGGCGTATCCATAGTTGACATAGACTTCTCCTTTATTGCTTGCTCGGAATATTAATCCAAGGTTAGGTGATAAGGCGTTTAATGATTTTGAGTAATCAACATATTGCTGGTCTATCCCGATATTGTCATCCAGTGAAATTTCATGCCCGTCATATCTAAGCCCAGCTTGTATGCTGTATTTTGGTTTATTATATGAACCCAAAACAAATGCTCCATAAGATTTGAAAGATTCTATTTGGTCCATTACTTTGACTCCTTTTTCACCCTCATTGTTTTCAAATCTTTTTCTATCATCTTTTTGATCTTGAATTGACGTACCGAACATCCATTCAAAATTTTGAGATTTATCTTTAATACTTATTTCTGCTCCAGAAAAATCTCTATTTAATTCAACATAGCCTCCATTTGTGAAGGGTAATAATCCAACAAAATTTCTATTACTGTAATATACGTTTGAATTAACCTGGCCTAGTTTTGTGTCCCAGTCTAAAACTACTCCTGTTTGAATTTGTTTGATTGATTCTTGGGAATTATAAAGCACATTTCTATCTCTAGCTTGTGATCTTTTTTCTTCAACTGATTCTGTATTTAATCCTCCAGGGTCAAAAGCATATGGGCTATCAAAATAAAGTAAATTAAATTTTAAATTCATGTTTTGAAATTTTCTTACATGCTTAAAAAATAAGGACTTATTTAAGTAACTGCTATGATCTCTATATCCATCACTCTCTGCTTGAGAAATGTTTAAAATAGTTGATGATCTTTCACTGTTTGTTGAATATGTTCCTTTAGTGTTTTTATATCCATAACTTCCATAACCAGCCTCTAAAATATACTTGTCATTAAGATTAGAAAAGGTATTTATACTTACTACCCCCCCTGATGCATTTCCATATCGTGTGGATGATAAGCTTTTCATTATCTCAACATTCTCAATTAGCTGAAAAGGAATATTGTCTACTTGTGATTGACCATCTGGTGTTGTAAGGGGTATTCCATCTAAAATAATTTTTAACCCTCTAATTCCAAAAGCTGAGCGAGCACCAAAACCTCTTATTGCCATTCGATTATCCTGTGCTTGATTTTCACTATTTGTAATCCAAAGACCTGATGAAAAATCAATTGCGTCTTGAAAATTTACAGGCTTAATTTCATATTCGTCATATGAAATTTCTGAAACTGTTAGGGCTGGATTGTTCTGATTGATAAGTGGGCTCTTTAAGAGAATTTGATCCAGACTTAGAGTGTCTGATTTAAATGCAGATGCATTTAAAAAAAACAGTGAAGTGACTAATAAAATAACTAACTTATTTATTTTCATTCATGTCTTTTGTTAAGTCTAAACTTCTAAATTTTGGGAACTTAATCGCAGTAAATCCTACAGTTAGTATTGTCATTACTCCTCCGAAAACAACTGCAGGAACTGTTCCCATTAATTTTGCTGTTGCTCCACTTTCAAAGGCCCCAAGCTCGTTGGATGAACCAACAAAAATAGAATTTACCGAAGCAACTCGTCCTCTAAATTCATCAGGTGTTTTTAGTTGTAAAATAGTTTGTCTAATAATCATTGAAACTCCGTCAGTCAGTCCATACATAAATAGTGCGAATACCGATAGCCAGAATATATCAGAAACTCCAAATACAATTATAGAAATTCCAAAACAGAATATTGCAAAGAGCAATTTCTTACCTGCATTTACAGTAAGCGGGATATGTGCAGATGCAATCATCATAAGTACAGAGCCAACTGCTGGTGCAGCACGCAAAATTCCAAATCCCTCTGCGCCCACATTTAATATGTCTTGTGCGTAAATTGGCAGCAGTGCAATAGCTCCTCCAAATAATACGGCGACCATGTCAAGAGTCAGTGCAACTAAAATAGACTTTGTTTTATATACAAAGTTTAATCCTGCTTTCAAGCTTTGAAATATTGGTTCGCCAATCTTAGGATTTAAAATAGGTTTCTTTTTTATAAATCCGATTAAAAATAGGCCAACAACAATTGTTGCTAAAACTATTCCCATAGAGTTATGGACTCCAATCCATGCAATAGAAAACCCTGCAAATGCAGGGCCCAGCACTACAGCTAGCTGCCAGGTTGAACTGCTCCAAGTTGCTGCATTTGGATAAACGCGTTTTGGTACAATTAACGCTACTAATGAAAAAATTGTCGGGCCGATAAATGCCCTAATAAATCCACCCAAAAAGACTAGTATATATATCCCTATTAAAATTTGGGAGTTTTCATAGTTGTCATAAACATATGGACTTGTTATAAAATAATAGCCCACAGCAACTAGTAAAAAAGCAGCGATGCACTGAACAAATAGCATTTTCTTTTCTCGTTGGTCAACAATATGTCCAGCAAAGAGAGCTGTAGAAATGGCGGGTATAACTTCAACCAAACCAATGAGTCCAAGTGACAAGGGGTCTTTTGTTAAACTGTATACCTCCCACTCCACAATGATAAACTGCATAGACCATCCAAACACAAGGATAAAACGAATTAAAAGAAATATATTAAATTCCTTAAATCGTAATGCAGCATATGGATCTAACTTCTCTGTCAATTTACGTTTCTATTTTTTTAGCTTGTTCAATCAAAAATTCTGCCTCTTTTTTCATTTCTGGTAATTTTAAGTGAATATAATTGTTATAATTTGGATGTAATACCAAAAGATTCATTGAGCTTATTCTCTTATCATAATAATTTTCAAGCATGAATTTGTAAACATTTTGTTGTAATGCATACCTATTAAAGCTATTGTCTGCAACATGTGATAAACCTTCATATCCATAATTAAAGTCCTTTAGTATAGGGTGATTATTTTGATCTACTAATTTTGAAGTTCTTTTCCAATCAAAAATAAACAG
Organism: uncultured Bacteroidota bacterium; assembly: GCA_902560045.1. Classification (GTDB taxonomy): domain Bacteria; phylum Bacteroidota; class Bacteroidia; order Flavobacteriales; family Flavobacteriaceae; genus MED-G13. The sequence continues at coordinate 11,299 of CACEKJ010000025.1, read as the reverse complement.
CTCTCCATTTTCTTTTTTGTAAACCATGTCTACTGTACCTGCTAAAGACAGGCTTTGATCAAATATTCTCCACTCTGTTCTGTATGCTTCTAGCTTTTTATATTTATTGTGAAAATTTTTGAAGTACTCAAATTCAGGAGGATAATCATTATGAAACCTTTCATTATAAAAGTCTTCAATTTTTTCATGAAGAATGGTGCCTTTTGAAGCTGCATCAATTCGCTTTTTTTCCCAGCTGTCCAAAATCTGTTTTATAGTGGCTTTTAATATTTCAGAATCATATTCAACATGATCTTGATTTAATTTTTCAATTGCTTTACGTTCTGCCCAATAATCTGAATCAAATTCAGGAAAAAATTTATCTATAATTTCTGTAACGGAAAATTTAACTTTTTTCCCATCTATAAAATAATCATGTTTAGCTTCGTCAAAACTTATTCTAGTATCGTTAATATGTTGATGGTTTTCAGCTAACAATTCTAATTATATTTTATTTCTATTTTGACCTTTGAGAAGCCTCTAAACATTTCCATTACTCCACAATATCTTGTTACAGATAAATCAACAGCTTTCTCTATTTTTTCATTGTCTAATTCTTGCCCGAAAAAATGGTATTCAACTGTAACATTATTATAAAATCTTGGGTGCTCATCTGTCAAAGAAGCAGTTGTGTTAATCTTAAAATCGTCAAGCTCAACTCTCATTTTTTTAAGTATTGCAACCACATCAAGGCCTGAGCAAACAGCAAGTGAACCAAGCATTATTGCCTTAGGTGAAGCTATCTTTTCTTCTCCTTCAGCGCTTGTTCCAAGAATAGTTGAAACTCCATTTGGATTAATGCATTCAAATTCTGTTGTTCCCTTTTTCCAATTTGTAATAACTGTATTTGTATCCATATTTTTTATTTTGGTGAAAGGACAATTACGAATTCTCCTTTTGGTTTGTTTTTTTCAAAATGTTCGATTGACTCTTTAATTGTACCCCTAAATGTTTCTTCAAATAATTTTGTCAACTCTCTAGAAACACTTATTAAACTTTCGTCATTAAAGTAATTTGAAAAATCGGTTAACGTTTTTAATATCCTGTGGGGAGACTCGTAAAAAATCATTGTCTTTTTTTCATTAGATAACTCTTTTAATCGTTTGGTTCTCCCTTTTTTAACAGGCAAAAAACCTTCAAAAGAGAATCTATCAGAAGGTAAGCCTGAACAAACTAAAGCCGGCACAAAAGCTGTTGGGCCAGGTAAAGATTCGACATCAACTTCATGCTTTATGCATTCGCGAACCAACAAAAACCCCGGGTCTGAAATTCCTGGTGTACCTGCGTCAGAAATTAAGGCAATTTCAATATTATCTTTAAGCCTATTGATTATAGATTCTAATTTTTTATGCTCATTATGCATGTGAAAAGATTCAATAGCTGTTTCAATATTATAGTGTTTTAATAGTTTTAACGAAGTCCTTGTGTCCTCTGCTAAAATAAGATCTGCCGATTTCAGTACTTCAATTGACCGCAAAGTGATATCTCCTAAATTTCCAATTGGGGTTGAGACAATGAATAGCTTACTCATAAAAAAATCTTTAAATTAAATTCAAGTTGGGTAAATATAAGCTTGTTTTTTACTAAATTTATTCGATTCAATTTTAAGAATAAATTAAGCTATCAACTTTTTAAATTTACAAAATGTTTCTTGAAAACACCTTAAATTTTGACAAACAAACTGGATGGATTGAGGTTGTGTGCGGTTCAATGTTTTCTGGAAAAACAGAAGAATTAATTAGGAGGATACGTCGTGCACAATATGCAAATCTTGATGTAACTATTTTTAAGCCGACACTTGATACAAGGGATAAAAAGAACACTGTAGTTTCACACGATGAAACAACGATTGATTGTAAAACAATTAAGCGTGCGTCGGAAATCTATAAATTATCAAAGACGTGTAAAGTTGTTGGAATAGATGAAGCACAGTTTTTTGATGACGAAATTGTAGAGGTTTGCAATAACCTAGCAAATCACGGAGTAAGAGTAATTGTTGCTGGGCTTGACATGGATTACAAAGGGGTTCCTTTTAAAAATATGGCTAATCTAATGGCTACATCTGAATATGTAACAAAGGTCCATGCAATATGCCCAAAGACAGGAGGGCTTGCGCAATACAGTTATAGAAAAACAAAAAGTAAAAAAAGAATCCTGCTTGGGAAGGGCGATGAATATATGCCATTAAGCAGAGCTGCTTATTTTAAAAAAAAGAACAAAAAAAGTAAGGATTGAAAAAAACTATTTTAGAAATTGATCTCAAGGCCCTTGAACACAACTTCAATGTTATTTCTTCCAAACTAAAGCCTAAAACAAAATTCATGGCGGTAGTGAAGGCCAATGGATATGGATCTGATAGTGTCAAAATTGCAAAAAAATTAGTTTCCCTGAATGTAGATTATTTTGCTGTGGCCTTTGCAAGCGAGGGGGTAGCTCTTAGAAAATCTGGAATTAAAACCCCGATATTAGTTCTTCTTCCACAAGTTGATTCCTTTGAAGAAATAATAACATACAAGCTGGAGCCTAGCCTCTATTCATTTTATTTTCTTGAAAATTTCATTAATTATATTAAAGACAAAAGTATAAAAGAAACCCGCTGCCATTTTAAAATAAACACGGGCCTAAATAGAGTTGGCTTTAGCGAAAGTGAAATAAACGATGCCCTTAAAAAAATAAAAAATGCAGGAAAAATTAAACTTGTAAGTCTTTACTCTCACCTTGCTGCAAGTGAAGATCCAAACGAAAAAACCTATACGTATTCACAAATAAGTCTGTTCAAAAAAATGACTACATATATTACATCAATCTTATCTTATAAACCCATATTACACATGTCAAATACTTCTGGCATTTTGAATTTTACAGAATGTGAATTTGATATGGTTAGAGCTGGAATAGGACTGTATGGATACAATAATCATTTAAATAATGACCTCATTCCCGTACATACTTTAAAGTCAATTATTTCTCAAATAATTGAAGCCAAAAAAGGAGATTCCATCGGATATAATCGTTCACATATTTGTAGAGAAAATACTAAGATTGGAATTATCCCACTTGGACACGCAGATGGGATTTCAAGGTCTTTTGCAAATAAAGCAAGTGTAATTATCAAAGGGGAAAAAGCTAAAGTAATTGGCAATATTTGTATGGATGTTTTTATGGTAAATTTAAATGGAATTAATGCTGAAGAGGGTGATGAAGTAATCGTATTTGACAAAAGAAACAATGCGGAAAATTTTGCAAAATCTGCAGAAACAATTTCATATGAGATTCTTACAAATTTATCTACAAGAATTGAAAGAAAGGTTATTGGCTAAGTATTAATTACAATTCTTTAATTAAAAAGTGGTCTTATTAAAAATTAATTAATCTTTATTACTCGTTTTGTAGAAGTTGAATTTTGATCAGATATTTTTATTATGTAGATACCGTTAGAGTATAAGCTCATATTAATTTTTGAAACATTAAAGTCTTGATAAAGCTTCTGGCCAGTCAATGAATAAATTTCAATATTATATTTTTCAGAGCGTCCACTTATATTAAGAATATCATTTACAGGGTTTGGATAAATTTTTATCGAATCTGATTCGAGAATTTCGGGCGTAGAGAGGTTTGAATTATTATGCGCATTAGGGCTTCCAAACTCGTTTATACAATCCCAATTTTCTGCAATAAAGTTGTCTAAATTAGGATTAATTAACTCAAGTGTATATCCCGTCCCGTCAGCACATGTAGGCCAGTCTGAAATATCTTCCAAACAATTTGCTAATACATTTTGATCTTCAAGGGTTTCTCCAAATTGTCCAGATGAAATTATATTCCCAGCACCATCAAGTATTTCAAAAGAAACTTCTTCTTCCCAATCATCAGCAAACCAAATTAACTCAATAGAATCTCCTTGTGTAGCATCAAACATAATGCTTTCAAAATATCCGTCATCAAACGTGGCCTCTTCAACAACTATTTCTCCGTTAACAACCACACTAACCGAATTGCCATTCCAGCCATCACCATAAGAATCTATCATATTTAAGGTGTGATCACAATTAGGGCTAAGATCAACATCATAATAAACTTCGTCAATAAGTTTGCTTTCTGAGTTAAATAGCCTTACAGCATCAGAACCTCCAAGGCCAAAGCCTAATTCACCGATAAATGGAATTTCTGGGAAAGCAGAACTAAAATCAGATTCATCCCTAACAACTACCAGGAATCCCTCAGGCTCAATTATAGTTGCCTCAGGAATATTATAAACATGATTGTTGTTGTCATCTCTGATTTGCCAATCTGATAGGTCTAACGCATATGATTTGGGGTTATACAATTCTATCCAATCATTTGGAGTGAATTCTTCGTGAGATCTATAATTAATTTCATTTATTATAACCGATTCAATTTCAATTCGAACCGAATCTTCGAAAGAGCATATTTCCTGCGAGTCGTTTACCACAATATTGTACAATCCAGACGGTAATTCTTCAAAGAAATTGTTTTCATAAAAATTTTGCCCCCCGTCAATACTGTATTGATAGGGCCCAACTCCTGAGTTTGGTATTATAGTTATGCTACCGTCTGTTGATGTGCTTGATGGAACTCCAACAACTTCAAAATCTACAGTTGTTAAGCTGCAAGATTCAATTGTAATATGTTGTTCAAATGTACATATGCCAGCAGATCCGATTACTGAAATATTATAATCCCCTGCTGATAAATCAGTAAAGCTACTTGTTTCAAAAAACGTCTGACCACCGTCAATACTATATTGGAATGGTCCAACACCAGACGATACAACAATTGAGATATAACCATCATCAGATTCTTCGGAGCTTGTATTTGTGATGTTAATTTCAGCTGAAATTTCACATGCATTTTCACCTAAACAAAATGTTTCTTGTGTAAAATTGTCAAAAGCTCCATCATTTTCAAAAATCACACTGCCGCTTGAACTCAGCATCATAAAGTTTCCTTCTCCATAACCACAACAAATTCCATCTCCATATGAGTCAAAGAAATCTAGCGTAAAACAAGATTCGTAGTTCACACAAATTTCTTCAGCATAATATTCACTATCTGAATCTAAAGATCCTGTAGATATAACTTGATTTGTATTGTTGTCATATAATTTCCAAGAGGTTTCCTGGGGATAATCATCTGGGTTTATAATAAAAGTAATCGTGTCATAAGATGACTCAAGAGATGTTGTTGTCGAAACAGAATCGTTTGTTGAATTCTCGTCAACCTGATTATTAACCGAAATTAAATCTATTGTGATTTCATTTGATTCTTGAAGGCTTTCGTCAAAAATTAATGTTATTGTTTCCTGCTCTGAAAAAGGAATATCAAGAGATTCATAATTAACTAGAGATGAAAAACCATTTACCAATGTCTCAATTTCAATTTCATTAATTATTGTATCACCCAGGTTTGAAAAGGTCAAATCAATTTCAACTATCTCATCGCATAAAACTCTTAAGTTTTCAATCTCTAAGGCTCCGTCAAACTCGAGGATATTGCTGACTGTGACTGTGAGCGAATCATTGTTTTCATATACATCATCAGGGTGGCTAATATTGACTGTAATGTCATAATCGCCATTGCTTGATAAATCTATTGGGGCTGAGAATTGGAAAGCTGCTTCATTGAAAGGTTCAATAGTTTCTGAAATTGTAATGGTCTCTAGCGGAAGACCATTAAACATAAGCTCAATATCGAAATCACTCATTTCATTTAAACCGTTATTTGAAATTGCAGCTGTTACTAATTCGTTGTCACTAAGTCCAGATGATGTTACAGGATTAGTTATTCCTTCAACACCTAAATCGAAGTCTCCAACTATATCCGCCCAGAAAGAAACCCAAGGTCGAGCCTGTTTTATAGCTAATTGATTTTGTGCAGTTACTTTATATTCAATATCCATAGCAAAATCCTCTTGCTCAGCAACTCCGTAAAGTATAGCAAATTCATCATGAATCACTGTTAAGTAATCTCGCATTTGATTTAGGTACTCCTCGTCCATTATTAATTCCCCTGCATTCACCAAGTTTGATAGTCTTAGAACTAGATAGCCACCCGACTGAGAAGGGTCTCTATATAATAGAATTTCTTCGGGAGCAGAATTTGGGTCTGGATTGGTTATTAGCGACTCCCCAATTTGAGTATTTAAATAAAATGTGTCTTCCGTCTCATAAATTGGATCAATGCTTATTCCAACACCATTTGACTGCTCTTGCTGAAAATTTGGATGACAAAGTAATCCCATAGCTGCCGTAAAGTGGTCAATTCTATAAAAATCTCTTTCTTCGTAAGCCCTAAAGTTCCACATGCTTGCATAAACTTGTTTCACAGATTTTTTGATATGACCTTCGTCTGGATATTGTGTTTTGGATGTATATAAACCTGCACCACTAAAACCTGGTAGGTCTTCGTTGTTGGTGCTCGATCTAACTCGGACTGCTGTCCCTTCAGGAAAAGCATCATGCATAGCTTGAAAATCATCTAACATCCACTGAGGCATAGGCGCATCTTTGATTGCTGTCCTTAATTCTTCTAATCGATTGACCCTAAAATTTATATCATTTTGGAAACTAGGGTTTTCGATCATTACCTGAACTTCTTCGTAAAAGTTGTTAAACTGCATAAATTCGTCATAATAATAAAACGGAACTCCAAATCCATCAGGAATAGTTCCATTAGGAAATTCAAATGTCCTCATTGTTGACACATTTGAGCATTTGGCTCCAAAAGCAGTTGACATTTCAAAACCAATCACATCCAGGGGTAATATTTCAGTAAAACTTAAGTCGCGAATAGGGAACTGTGGTTCGGTTGGCCTTATGTTTTCGTACCAATCATTAACCTCAGCAAGGGTGGCTTCTCTGATCTCATAACTATCATTTTCAACCTTATAATATATGTATCCGTTTAAAAGACTTGAAATTTCATTTATTGACAAGGGGTCTGCTATATAAGCATTGGGTACATTATCTTGAATTGCTCTGAGGTTCACATGAGACAGTGGGGTTTGAATTACTGAAGTAATTATCCCGCCAACTCTTGGTAGGGAATTGGGCAAAGCATCATAAAGTACAATATCCCTACTTCCAGGTGTTTCACTTAAATTTTCCATATGTCTGAAAAAACCATAACCTTCAGCCAAATGAAAGGGGATGTAATTTACTTCAGCAAAAACGTCAGTTTCTAAAACTACATCGAATCTGGAATCTACAAATTCGTCTGCATAATTATTGATGTGATTGTTTTCATCAGCCTGGCCAATAAAATGATTCATGTTATTTTGTAAAAAAGGCATACTTGCAACCAGCAATTCGTACGTTCTCTGTGTTTCCTCAAAATTATATGCATCACCAAAAGAAAAATTAAATGAATATGTGCCTATGATACCGTTTGGCAAAATAGTATTTGGATTAAAGACAATTTCACCTGAGGCGTCATCACCAGTAACTGAAGCATTTATTCCATTCCAAAAGCTAGCATGAATTGTATAGGTATTGCTATTTATAAAATAAACTTTTGGCTCAGGAGTGTCTCTGTCTAAAATTCCAAACTTAACATAAAGCTGGTCATCTAAAAATGGGGCCCAACTAACATTGTTAACTGTTGCCAATTCCATAAAGGTTTCAGCATCAGGTATTGAGGTTGACCCGTCAATAAAATCAATTGCACCGGCATTATTAAAAGGTGAATCCGTTGGCATATTATTAAACTCTGTGATGTCGTCAATTCCGTCACCGTCATAATCATCAGGATCATTAATGTCGTGCTCAGTTATCGAATAATTTTCAAGTGGATAAGCTTGTGAAGATTCTGAAATAATCATTGTACCATTAACTCCGATAGTAAGTGAGGAAGCCCAATTAAATTCTGAATTGTGCTGAGCATGAAGAATGTAATATTTACCTTGCTCCGCCTGTATAGAAAGCTGAACTTGACCTAGGGTATTAACAGAGTAATTTTCTATTGTGACAAATTGAGCAAAACAAAAGGATTGAATAAAAAGAAAAAAAAGGATTGAAAATATATGCTTTCTCATATTTAATCTAAAGTCACTACAATATATTGTTATTTACAATTAAAAGATGTCATAAACATAAAAAGTTTATTTAACATTCTTTTTTTGACACATTATATATAACACCTCTTTTCTTTAAATATTTATTTACAAAGTCAAAGTGTTCTCCAAGAAACTCTGGAGGCGAAATTCCAGTTTGAATAAATTTATTGTTTAAAACAAGGTTTGCAACTGCAGTACAAGTGTAGCCTGTTGTCCTTGCCATTGATATGGTATCATTTTGAAATCTGTCAAGGAGTGTGTAAGTATACTGAACCTGTTTATTTTTTTCATTTCCTGTAATTTTAATTCTCATAATTGTGAAATCCTCATCACCCTCTTTCATTTGCCATTTCGGAAATAATAGCTTAGCTGTTAAATCAATAGGTCTAACCTTTGTTCCATTGACTTCGATAGGATCATAGGAGAAATATCCACATTCGCGTAATACTTTAAGATATTCAACGCAACCTGGGTATCTTAAGGTTTTTTCGATCATATTGGGCACATGACTCATGGTTTCGATTAGTGTTCTTAGCCCGTCTGAATTCCAACTTTCAAGTGTGCCAATTTCATCAAAATGAATAAGTTCGGTATCAGAAAGAGCTTCTTTGATAATCAGAGATTTGTTTTGCACATATCTAGCAGGCCTTACGTACTCTTCAATTACATCGATTGGAGAAAACACAGCCTGATATTCAAAGGGCCATTCTCGTTTTTTTGGTAAGCCCCCTACCAAACATTCATAATCAGTTATTTTCATGGTTTTATCGTGATGGGAAAAAATTATATTTCCCATTCCAGGAGCTACGCCGCAATCCATGACGGCAATCACATTATTTTCTTTTGCAAGTTTATCTAGCCCAAAAGGATCTTCAGCATAAAAAGAAATATCTACTATATTTTTTTTTGCTTTGATCACTCTTTTCATTGTCTCATAGCCCATAAATCCAGGAAGTGCCCCAACAACCAAATCACAATCTTTAATTACTTCATTTAATATAGAATTGTCTGAAACGTCCTTGCAGAGTTTAAGGACATCAGAGGTGGTTATTTTCTCTAGGTTTTGTTTTGAAATGTCAACCGAAGTGACTTCGTGATCTTTTGACAAATCTTCAGCCATTACCCTACCAACAAGACCGCAGCCTAAAACAACTATTTTTTTCATATTAATCTTCCATTGAAAAATCTTCCATAAACTTCGTGGTATAATTTCCCTCTAAATAATCTTTACTGTCCATAAGTTTCCTGTGAAAAGGTATTGTTGTTTTGATTCCTTCAATTACAAACTCATCCAAAGCTCTTTTCATTTTGTCAATTGCCTCTTGTCTAGTTTGAGCAGTAGTAATGAGTTTTGCTATCATTGAATCGTAATTAGGGGGGATTGTATAGCCAGAATAAACATGTGTGTCAATTCTAATTCCATGACCACCTGGTAAGTGTAGGTTTGTGATTTTTCCAGGTGAAGGTCTAAAATCATGATATGGGTCTTCTGCATTAATTCTACACTCAACAGAATGTAATTGAGGCATATAGTTTTTGCCAGAAATTTTTTCGCCTGCAGCAACTAAAATTTGTTCTCTAATTAAGTCGTAGTCTATTACCTGTTCAGTGATCGGGTGTTCAACCTGAATTCTTGTATTCATTTCCATGAAATAGAAATTTCTGTTTTTATCTACAAGAAATTCTACAGTTCCTACACCTTCATATTTAATATATTCTGCTGCTTTAACTGCTGCTTTTCCCATTTTTTCTCTCAACTTATCGGTCATAAAAGGAGAAGGAACTTCTTCGGTAAGCTTTTGATGTCTTCTTTGTATTGAACAATCTCTTTCGGACAAGTGACAGGCTCTTCCTTTTGAATCTCCAACAATTTGAATTTCGATATGTCTTGGCTCTTCAATTAGTTTTTCCATGTACATATCATCATTGGCAAATGCTGCCTTAGACTCTACCCTGGCAGAGTTCCATGCATCCTCTAATTGACTTTCTTTCCAAACGGCTCTCATTCCCTTTCCGCCTCCTCCAGCACTAGCTTTAAGCATAACTGGATAGCCTACTTTCTTAGCCAGTTTTTTACATTGATCGAATGATTCAATAATACCTTCGCTGCCAGGAACACATGGGACACCCGCTTCAATCATAGTAGCTTTTGCAGTAGCCTTGTCTCCCATTTTATTTATCATTTCTGGTGAAGCTCCGATAAATTTTATTCCATGCTCTTCACATATTTTAGAAAACTTAGCATTTTCAGAAAGAAATCCATAACCAGGATGTATGGCATCGGCATTTGTAATTTCTGCCGCTGCAATTATATTGGATATTCTTAAATAAGAGTCACTACTAGGTGCAGGTCCAATACATACAGCTTCATCAGCAAATTTAACGTGGATACTTTCGGCGTCGGCTGTTGAATATACCGCAACAGTACTGATACCCATTTCTTTACATGTTCTAATAACGCGCAAAGCAATTTCGCCTCGATTGGCAATTAATATCTTTTTAAACATATCTATTAATAATTTATGATGGGTCTACTAGAAATAAGGGTTGGTCAAACTCTACAGGGCTTGAATCATCAACTAAAATCTTAACAATTTTACCAGAAACCTCTGATTCAATATCATTGAATAATTTCATTGCTTCAATAACACACAAAACTGAACCTTCACTTATTGTGTCACCAACCTCTACAAAATTAGGTTTATCAGGCGATGGTTTCCTGTAGAAGGTACCAATAATAGGTGACTTAATAGTAACAAATTTTGAATCATCCTCTACGGAATTATTAGAAGGTGTCGGTTCAGCAGGCGATGAAGGTTGTGGAGCTTGCACAACTTGCTTTTGAGGAATAACTACAGGTTCGTGAACAACAACAGGCTTGGTGGAGTCGGATGTTTTAATAGTAATTTTAACATCCTCCATCTCAAGACTAACTTCGCTAGCGCCAGATTTAGCAACGAACTTAATAAGGTTTTGAATTTCTTTTATTTTCATAAATCATAATATTTTGATCAAAAATCTAAACTTTTTAATCAAAAAACAATAAAAAACAGTAAAAATGGGCATAAAATCATTAAAAAAGAGCTAAAAACAGCTAAAAATGATAGAATTATAAAATTTATGTATGTATAAATATAATGAGAATAACGCAATCTTCAAAAAATGAATAAATTGAGAATAAAATCA
>CACEKJ010000024.1 GCA_902560045.1 uncultured Bacteroidota bacterium | reverse complement strand
TTTAATAACTTATTTAAAATTATGAGAAATCTATATATTTTGCTTTTTTCATGCCTGCCAATCTTGGCCTGCTCACAAGGGAAAGATAATTTAAAAGACAAGTTTTCAGATTATTTTTTAATTGGAGCGACTATTAATCAAGAAGATTATCAAATTATTGACAAGGATGAAAAAGTTTTAAAAATTGTGTCAGAAAACTTTAATTCGTTAACACCAGAAAACTCGATGAAGTGGATGCATTCACATCCTGAATATTCAAAATTTACTTTCTCTAATGCACAAAAAATAACGGATTTCGCAAAGGATAACAACATGTATTTATTGGGTCATACTTTGGTTTGGCACAATCAAGTTCCTGAATATATTTCTGAAATTGCTGACAAAGGTAAATTCAACTTGCACTTAAAAAATCACATATATCAACTTGTTACAAGATTTAAAGGAAAAGTTAATATGTGGGATGTTGTTAATGAGGCACTAAATGACGACGGCACATTAAGAGAGACCGTTTTTCTAAAGATGATTGGAGATAATTATATAGAAAAAGCATTTCAATATGCGAATGATTCAGACCCTAATGTAGAGCTAGCATATAATGATTATAATTTATATAAACCTAAAAAAAGAGCTGGAGCAATTAGGATTATAAATTCGTTAAAAGAAAAAGGTATTAGAATTGATGCTGTTGGAATTCAAGCCCATTGGGATCTTCACTTCCCAAGTATTCAGCAAATAGAGAAAACTATAATTGAGCTTGCCGCAACTGGGGTTGATGTAATGATTACAGAACTTGATATCACTGTGATTCCAAATCCCTATGAATTGGCGGGTATAGCAAGAGAAGAGTTTAAAAAATTTGAAGGCGATAAAAAATGGGATCCATATCAAGCTGGAATCCCGGATAATATCCAAAAAAAATTAACCAAAAGATATAAGGAGATTTTTGAGCTATTTGTAAAGCATCATGATAAAATAAGCAGGGTAACTTTTTGGGGAACCACAGACAAATACACATGGAGAAATGACAACCCAATTAAAGATAGAGCAGACTATCCGTTGCTTTTTGACAGAGAATATAATAAGAAGCCTGCTTTCTTTGAATTGCTAAATATTGACTTTTCAAAAATCAAATAATATATGACAACACAACCGCTTTCAATAAAAGAGAAAATTGGGTATAGCCTTGGAGACTTGTCTGCCAATCTTGTTTTTCAAACACTGATTACTTACTTAGCTTATTTTTATACCGACATCTATGGGCTTGAGGCAGATGATGCAACTGCCATCATTTTTTTTGTTGGTACAGCTGCAGCTATTGGATTCAATCCTATTGTTGGTGCATTAGCCGATAGAACAAATAGCAAATGGGGAAAATTTAGACCATGGATTTTATGGACGGCCATTCCTTTGGGGGTTACCTCTGTTTTAGCATTTACCACACCTGATTTTTCATACAATGGAAAAGTTATTTATGCTGTAATTACATATACTTTATTATTGCTTTTATATGCAGGAAGTAACCTTCCATATTCTGCATTAAGTGGAGTTATAACTGGGGACATGAAAGAAAGAAATAGCATTTCAGCCTATAGATTTGTCGCAGTTATGTTTGCTCAATTTTTTGTTCAAGTGTTTATGTTGCCAATTATAATGTATGCGGGAGACGGAGACAAAGCAATGGGAATTGAAATTACGATGACTTGGCTGGCAGTAGTCGGAACAATACTATTACTAATTACTTTTATCACCACTAAGGAAAGAATTGTTCCTACGCAAGAGCAATCCTCAAGTTTACTTGAAGACATTAAAGATTTAATTAAAAATATTCCATGGGTAATTATGTTGACTGTAACTACCCTATTGTTTATCACGCTTTCAATGAAGGGAGGCGCATATGTTTACTATTTTGAAAACTATGTTTCAAAAAATTCCTTAAGTGATTTCATTTCTCCCATCTTAGATTTTTTATCAAATATTGGAATTGATTTTTTTGGTAATGATCCCGTTTCAGCTGGATTTGGTCTTTTTAATGCTGGAGGTATAATATTTATGATTATTGGAATTGGCTTGTCAAAAATGTTAGCTGATCAGTATGGTAAAAGAAATGTTTTTGGATTTTTCCTTTTTATTTCGACATTATTCATACTAGTATTTTACATGCTCTCTCCTGAATCGATTGGTTTAATTTTTGGAGCTCAAATATTTCATGGATTTTTTTATGGAATTACAATTCCCTTATTATGGGCTATGATTGCTGATGTAGCGGATTACTCTGAGTGGAAAAATAACAGAAGAGCCACTGCAATTATTTTTTCTGCCATGATGGTCGGTCTAAAATTAGGATTAAGCATAGGTGGAGCCTTGGTTGCTCAAATCTTAGGAAATTATGGGTATGAACCTAACATTGCTTTGGAGCAAACGGAATCAGCAATTTTAGGAACCAAAATGTTAGTTAGTATTTATCCATCTATCCCTTTTTTATTGGCAACGGGACTACTATTCTTTTATGTTATTGATAAAAATCTAGAAGATAAAATTGAAGAGGATTTATCTAAAAGAAGGAAGGATTAATTTTATAAAATATGCCTGAGGATAGTATTGATCACATAAATTTTGAAGAATTAAACAGTAAGGCCATATCAAAACCTATTGTAACACATCTTTATACAGCCGATCCATCTGCTCATGTATTTGAAAATAAAATTTATATATATCCATCTCATGATGTTGATGCTGGTGAAGCATTTGATGATTTAGGAAGCCATTTTGCAATGGAAGATTACCATGTTTTTTCAATGGACAGTATTGAAGGAAATGCAAAAGATCATGGAATAGCACTACATGTTAATGATGTGAAATGGGCAGAAAAACAAATGTGGGCCCCAGATGCTAATGAAAAAGATGGTAAATATTATTTGTTTTTCCCAGCCAAAGATTATGAGGGAATTTTCCGTATTGGAGTAGCTGTTAGCGATTTACCATATGGTCCTTTTACCCCACAACCAAATGCAATAAAGTCAAGCTTTTCAATTGATCCAGCTGTATTTAAAGATGATGATGGTAGTTATTATATGTACTTTGGAGGTATATGGGGTGGTCAATTACAAAGATGGAGAAAAGGAGTTTTTAATGCTAGTCAGCCAGAAAGCCCAACAGCTTTTTTACCTAAGGATAATGAGCCTGCTTTACTACCTTATGTAGCTAAAATGACAGATGATTTACTGCAGTTTGATGAGTCCCCCAAGGAAGTTGAAATATTAGATGAAAATGGAAATTTATTATTAGCAGGTGATAATGACAGAAGATTTTTTGAGGCTGCTTGGCTTCATAAATACAACGGAAAATATTACTTCTCATATTCAACTGGTGATACTCATTTTATTTGCTATGCAATTGGGGATAATCCTTATGGTCCTTTCACTTACAGCGGCAGAATATTAAATCCAGTAGTTGGCTGGACATCACATCATTCAATTTGTGAATTTAAAGGAAAGTGGTACCTGTTTTATCATGACTCTTCTCTATCGAAAGGAGTTACCCATTTGAGATCAGTAAAAATTGCAGAGATTAAATATAATGACGACGGTACTATTCAAACATTGAATCCTTACAACTAATTTTTTTCTGCATCATATAGTGCTTTTAACACAGAATAATAAGCTCCCTTTCTAGAGTAATCTTTATTTACCATCCATGCCTTTTGATCTTTTCTCCATCCCCCGTAAGGAATGTCATCTCTAAACCCCCAGTCGCTAATTATTTTAACTCCAGATTCTTTTGCTGTTTTTACTAAGTTGTAGTAAATTTTATTTTGTTCTTCAAAAAACCATTCCCAATCAGCTTCAGTTTTAATCACATCAGAAACTTTTTTATGATTTCCGCCTTGCCCCCAAAGATTTAATCCCACGTCTAGCTCGGTGATATATACTTCAACACCTAAATCAATAAATCGTAAAATATTTTTTCTCAAATTTTCGTAATTATAATTTATCCCAGCATTTAAGTGACATTGAAAACCAACGGCATCAACTCTGACACCGGTATTTTTT
The DNA here is from genome assembly GCA_902560045.1 of uncultured Bacteroidota bacterium. Lineage (GTDB taxonomy): Bacteria > Bacteroidota > Bacteroidia > Flavobacteriales > Flavobacteriaceae > MED-G13. Next base: position 11,445 of record CACEKJ010000024.1, on the reverse strand, counting down.
AAATGCTTAATTAGTTGATACATGCCATCAGCTTTTTTACCACCAAAGGCAATATTAAAATCTCTGATTTCTAATTTAGCATCTGTTAATTTTGAAGCTACATCAAAAACTTTTCTCACAAATATTGGGTGACTATCATTAATTTTCTCATTTCCTTCCAACCCTGACATGTCTTTTTCAAACCCCATATCCATCCACTTACAATCTTCTTTTTCATTTCCGTCAACCCTATAGTTGCCAGATTTACCCATTGCAAAAATTTCATTTATTACATTGAAGACATCAACTTTATTTTTGTTATCGTTGGAGTTTAGAACTTCAGAAATAAATTTTTCGATAATTAATTCCAATTCATTAGCTGAGTAATTTGTTTTTGAAAACCAACTTGGGAAATATTTATTGGGAAAAATCAAACAATGATGCATTATATGAAATTCGTTTTCTATTCCCCAGTTTACCAATTCGTCAAAATACCTTGTTTCAATTTTAAATTCTTTTAACGAGTTTGGTTTTTTCTTTGGCCAAAAGCCACCATCCCATGCGGGATAAATAGAGGGTTGAATTCCTGTATAATTTTTTAAAACAAATTCTCTGTTTTTATCTGCTTCAGTACCACGCAAAATTGCTTTATTTCTTTCTCCCCTGACTTGGGTTGTTATAATCAAATCGCCGGCGTAATCTTTTAGAAAATTATCTTTATTAAATTCTTGTGAATGAATATTTGTTGCTACTAATAAAATAATTATTGAACTGTATAAAACTAATCTTTCCATATTTGTTATTAACCTCTAATAAAGTTATGATAATTATTAATTTTTATTGATATTTAGTAAATACTAATTCAAAAAATTATGACAACAATTTCGGCTATTTTAGAATTAACATTATTGGATAGATTTTTAGAAGGAGGAGCACTATTTATGTCTCTAATTCTTATTTGCTTATTGATGTCAATATTTTTCACAGTAAAATCTATTTTAAAAATCAAAACGGATAAAGAAGTTTCAAAAAAAATACTTAAACATATAAGTGACAGTGGAACCTTAGGTTTGGCTTTAGGAGTAATGGGAGCATTTTTAGGATTAATATCTGCTTTTGATGTTCTTGAAGCTAGCGGAGCAGCTGAGCCAGCAATTATTGCAGGAGGTCTAAAAGTAGCTTTATTATCCCCTTTATTTGGACTTCTTACTTTTTCGGTTTCTAAACTAGCAATTTTAATTCTTAGGATAATTCAAAAATAAAATGAATGCAATGAATTTATTAAAATCATTACCCTTTTACTTTTTCTTAATAACTTTAACCACTTCCTTTTCACAAGAAAATGAGAAACCCAATATATTATTTATCTCAGTTGATGATTTGAAGCCAAGTATCGGAAGTTTTGGAGATGATTTTGCTGTAACTCCAAACATTGATAAGCTTTCTGAAACTTCAACAGTGTTTTTAAATAATCATACTCAGCTTGCGATTTGTGCGGCATCTAGAGTTAGTTTTTTAACCGGATTAAGACCCGATAAAACAAAGGTTTGGGATTTAAAAACAAAAATGAGAGACGTAAATCCTGAGGTATTAACTCTTCCTGAACATTTTAAAAATAATGGATACCAAACAATTGGCGTTGGTAAAATATATGACCCAAGAGCTGTAGATAGTGGAAGAGATAGACGTTCCTGGTCTACACCTTTTATCACCCAAAATCAATTAACATTTCCCGATGGATATAGTTTTCCATCTGGGGGTTTTTATCAAGGTAAAGAAAATAGAGCTGTAAGAGCTAAGCTTAGACAGGAGGCTATTGATAAAGGAGTTAATAACTTGAATAAGTACGAGTCAGAAAGATTTAAGCCACCCTATGAAAATGCTGATGTACCCGATGGAGCCTACATGGACGGAGCAATTGCAAATAGAGCAGTTGAGTTAATTGATCAGATGGATAATTCAAAACCATTTTTTTTAGCAGTTGGTTTTTTAAGACCTCACATGCCTTTTAATGCACCCACAAAATACTGGGATATGTATAATGCGGAAGAGATTCAGTTGGCATCATTCAGAACAAAAAGTAAAAATCCAGTTGACCTAGCTTACAAAGGTGGATGGGAAATTAGCACATACAAAACACCAGAATTTGAATACGTAGAAAATGAAGAAGGACTACTGATATTACCTGACAAAATACAAAGAAAACTTATTCACGGATATTATGCTGCAACTAGTTACATTGATGCTCAAATTGGTCTTGTTCTCAAAAAATTAAAAGAGAAAGGGCTTGATAAAAACACAATAATCGTTTTATGGGGAGATCATGGTTTTCATCTGGGTGATCATAGCCAATGGACCAAGCACACAAACTTTGAGCAGTCAACAAGATCCCCACTATTGATTAAAGACCCAAGAGTAAATAATATGATTAATGTTGATTCACCCACAGAATTTATTGATGTTTTTCCAACTCTTTGTGAGTTAGCTGAACTTGAAATCCCAGAAGAATTGGACGGTATAAGCTTAAGGCCTCAAATATTGGGAGAGCAAACAACTTCAAAAATATTTGCTGTCAGTCAATATCCCAGAGGAGGAAATATGAGTGGCTATATAATGGGTTATAGCTTTAGAACAAAAAGACATAGATATACTGTTTGGGTGAATAATAAAAAGAGTTCTGAACCAATATATATTGAAGATATATATGCGGAAGAATTATATGATTACATGAACGATCCTTTGGAAACGGAGAATATAATTGATGATTCTGACCAACAAAGAATTAAAACTGCATTTCAAACATTAGCTGCTCGATTTTTTAATTCGCAAATTGTAAATGAACCGGAGCTAATTGTAAATGAACCAAAAACTAATATTCCAAAACCAAGCCCAAATAATAAATGGGCGAATCAAAGATCAAAAACCATTAGTCAATACATTTCATCTGAAATGATGATGAACAAAAATCAGTTAAAATTTTTACAGCAGGTCCTGTATGATAAATACGCTAGAAATAATGAAATGACAGCTGGAAAAAATTTATCAAAGGACCAAACTGAAACCGTATACAAAGAAAATTTTTCAATAGCTTCACAGGAATTGCTAAGTAGATTCACAAAAAAACAATTTGAAAGAATAAGTGAATTAGAAAGTCAAAAAATGAAGCAATTAAGGAATTAGCCCCACAAATAATGTATAAATTCAGATTCTTTTTAGTTTCTTTTCTTCTATCCTGTACTTTATTTTCCCAAAACAATAAAGTCTTTATAAAATCTGAAAAGGTGCTATATAAGTCTACTGAGCAAGGAGATCTCAATTTATATTTTTATAGACCACTAAACTTTGACAGTTCTAAAACATATAACTGTATTATATTTTTTCATGGAGGTGCATGGAATAATGGCAATTATAAGCAGTTTGAGCGTCAAGCAATGTATTTTGCATCACGCGGGATGATAGCCATTTCAGCTGAATACAGAATTAAAAGTAAACATGGGACAACTCCTTTTGAATCAATCGAAGATGCAAAATCAGCAATAAGATTTGTGAGAAAAAACTCTAAATCATATTCTATTAATAATCAGAGAATTGCTGCAGCAGGAGGCTCTGCTGGTGGACATTTAGCTGCCTCCACAGCTAATGTTAAAGGATTTGATAATTCAAATGAGAACTTACAAGTTAGCTCTAAACCTAATGCCTTGGTTCTATATAATCCTGTTCTCGACACAGGCCCTGATGCCTGGGGATACAACTCTTTTTTGAGAAGAATGGACGGCAAGATGACAATAAACCCTATAGAAGGATCTCCGTTTCATGGTATTTCTAAAGATTCTCCTCCCACTATTATTTTGACCGGTACAAATGATAAAATAGTTTCTGTAGAAATGATAAGTAGATATAAGAAAAAAATGGAATCATTTAATGTTAGATGTGATGTAATTTTTTATGACGGGGCAGAACATTCATTTTTTAATAAAGGAGAAGACTTTATAGATACATTATTAAAATCAGACCTTTTTTTAAAATCAAATTGGTATTTAGAAGGAACCCCCACTGTTAAAAAACAATATCAGTAACATTTTTAATTAACCGGTAAAATAACTTAGAACCCCGATAATTAAAACAACTAAGATTACTGAAAGAACAATATCGATGGTGTCGTAACTGTTTTTATTTTCTATTCTTTGCTCATCAGTTAATGTTCCAAAGGATAACCCAACAATTTTTTTATAATCAGGCTCAGATGTCAATAGTGTAATTGAAACACAAAGCAGTACCGAGAAAATAAACATAAGAATTGCCATGTGAGAAAAATTTATTGTTGCAAAAATAAATATATAACTTTCAATAATTATTCCTGAACTGATCTCAGGTTGAAAATATATTTCAGACCCAAGTCGTAATATCAATAAAGCCAAACCAGCTAGTAATGTTGTAATTGCAGCTTGAGAATTTATTCTTTTCCATAGAATACCTAATAAAAACACAGCCGCAACGGGCGGGGCTATATAGGACTGAACATTTTGAAGGTATTGATACATTACCCCTCCACCAATTTTTTCCATAATGGGAATCCATACAATCCCTAGAACAACAATGATTGTTGTTGCAATTTTTCCAATATTTAATAATTTCTTTTCAGATTCATTTGGTCTCAACTTTTTATAAATATCAATTGTAAATATCGTTGAGCAAGAATTAAATACTGATGCAAGTGAGCTCATTAATGCCGCCATTAAACCGCCTGCCACCAGCCCTTTTAGACCAACTGGAAGCAAAGTTTTAACAAGCATAGGATAGGCTCTATCTGCTTTTTCAATTGCAAAAATTTCAGGATTTTTAATTGAAAGTGCAAAAGCAATAATCCCAGGAATTAAAAAAATAAAAATTGGCAATAACTTTAAGTATGCCCCAAATATTGCACCTCTTCTACCAATTTTAATATTATTAGCAGCCAGTGTCCTTTGGACAATATATTGATCTGTACACCAGTACCAAACACCAACTATAGTTCCACCAAACAATAAACCAGTCCACGGAAAATCTGGATCATTCATTGGTCTCCACATATTAAAATGATCAGGACTTTCTGTTACAACAATGGTTCTTAATTCATTCCACCCACCAACTTCTTGAAGCCCTAAATATGTGATTATAATCGAACCAATAATAAGTATAATTGCCTGTAGAGTTTCTGTATAGATAACAGCTTTCATACCACCAATGATAGTATATATACCAGTGAATATAACCACTCCAATTGCACCATACCAAAATGGAATAGCTAATAGCTCAGAAACAACAATACCACCTGCATAAATTGTTACAGAAACTTTTGTAAGTACATATGCGATAAGTGAAAAAAGTGATAAAAACCATCTTGATTTAGAATCAAACCTTTTTTCTAAAAACTCAGGCATTGTAAATGCACCACTTCGAATGTAGAAAGGTAAAAATAGCCATCCCAACAATAGAACGATCCATGCATGAAGTTCGTAATGAGCCATTGGAGTACCTGACTCAAACCCAGTTCCTGCCAAACCTACAACATGTTCAGAGCCAATATTAGATGCAAATATTGAAGCTCCAATAACAAACCATCCAACATTTCTGCCGGCAAGAAAATAATCTTCTGTGTTCTTATTTTTTTGTAGGGCTACCCAAACAGCAACAAAAATTAAGGCAACAAAGTATATTCCTAAAACAATCCAATCTAAACCTTCAAGAACCGATGTCAATTTTATATGTATTGATTTATTATATTTTCAAATAATTCCTGCTTACCACTTTCTGGACTTATCTCACCAGATTCTTTAGCAATGCTATATAGATCTTTTAATTCTAGCTTACCGTTTTCAAAGTCTTTTCCTTTACCGTTATCAAAAGTTTGATATCTCTCTTTTCTAAGTTTAGAGTAAGACGATGAGGACATTATTTTTTCTGCTGTAATTAATGCTCTTGCAAAGGTGTCAGCACCTCCGATATGTGCATAAAAAATATCTTCAATGTCAGTAGAATTTCGTCTTATTTTAGCATCAAAATTAATTCCACCTCCCTGTAGACCACCAGCTTCCAAAAAGACTAACATGGCTTCAGTTGTTTCTTGAATATTGTTTGGAAATTGGTCAGTATCCCATCCGTTTTGGTAATCCCCTCTATTTGCATCAATACTTCCTAACATTCCAGCTTTTGCAGCAACTGCTAATTCGTGTTGCATAGTATGTTGAGCTAAAGTTGCATGGTTTACTTCAATATTCAATTTAAAATCTTTCTCTAAACCATACTCTTTTAAGAAACCAATTGCTGTTGCTGAATCAAAATCATATTGGTGTTTCATTGGTTCCATCGGCTTGGGCTCAATGAAAAAAGTTCCCTTGAATCCTTGAGCTCTTGCATAATCTCTAGCCATTGTCAAAAATCTCCCCATATGATCTAGTTCACGCCCCATATCTGTATTGAGTAAAGACATATACCCTTCACGTCCACCCCAAAAAACATAATTTTCTCCGTCCAAGGCAATGGTGGCATCTAATGCTAATTTTACTTGAGCACCAGCTCTTGCAACCACATTGAAATTAGGATTTGTTGCAGCACCATTCATATAACGCGGATTAGAAAAGCAGTTTGCTGTACCCCAAAGAAGCTTTATTCCTGTATCATTTTTCTTTTCTTTTATGTAATTGACAATTGTCTCTAATCTTGTTTCGGATTCTGAAAGTGTGGCAGCTTCTTTTACTAAATCATAATCATGAAAACAGAAATAATCAAACCCCATTTTTTGAATAAATTCAAATGCAGCATCCGCTTTATCCTTTGCTGCTTGTATTGGATCAGGAGATTTGTCCCACTCAAAGTTTTGGGTTCCTGGCCCAAATGGATCCGATCCAACTCCACAGAATGTATGCCAATATGCAATTGCAAATTTAAAATGCTCTTTCATTGTTTTTCCAGCTACAATTCTATTTGGATCATAATATTTAAAAGCAAGTGGATTATCAGACTCCCTTCCTTCAAATTGAATTTTTTCAATTCCTTTATAATATTCTTTACTCATAATTAAATTATTTGTTTTTTAAAATTCCTTCTAAATCTTTTTTCCATCTTAAATAGGCGTCTTGATATTCAGATCTATTTTTTAGGGGTAAAAATGTCATAACATGATCATTTTTTGTAATTTTTTCTCTAAACGAACTCAAATCAGTACCTAAAATTCCTGAAGCTCTAGCGGCACCAAATGCACCGGTTGTATTATAAATTTCTATTTCATGTCCAATTAACGTCGCTACGGTATTTGCAAATATCTTAGACCTAAACAGGTTGTCATTTCCAGCCCTTATTACGTTTATTGAGGCATTATCATTTTTTAAAATTTCCATCCCATACATAAATGAAAATGCAATACCTTCTAATGATGATCGGTACATATGACCATGGCTATGTTTATTTAAATTAATATTACATATATGGGTCCCTATATTCCTATTATCTAGCATTCTCTCTGAACCGTTCCCAAACGGAATAACTGAAACTCCCTCAGAACCAACTGGAATATTGGCCGCTACTTCATTCATCTTTTCATAGGATTCATGTGTGCTATGATTTCTTAACCATCTATATTGTATTCCAGCCCCGTTAATGCAAAGTAACTTTCCAATTGATTTATTATTGTTGTTATAATTAACATGAGCAAAGTGATTTATTCTAGAGGGTTCATTTGACTCAAGATTATTAGTGATGGAATAAATTACTCCTGAGGTCCCACCAGATGCAGCTACCTCACCATTATCAAAAACATTGAGTGCTAAAGCATTGTTTGGTTGATCTCCAGCTCTGTATGTAATTGGCACTCCAACATTTAATCCAGTTTCATTTGACGACTTTAAATTTGTAGTTCCTTGGTTACTAAAATTGTCTACTAAATCAGGAGTTAGATTTGAATCAATTCCATAATATTCTAAGAGCCAATCAGCTGTAGAATTATTTTTGTAATCCCAAATAATCCCTTCCGACAATCCGTTACGAGTTGTATTAATTTGCCCAGTTAATTTATATGCAATAAAATCCCCAGGCAACATATACTTATAAATCTTCTCATAAATATTTGGCTCATTATCTTTAACCCATTTTAACTTAGATGCTGTGAAGTTTCCTGGAGAATTCAATAAATGAGACATGCATTTTTCTTGTCCCAATTTTTCAAATGCCTCGTTTCCAATATTTACAGCCCTACTATCACACCATATAATGGAGTCTCTTAAGGGGCTACCGTTTTTATCCACAACAACTAAGCCATGCATCTGATATGAAATTCCTATAGAACCAATTTTCTTAGAATCGATATTTGATTCTTTACATACTCTTTTTATTGCATCACAAGTGTATTTCCACCACATATTGGGATCTTGTTCAGCCCAATCATTGTTTAATGAGTTAATACTCATTTCATTTTTTGGTTCATGAACACTTAAAATACTCTTTCCAGATTTTGCATCTACAATAGCAGCTTTTACAGAGGAACTACCTACATCTAAGCCTAAGTAATACATTTGATTTGAGTTTGTTTAATTTAGTTTTATTAAATATAAAAAAATAGAGAATTAAACCTTGGAAAAACCCTTATTTATTTAACAACATTTCAGGAGTAACTATGGTTCTAAATCCGGTATGGTCAGAGCCTGAATCAATACTTACACCCATTCTAGCAGAAATTCTATAGCTTGCACAATATGAATCATGACATAAAAAAGAACCACCCTTCATTACATGTTGAATTTCATAAGGATTACTTGGATTGTAACAACTACTAGCTCCTTTTAAGTTTTTTAAATCTGTTACTGAATTTAATTCAGAATAATAATTAACATTGAAAAGGTCATCAGTGATTTCCCAGACATTTCCTATCATGTCGAATATTCCAATACTATTTGGTGAAAAAGATTTTACCGGTGCAATCATTTCAAAACCGTCAATAGATTCGTTGTTTGTGGGAAAATCACCCTGCCATGTATTGGCATTAGTATTCAATAAATTTACTTCGTCTCCCCAAGTAAATACCGCTTTATCATAATTTCCTTGAGCTGCTGACTCCCATTGTGCTTCAGTTGGTAGTTTCCTATTAGCCCATTCACAATAAGCCAATGCATCCTCATATGCAACATGAACAACGGGATAATTTCCTTTGCCCTCTATATTTGATCCTGGACCAGCGGGGCTTTTCCAACTTGCCCCTATTTGCCATTTCCACCATTGAAAATAGTTATCCATATTTACTACTCTCTTTACATCTTTATTAAAAATTAAACTTCCCGGCTGCAACAACGAATCATGTGGTTTTGGAGTGTTAATTGGAAGATTTTTCTTCATTTCATTCCAATCAATTTGTTTTTCAGCAATGGTGACATATCCAGTTTCATTCACAAATTTTTGGAATTGATTATTTGTAACTTCAGTTGCGTCAATAAAAAACCCGTCAACATATACTTCATGAGAAGGCTTTTCCCTCATCATTGCATAAGGGTCCTCATTTTTTGCTCCTTTTGTATATGACTTTCCTTCAACCCAAATCATTCCCTCGGGAAATATTAAGGATATATCCTGATTTTTATTAGAGTCCTTACAGTTTATGAATAGCAATGAAGCTAATGTTAAAAAAATTAAGCTTTTTGACATTTAACAGTTTTAGTTTCTGCTAAATTTTGCAAGGTCTGGGTGGAAGTAAAATGGTAAACCAAAAGGTTTAACATATTCTTTTAATTCATCAGAAGCAGTACCATAAACATCAATTTTATTTATAGTAAAATGTTCCATAAATTTTCCAAAATGTGTTTCTAAAACCCCGCCCTCAGAAATATTATTTCCATGTTCCATCATAGCAGCACCGTTTAAGTATCTCTCGATCAAAATAATTTTATCATTAGATTTAAAAAATCCCCAACCTAATGAATTAGGTTCATTATTATCAATAGCTTCAGTGTAATACTTGGAAAATTCTGCAATATCGCTTTCAGATTTATTATCGTTTGATTCCATTTCTACAACAAAAATAATTTCATTTTTATTGTATTCATTTTTTTCTGGCGCTTTACAATTAAATAGTAAGGCTGCTAAAACTGCGGTCAATATTATTTTTTTCATTTCTTTTTTGTTATTGTCTTAAATTAGTCAAAAATTTGATAATTTAAACATATAATAAAAAGAAAGTCATGTCAAGCAAATTTTTCGGAAATAGATTTGATAAAAAATCAAATAATAAATCTAAAAACTCAAGTCATAAATCTTCAAGCGGAAAAGCTAGTAATCAGAACAACAAAGCAAAGTCTGGAGGGGTTAGAAAAGTAGGAAGAGGAGGTTAGTCCTATGAAAGGATTACTTACCATTTTCTTTACGTTGATATTTTTTAACATCAATTCTCAAGTTGATTTTATTCAGGGAGGAGGAACTTTAGATGATTGGGCTAATTTAGCTAAATATAGATCTGCTAATTTAGAAATTATTAAAAATCCAATTGACAATCTTGTTGTTTTCATGGGTAATTCAATCACAGAAAATTGGTCCACTTTTAGGCCTGGTTTTTTTCAGAATAATTCATTTTTGAACAGAGGTATTAGTGGCCAAACGACCCCACAAATGTTAATTAGGTTTAAGCCTGATGTAGTAAATCTAAATCCTAATTCGGTAGTAATATTAGCAGGAATCAATGATATAGCAGGCAACACGGGGCCAATGGTTATTTCTAATATTGCCGAAAATATTTTTTCAATGTCTGAAATTGCAAAGGAGTATGGAATTAAGGTTTATATATGTTCAGTTCTTCCAGCAAAAGATTTCCCCTGGTCCCCAAATTTGGATCCAGCCAAAAAAGTAATTAAGCTTAATAAAATTCTAAAAGACTATTGCCTTGAAAATGATATAGTTTATGTTGATTATTATTCTAAAATGAATGATGGTGAAGGAGGCTTAAAAGTGCCAGAGTACACATCAGAAAATGATCTTGTCCACCCAAATAGTGATGGGTATGCAGTAATGGAATCAGTTATATTGAATGCTATAAAAAAGGACTTCTAATTATAGAAGCCCCTTTTTTTAAAGTTCATTAATCCAATGAAGCCATTGAAGTTGACCAATCACAATACCATTGAACATAGATTGCCTTACCCTCGTTGTCAAAATCAAATGATTCATAAATAGGTATCACAACTGATTTTCCGTTTGAAGAGTTAGTTACTTGCATATCATAATAAAATCTAACAGAACCATCAGCTTCTCCAGTTTCAGGGTTTACACCTTGAAGAAAATTAAAAGGAGCCATATGTTTTACGTCATATTTTGCAAAAAATTCTTTATGTATCCCTTTGATTTGATCTAGTTTTAGTGAATCAGGAGATCCAAATAAAGTTCCTTTAAACACAACATCCTCAGAAAAACGAGAATAATCAACATCTTCATTAGCATAACTTTCTAGTAAAG
>CACEKJ010000023.1 GCA_902560045.1 uncultured Bacteroidota bacterium | reverse complement strand
AAAAATGAGAATTTCTGTATTTATAATATTTTTAGTTTCAAATTTTATTTTCTCACAAACAAATATGCAAACCGATTTTAGATCGGCTGTTTCAGGAGAAACTTCAAATTTTGGGACTTCTTTCTTTTATAACCAACCCAATAAAGTTGTGCTTGGATCTGCATACCTGTTTGATGAATGGAATAATGACGGTGAAATACAAACCTTAACCGGTGAAAGATTTTTGGTAAGAAATATTAATTTGAACATCAGTAGAAATGCATTTGAAGCAAAGATCAATAACAATGATTCAATCTTTTCTTTTAATTTCAATAACATAAATCAAATTATAATAAACGGAAAAAAATATAAAAATTTCTTTTCTGATGGTGATAATAGAGTATATCAAATAATTTATTCTGATAATACTTTCTCGCTGCTTAAAGGTTTTTCGGTTAAGTTAGTATCGGGCTCTGGTAATCCAATGGTTAACAGATCCAATGATAAGTATGTAAAGAAAAGAGAGTACTTTGTTAGATATGTAAATCCAAATTCTATACAGGATTTTAAGCTTAATAAAAGATCATTAAATAAATTTGTTCAGAATAGCCCCAAAGGATTTAGTAATGTTCTTAGCTATATCGAATCTAATAATTTATCATACAAAAATGAGGAAGATGTGATTCAAATTCTCAGTTTTGCATTTGGTGAATAAACAATAAAAAAGGAGCTAAGCTCCTTTTTTTTTTGCTAAAAAATTATGTTTTTAATTAATATAAATTATTTTTGTCTAACTCATTATTCAAATGAAATATAACCAGAGAAAAAAAGCAATAATTTTATTAGAAGATGGTACCATTTTTCATGGTAAATCTATCGGAAAAGAAGGTTCTGCATTTGGTGAAGTATGCTTTAATACGGGTATGACTGGTTATCAAGAAATCTTTACTGATCCATCATACTTTGGTCAGCTAATGGTAACAACCAACGCATATATAGGGAATTATGGTGTCAAAGAAGATGAGGTCGAGTCCGAATCTGTAAAAATTTCCGGATTAATATGTAGAAATTTTACTTATAATTATTCTAGATATGGTGATGTTGATTCACTATATAATTTCTTTGAAAAAAATAATTTACTTGCTATTTCAGATGTTGATACACGTGCATTAGTTTCTTATATAAGAGATAACGGAGCGATGAATGCCGTTATTAGTACTGAGCTTGATAATTTAGATATATTAAAAGATAAACTCTCAAAAACACCAAATATGGATGGCTTGGAGCTTGCTTCAAAAGTATCTACAAAAGAGCCTTATTTTTTTGGTAATGAATCATCAAAATATAAGATTTCTGCATTGGATTTAGGTATTAAGAAAAACATTCTAAGAAATTTAGCCAAACGAGATTGTTACATTAAAGTTTTCCCTTACGATTCGTCTTTTGACGAAATGAATTCATGGAATCCAGATGCCTTTTTTATTTCAAATGGCCCCGGAGATCCAAAACCACTAACAAGTGCTCAAAACGTTGCCAAAGAAATTATTGCCAAAGATTTACCATTGTTTGGTATTTGCTTGGGTCATCAAATTATTGCTCTTGCAAACGGAATATCAACTTATAAAATGCATAATGGTCACAGAGGGATAAATCATCCTGTTAAAAATTTAAAATCTGGAAAAGGAGAGATAACTTCACAAAATCACGGATTCGCTATCAATCGTGAAGAGACTGAGGCAAATAAAGATTTGTTGATAACACATATACATTTAAACGATGATACAGTTGCTGGAATTGAAATGAAAAACAAAAATTGCTTTTCTGTTCAGTATCATCCTGAAGCAAGTCCTGGACCTCATGATGCATCATATTTATTCGATCAGTTTGTGGATAACATTTCAAAAAATAAATAAATGGGAAATATAAAAGAAGTTAAAGCTCGTCAAATATTTGATTCGAGGGGAAATCCAACGGTTGAGGTTGATGTTATTACTGAAAATTCAGTTTTAGGTAGAGCTGCTGTTCCTTCAGGCGCTTCCACTGGAGAACATGAAGCTGTAGAATTAAGAGATGGTGGAACTGATTATCATGGAAAAGGTGTATTAAAAGCTGTTTCTAATATTAATAATATTATTGCTCGGGAATTGATTGGTAAATCAGTATTTGACCAAAAGTTAAATGATAAATTAATGATATCCTTAGACGGAACAGAAAATAAATCAAACTTAGGTGCTAACGCAATTTTAGGAGTTTCTTTGGCAATGGCAAAAGCCGCAGCAAATGAAAAAAACTTATCTCTATTTAAATATTTAGGTTCTGATTCCAATATGCTTCCCGTTCCAATGATGAATATCATTAACGGTGGTTCTCATAGCGATGCCCCAATTGCATTCCAAGAATTTATGATTATGCCTGTTTCAGCTGATAGTTTTTCTCATGCAATGAAGATGGGTAGTGAAATTTTTCATTCCTTAAAAAAAGTTTTAAAATCTAGAGGGTTAAGTACAAGTGTAGGCGATGAAGGTGGTTTTGCTCCAAAATTAAACGGTACTGAAGATGCGCTTGACACCATTAGAAAAGCCGTTACCGATTCTGGTTATGATTTTGGTAAGGACATAATGATTGCTTTGGATTGCGCTTCAGCTGAGTTTTATAAAGACGGTCATTATGATTACAGGATTTTTGAGGGAATTGATGGTATAGTAAGGGATAGTAAACAACAAGCAGATTATTTAGCAGACTTATCAAATAAATATCCAATAGTCTCGATCGAAGATGGAATGGATGAAAATGATTGGGATGGTTGGAAGTATTTAACAGAAATTATCGGCAATTCAGTTCAGCTTGTAGGTGATGACTTATTCGTTACAAATACAAAAAGACTAAAGAAAGGTGTTGAAGAAAATATAGCTAATTCAATTCTAATTAAAGTGAATCAAATTGGTTCATTAACGGAAACTATCGATGCTGTGAATATGGCTCATGAGGCTGGATTTACAACTGTAATGTCTCATAGATCTGGTGAAACTGAGGATAATACCATTGCAGATTTATCCGTAGCTTTAAATTGTGGACAGATAAAAACTGGCTCAATCTCTAGATCTGATAGAATTGCAAAATACAATCAGTTATTGAGAATTGAAGAAGAGTTAGCTGAAAATGCAACTTTTCCAAAATCTAAAGCTTTTAAAATTAACCTTTAGTAATAAGCAAATCTCTTAGCTTAAATCTTTAATTTTTCCAAGATATTTTGTAGTTTTGCAAAAGTTAAAAACTATTTCAAACAATTTAATCGTGTCTGATAAAGCAACTATAAATATTGATGGTGCAAGCTATGATTTTCCTGTCTACAGAGGGGTAGAGGATGATGTTTGTATTGATATTAAAACCTTGAGAGGCTCTTCTGGAGTAACTACTATTGATAGAGGGTTTAAAAATACTGCATCCTGTGAAAGCAAAATAACCTACTTAGATGGTGAAAAAGGAGTTCTAAGATACAGAGGATATGATTTAGATGAGCTAGCTAATAAAGCTTCATTTTTGGAAGTTGCCTTTCTACTTATTTTTGGTGAATTGCCTACAAAAAAGGAGTTAGAAAAGTTTCATGATGATATAGTTGATAATAGTATAGTTAATGATGATGTCAAGAAAATTGTTGATGCTTTTCCAAGTTCTGCCCATCCAATGGGTGTATTATCAAGCTTAACAAGTGCATTAACAGCGTTTAATCCCGACGATGTTTCCCTTGACTATGATAGGAGTAAGGAGGGTATGTATGATACTATTGTTAAAGTATTAGGTAAGATTCCTATTCTTGTTGGTTGGTCCTACAGAAAACAAAATGGTTTTCCACTTCAATATTCTATGAAACTTAGAAATTTGGATTACACTGACATGATTTTACATCTGCTTTTCAAAAAACCTAATGACGAGTATAAGCCTGATAAGAACCTTATAAATGTATTTAATAAACTTTTAATATTACATGCTGATCATGAGCAAAACTGTTCCACTTCAACAGTTAGAATTGTTGGTTCTTCACATGCAGGTTTATTTCCTTCAATTTCTGCCGGTATTTCAGCACTCTGGGGCCCTTTACATGGAGGAGCCAACCAGGCCGTTTTAGAAATGTTGAAGTCAATCCAAGAAGATGGTGGAAATACCAAAAAATACATTAGAAAAGCTAAAGACAAAGAAGATCCATTTCGTTTAATGGGGTTTGGTCATAGAGTGTATAAAAACTACGATCCAAGAGCAAGAATAATTAAAGATGCAGCTCATAAATTTTTAAAATCTCTTGGGATAGATGATCCCTTACTTCACATTGCTGCGGAACTTGAAGAGAATGCTTTGAAAGATAAATATTTCATTGATAGAAAATTATTTCCAAATGTAGATTTTTATTCAGGTGTAATTTATCGTGCAATGGGTATCCCATCTAATATGTACACGGTTATGTTTGTTTTAGGAAGATTACCAGGTTGGATTGCTCAATGGAGAGAAATGAGATTAATGAATGAGCCAATTGGTAGACCAAGACAATTATATACTGGTCCATCAGCAAGAAAATTCAAATCCAAAAAATAATTGATTCACATATTTTTAGATGCTTGAGCTTAATGTAAATAATGAAACATCGAGGCTTTTGGCGGTATTATTGGGGACTGCTAAAAGTAACGGATTAGCTCCTAATGCAGAGGAATGTTATGATCCAAAAAGTAGAGAAAATGTTTTAAAAGGTACATATCCTACAGAAAAGGATATGATTAAAGAACTAGATGAATTAGAAAATGTCTTGCTTAAATATGATGTTAAAGTTTACAGACCTGATGTTATAAATCACTACAATCAAATTTTTTCAAGGGACATTGGTTTTGTAATTGATGACAGTTTTGTTATTTCAAATATTTTACCTGAAAGGTCAGAGGAGATTTCAGCAATTGATAAAGTAATTGATCTAATTCCTAAAAATAAAATAATTGAATTACCTGGGGAATGCCATGTTGAGGGAGGTGATGTAATACTTAATAATGATTATGTGTTTATTGGGACATTTGACGGAGATGATTATTCCAATTTTAAAACTGCAAGAACAAATTATCAAGCAATTCAGTTTTTAAAAAAAACATTTCCTGAAAAAAAAATCATATCATTTGATCTGATTAAATCAGATTCAGACCCAAAAAAAAATGCGCTTCATTTAGACTGCTGTATGCAGCCTGTGGGTAATGATAAATTAGTGACTTGCCCAGAAGCATTTCAAAAAAGTGATCAATACGATTGGTTAATTGATCACTTTGGTAAAGAAAATATTTTGGAGATGTCATTAAATGAAATGAGTGAAATGAATTGTAATTTCTTTTCCATTGATACTAATATCGTAGTTAGTGAAAAATCATTTACCAAACTTAACAATTGGTTGCGAAGTTTTGATATGATAGTCGAAGAAATAAACTATAAAGAAATTTCGAAGCAAGGAGGACTTTTAAGATGTTCCACTTTACCTTTAATAAGAAAGAATTCATGAGACAATCAACCAATTCGATTTTAATGATTAGGCCAAATAATTTTGGATTCAACGAAGAGACTGCGAATGATAATCATTACCAAAATAAAGAATTTTTCGAGAGTAATTCTAACGAAAATGCTCAAAAGGAGTTTGATAATATGGTTAAGAATTTAAAACAAAATGGCATTTCTGTTCATGTATTTCAAGATGATGACATTAATTACACTCCTGACTCAATTTTTCCAAACAATTGGATTTCGTTTCACGAAAATGGGGATATTGGCTTATATCCAATGTATGCTAAAAATAGAAGGTTAGAAAGAAGACCAGAAGTTTTAGAGTTTCTAGAAGAAGAAGGTTTTGGAATTGAAAACATAGTTGACTATTCTGGGGCTGAATCTGAAAATAAATTTTTAGAAGGAACTGGAAGTATCATTTTAGATCGTGAAAATAGAATAGCTTATTGTTCAATTTCAAATAGATCCAATGAAGACTTATTTATAGATTTTTGTGAAGATTTTGAATTTACACCTGTATTATTTAATTCATATCAGTCAGTTGGTGATGAGCGATTACCAATTTATCATACAAATGTGATGATGTGTGTTACAATGAGTTATGTTGTTATATGTTTAGATGCAATCGATGATAAAAAGCAAAGAAAAAATGTTTGTGAATTCATAAAAAAATCTGAAAAGGAGTTAATAAATATTTCTGAAAATCAGGTTGAAAAATTTGCTGGAAATATGCTTGAACTTTTAAATGACAAAGGAGAAAGTGTATTAGTTATGAGTAAGTCTGCTGAGAATTCATTGAGTGAAAATCAGAAAAATACAATTACAAACTATTCAAAAATTATTTCATCTGATATTAATACTATTGAGCTTTGTGGTGGTGGTAGTGCAAGATGTATGATGGCAGAAATATTTTTACCAAAAAAATAATATTATTTAACAGTATCTTTACAACAGATAATTAACAATGTACATTCAAAAATTCATAAGAGAAAATATTAAAATTGCCTTGAACAAAATATTTCAGCTTGAGACTAATAATATTGAGCTTCAGCAAACTAAAAAAGAGTTTGAGGGAGATATTACTCTTGTTGTTTTTCCTTTTGTAAAAGAATTAAAAATGAACCCTAAAGAAATTGCTGAAAAGATCGGTGATTATCTTGTGGAGATAAACTCAATTGTTTCCTACAATGTTGTGTCAGGCTTTTTAAATCTTTCTGTTTCCGATAATCATTATTTAGACTTTTTTAATTCACTTAAAGATAATTCAGACTATGGGTTTTCTGACACTATTTCTGATGAAGCCGTAATGGTTGAATATTCATCACCAAATACTAACAAACCTTTACACTTAGGCCATATTAGAAATAATCTTTTGGGATATAGTATATCTGAAATATATAAAGCATCAGGAAGAAAGGTTTACAAAACACAAATTATTAATGATAGAGGAATTCATATTTGTAAAAGTATGATTGCTTGGTTGGATTATGGTAACGGTGAAACTCCGGCCAGTAATAATTTGAAAGGAGATAAGTTTGTTGGGGATTATTACATCAAATTTGACCAGGTTTATAAAAAAGAAGTTGAAGCGCTTATAAAAAACGGATCTTCTGAAGAGGACGCAAAACAAAATGCGCCTATACTTTTAAGGGCTAAAGAAATGCTAATTAAATGGGAGTCTGGAGACAAAGAAGTGGTAGAGCTTTGGAAAAAAATGAACGGTTGGGTGTATGAAGGATTTGAAGAAACCTATAAAAACTTAGGGGTAGACTTTGATAGTTATTATTATGAAAGTGACACATACCTTCTTGGAAAAGAATTTATTTCTAGTGGATTAAAATCAGGTGTTTTTTACAAAAAAGATGATGGTTCAGTTTGGTGTGACTTAACAGATGATGGATTGGACGAGAAAATTGTACTCAGAGCGGATGGGACTGCTGTTTATATGACCCAAGATATTGGTACTGCGATTCAGCGAGTTAAAGACCATGCAGATGTTAATACGATGGTATACACTGTTGGTAATGAGCAAGATTATCATTTCAAAGTTCTTTTTCTGATACTTAAAAAACTAGGATTTTCGTGGTCTGAAAATTTATTTCATCTAAGCTATGGAATGGTTGATTTGCCCAGTGGTAAAATGAAAAGTAGAGAAGGTACTGTTGTTGATGCTGATGATTTGATGAAAGAGATGACCAGTACTGCAAAAGAGATTTCTAAAAGCTTAGGAAAGCTAGACGGCCTTTCTGAAGATGAAAAAAATAATGTTTACAAGACGGTTGGACTCGGCGCTTTGAAGTATTATATTCTTAAAGTAGATCCTAAAAAAAGAATTCTTTTTGATCCAAAAGAATCGGTAGATTTTCAAGGAAATACAGCATCTTTTATTCAATATTCTTACGCAAGAATTCAATCCATTCTAAACGGAATTAATTTTGACTTATCACGAGATAAATACGACAGAAAATTAGAGGTCAAAGAGAAAGATTTAATCAAACAAATTGATTTATTTCCATCAGTAATTAGCGCAGCTGCAAGTTCACATAATCCTGCGCTGGTGGCTAATTATGTATATGATTTGGTAAAGTCATTTAACTCATTTTATCAATCTTTGCCAATTTTAAAATCTGCATTTGAGGACAAGAAAACCTTTAGAGTTGAGCTTTCAAATTTAGTTGGAATAACGATCAAAAATGCACTATCACTATTGGGTATTGGTGTGGTTAATAGAATGTAATTTTAATATGAATTTTAATTTTTTTATTTTACAGTATGTTTAGTAATCTAAGTGAAAAATTAGATAAAGCCTTACAGGTTTTAAAGGGTCATGGAAGTATAACGGAAATTAATGTTGCTGAAACTTTAAAAGAAGTTAGACGGGCCTTGCTTGATGCTGATGTTAATTTTAAAACTGCTAAAGACTTCACCCAACGAGTTAAGGAAAAAGCTATTGGTCAAGATGTGTTGACAAATCTTAAGCCTGGTCAATTAATGGTTAAGATTGTTAAGGATGAATTAGCTGAATTAATGGGTGGTGAAACTTCAGAGATTAACTTAAAAGACAAGCCTTCAATTGTTTTGATGTCTGGATTACAGGGTTCTGGAAAAACTACTTTTACCGCTAAGCTTGCTAATGATATTCGTAAGAAAAAATCTCTAAAACCCTTGATGGTTGCATGTGATGTTTATAGACCAGCTGCAATTGAGCAGTTACATGTGCTCGGAAAAGATTTAGATATAGATGTTTATTCAGAAGAAGAAAATAAAGATCCTGTAGCAATTGCTAAAGCGGGAATCAAGCATGGAAAATCAAAAGGATATAATTTAATAATCATTGATACCGCAGGTAGATTAGCTGTTGATGAAAAAATGATGGATGAAATTTCTAATATTAAAAAAGCTATTAAGCCTAGTGAGATTTTATTTGTGGTTGATTCTATGACTGGGCAAGATGCAGTTAACAGTGCAAAAGCCTTTAACGATGTGTTAGATTTTGATGGAGTTGTACTTACTAAACTAGATGGAGATGCTAGAGGTGGTGCTGCTCTATCGATTAAAAGTGTGGTTGATAAACCTATAAAGTTTATCGGGACTGGTGAAAAAATGGATGCATTGGATGTTTTTCATCCAAGCAGAATGGCCGATAGAATTTTGGGAATGGGTGATGTGGTTTCGCTTGTTGAAAGAGCTCAGCAGCAGTTTGATCAAGAAGAGGCAAGAAAGATTCAAAAGAAAATTGCAAAAAATAAATTTGGTCTAGACGATTTTATGAAGCAGATTCAGCAAATTAAAAAAATGGGTGACATGAAGGATTTAGTAGGTATGATCCCTGGCGCTAATAAAATGATGAAAGATTCTGGAGAGGAAGTTGACAACGAATCTTTTAAACCAATCGAGGCTATAATTAACTCTATGACACCAAAAGAAAGAGCTCTCCCGTCTATTTTAGATCATTCAAGAAAAAAAAGAATCAGCAAAGGCTCTGGAAGATCTGTCGAAGAAATAAATCAGCTATTAAAGCAATTTGGTCAAATGAGCAAAATGATGAAGATGATGCAGGGAATGGGGCAAGGTAAAATGATGCAAATGATGCAAAACATGAAGGGAAGATGATAATTTTAGACGGAAAAAAAACAAGTAATGATATAAAGGCTGAAATTGCAGAATCTGTTAGGGGGATTGTTGCAAATGGTTCAAGACCTCCACATTTGGCAGCTGTTATTGTTGGTAATGATGGCGCTAGTCTTACGTATGTTAGTAGTAAAGTGCGTGCATGTAAGAGAGTTGGTTTTGATTCTACTCTTATAAATCTTCCTGAGTCAACCTCTGAAGATGAACTTCTTGAAAAGGTAAACGAACTAAATAATGATGAGCAGATAGATGGATATATTGTTCAGCTTCCGCTGCCCAAACATATTGATTCTCAAAAAATATTAATAGCTGTTGATGCTGACAAAGACGTGGATGGTTTTCATCCAACAAATTTTGGGAAAATGGCACTGAGTCTTCCAACGTTTATTTCAGCAACACCTTTTGGAATTATGGAGCTTTTAAAAAGATATGATGTTGAAACATCAGGAAAACATACAGTTGTTATAGGTCGTTCAGATATTGTTGGTAGACCCATAAGTATTTTGATGAGTCAAAAATATAATCCTGGAAACTCAACAGTTACACTCGCTCATAGCAGAACAAAAAACATTGAAGAGTTAACTAAACACGCTGATATAATTATTTCAGCTTTGGGGGTTCCAAATTTTGTTAAAGCAGAAATGGTTAAAGATGGTGCTGTGATTGTTGACGTTGGGATAACAAGGGTAGCCGATAATTCTGCAAAAGGCTATAAAATTGTCGGTGATGTTGATTATGAAAATGTCTCTAAAAAATCAAGTTATATTACTCCAGTTCCTGGTGGTGTTGGACCTATGACTATAGCTATGTTATTAAAAAATACGTTGTTGGCTTATAAAGGTTAGTGTCTTAAGCTAGTATTAATTATTTCTCAAAGATTTTATTAAAGTCTTTGAAAGATTTAAATTCTAGAGCATTGCCAGCAGGATCCATAAAAAACATGGTTGCTTGTTCTCCTGGCTGACCTTCAAAACGTATGTAAGGTTCAATTATAAATTTCACTCCTTTTTTTGTTAATTCATCTGAGAATTTGTGAAATGTATCCCATTCTAACACAACTCCAAAATGTGGGACTGGAACATTTTTTCCATCTACAGTATTTGTATGAATTTGTTCTTTATATTTTTCTTTATAATGAATAACAAGTTGGTGGCCAAATAAATCAAAGTCAACCCAATGATCACTGCTTCTGCCTTCTTCACATCCAAGTATTTCTCGATAGAATTTTCTACAAACAGGTATATTATCTACAGGGATTGCTAAGTGAAATGGTGTTAATTTTGACATCTTATTTTTTTAATAATTTTATTTCACCATCCGTTAGTAATCTGTATTTTCCTTCGGGTATATCGAGTTTTACATTCATTATTCTGATTCTTTGAAGAGCAACAACTTTATAATCAAAATAGTCACACATTCTTCTAATTTGCCTGTTCAGTCCCTGAGTTAATATAATTTTAAATTGATTTGTTTTTACTTTTTCAACTACACATTTTCTTGTAATCTTGCCAAGAATTGGAACTCCTTCACTCATTTTTTTAAGGATCGACTCAGGAATTGGCCTATTCACTTTAACCAAGTACTCTTTTTCATTATTATTGGCTGTTTTAAGTATTTTATTTGCAGTTTCTCCATCATTGGTTAATAATATTAGCCCAGTTGTTGATTTGTCTAATCTGCCAATAGGAAAGACTCTTTCAGGAAAGTTTAAAAAATCTATAATATTATCCTCTTCAACTCCTGCATTTGTAGTGCAAACAACCCCTCTGGGTTTATTAAGTGCAATAAATATTTTCTTTTTTTTAGATTGATTAATTTTTTCTCCATCTACCTCAATCATATCATCTTCAGAAACTTTCATTCCCATTTTTGCAGGTTTCTTATTTACATAAATCCTTCCTTGCTCTATTAAGCCATCTGCTTGACGTCTTGAGCAATATCCCACTTCACTTAAGAATTTATTTATTCTTGTTCCTTTATTATCCATTAGAAATAATTAATTAAGTGGGTAAATATAGATATTAAGATTTTTATATTTGTTCTCTCATGGATAAAAAAACAAAGACACTTTTAGAAAAAGGAGAGGTATTGCCCATAATGGAATCTTTTTACACCATCCAGGGTGAGGGTTTTCACAAAGGGTTGGCTTCTTATTTTATTAGGACAGGAGGGTGTGATGTAGGCTGTCATTGGTGTGATGTAAAAGAAAGCTGGGATGAAAATGAGCACCCATTGATCTCTGTAGAATCTATTGTAAATGATTGTAAAGATATCTCAGATGTTATTGTAATAACCGGAGGTGAGCCGCTTAAGTGGAATATGGGTCCACTAACCAAAGAGTTAAAAAAATATAATAAAAAAATCCATATTGAAACTTCTGGATCAGATATAGTTACAGGTGAATGGGACTGGTTTTGTTTATCTCCCAAAAAAGCAAAGCTACCTATTTCTAAAGCATACGATATTGCTGATGAGCTCAAGGTCATTATTTATAATAATCATGATTTTGTATTTGCTGAAGAAGAGGCAAAAAAAGTAAATAAAAATGCAATTTTATACCTCCAGCCTGAGTGGGATAAAAGAGAAAAAATGATGCCCTTAATGGTTGATTTTGTAAAAAAGAACCCGAAATGGAAGCTATCACTTCAAACTCACAAATATCTCAATATTCCATAGCTTACATTAATTAAGATATTTGATATCGCGGTATTTATATGCCTATTTTTTTGTTTTAATTATTAATATATAGTTAATATATGTAATTAATTTACATAATTAAGTTTAACAATATAATATTATTATGTTTTTTTGCTTAAAATTTAAATTATGTGTGGTATAGTATGTGCTTTTAATACAAGTAATGATAAATTATTAAGATCTAGGGTTTTGGAAATGGCTAAAACAATTAGGCATCGTGGACCTGATTGGAGTGGTATATATTCAAACAAAAACGCAATTATTGCTCATGAAAGATTGGCTATTGTTGATCCTTCATCTGGTCAACAGCCATTATTCAGCCAGGATGATAGATATATTTTAGCTGCCAATGGTGAAATATATAATCATAAGGAACTTAGAGATGAATTTCCTGATTATAATTTTTCTACTAAAAGTGATTGTGAGGTAATTTTACCCCTTTATGAAAAATACGGTCCTGATTTTTTGGATAAGATTAACGGAATATTTGCTTTTGCTATTTATGATTCACATAAAGATGAATATTTTATATCTAGAGATCATATGGGTATTATCCCTTTGTATATTGGATGGGACGAAAAAAATGTTTTTTATGTTTCATCTGAATTAAAAGCTCTTGAAGGACAATGTGAAAAGATAGAATTATTTCCACCTGGTCAATATTTAATTAGTTCAGAAAATAAATTCAAAAAATGGTATATAAGAGATTGGGAATATTTTGATAATGTAAAAAGTTTAGAATCTGATATTACTAAACTTAGAGAATCCTTAGAGGATGCCGTTAAAAGACAACTAATGTCTGATGTCCCATACGGAGTTTTGCTTTCTGGAGGTCTGGACTCTTCAATAACTTCAGCAATTGCAAAAAAATATTCTGAAAAAAGAATTGAAACTGATGATACTCAACGTGCTTGGTGGCCTCAATTACATTCGTTTTCGGTCGGATTAAAAGGTTCACCAGATTTAGCTGCTGCAAGAAAAGTTGCCAATCATATTGGCACCGTTCATCATGAAATAATTTTCACTATACAAGAAGGACTTGATGCAATTAAAGATGTTATTTATAATTTAGAAACGTATGATATCACAACGGTTAGGGCATCGACTCCAATGTATTTAATGGCTAGAGTAATTAAATCTATGGGAATTAAAATGGTTCTTTCTGGAGAAGGAGCTGACGAACTTTTTGGAGGCTATTTATATTTTCATAAGGCCCCAAGTGCAGAGAGTTTTCACGAGGAAACTGTTAGAAAATTAAACAAATTACATATGTATGATTGCTTAAGAGCAAACAAAAGTTTAGCTGCTTGGGGAGTTGAAGGTAGAGTTCCTTTTTTAGACAAAGAATTTATTGATGTTGCAATGACATTAAACCCAAAAGATAAAATGATCAATAACCAAAGAATGGAAAAGTGGATTTTAAGAAAAGCTTTTCAAGATTATTTGCCTGATGAAATTTTATGGAGACAAAAAGAACAGTTTAGTGATGGAGTGGGCTACAGTTGGATAGATAGTCTTAAAGAATACGTTTCTGATCTGATCTCAGATCAAGAAATGGTAGATGCTAAAATTAAGTTTCCGATTAAAACTCCTACAACCAAAGAAGAATATTATTACAGATCATTGTTTTCTGAACACTTTCCTTCAAATACTGCTGCTATGTCAGTCCCTCAGGAACCATCCATTGCATGCAGCACCAAAATTGCGTTGGAATGGGATGAAGCTTTTAAGTCAGTAAATGAACCGTCAGGTAGAGCTATTTCTAAAGTTCATCAGGATGCTTATTAAGCCTATTTTTACAGCTTATAATTGTTAATAACTTGTGGTTTTATAAATCCTTATTTTAACCTGTTGAGGTCTCTTTTTTTGTATATTTGATTGTTATATTTTTTTATCCAATATTAATAGATAAAAAACTTAATATTTTAACTAACTATTTTACAATCAATTATGAGTGAAAATCAAGCTAAATATTCAGCAGATAGTATTCAGGCGCTGGAGGGAATGGAGCATGTAAGAATGCGTCCATCAATGTACATTGGAGATGTCGGATCTAGAGGGTTACATCATTTGGTTTACGAAGTTGTAGACAATTCAATTGATGAGGCTATGGCTGGTCATTGTGATAGAATTTCGGTTACAATTAATGAAGATAACTCAGTCACTACTGAAGATAATGGTAGAGGAATTCCTGTAGGAATGCATAAAAAAGAAGGTGTTTCTGCACTTGAAGTTGTTATGACAAAGATTGGAGCAGGTGGTAAATTTGATAAAGATTCTTATAAGGTTTCTGGAGGCTTGCACGGGGTTGGTGTAAGTTGTGTAAATGCACTTTCTGAAAAACTTACCGCAACCGTTCATAGAGATGGTAAAATTTATGCTCAAGAATATGCTAGAGGTAAAGCATTAGAACCAGTAAAAGAGGTGGGTAAATCTGACAAAAATGGAACAATAGTAACTTTTTTACCTGATAAAACAATTTTTAAGGACATTAATACCTACAGCTATGATATTCTTGCTACGAGACTTAGAGAGTTATCTTTTTTAAACAAAGGTATCACCATAACAATTACCGATAAGCGTAATAAAGATGATGAAGGTAATTTTGTTAATGAAGAATTTCATTCAAAAGAAGGATTGGTTGAGTTTATCAGGTTTCTTGACGATACTCGTGAGCCAATCATGAAAGATGTCATTGCGTTTGAAGGTGAGAAAAACGGAGTTCCTGTTGAGGTTGCAATGATATATAATACTTCTTACTCTGAGAATCTACATTCTTATGTTAATAATATAAATACTCACGAGGGAGGTACACATTTAAGTGGATTTAGAAGAGGTTTAACCCACACTTTAAAAAAATATTCTGAGACTTCAGGAATGTTAGATAAATTAAAATTTGAAATATCTGGAGATGATTTTAGAGAAGGTTTAACGGCAATTGTGTCTGTTAAAGTAGCTGAACCCCAATTCGAAGGTCAAACAAAAACCAAATTGGGTAATAAAGAAGTTTCTTCATGTGTTAGTCAAGCAGTTTCTGAAATGTTAAGAGATTATTTAGAAGAGCACCCAGAAGATGCTAAAATAATAGTACAGAAAGTGATCTTGGCAGCGCAAGCAAGACATGCAGCTCAAAAAGCAAGAGAAATGGTTCAAAGGAAATCTGTTATGAGCATTGGCGGTCTTCCCGGAAAACTTTCTGATTGTTCTGAGCAGGACCCTGCAAAATGTGAGGTTTTTCTGGTTGAGGGTGATTCAGCAGGGGGTACCGCTAAACAAGGAAGAGATAGAGCTTTTCAGGCTATTCTTCCATTGCGTGGAAAAATATTGAATGTTGAAAAAGCCATGCAGCATAAAGTATTTGAGAATGAAGAAATTAGAAATATATTCACCGCACTTGGTGTTACCATCGGAACTGAGGAAGACAGTAAAGCACTCAATATTGAAAAACTAAGATATCATAAAGTCGTTATAATGTGTGATGCTGATATTGATGGAAGCCATATTTCTACATTAATACTAACCTTCTTATTCAGATACATGAAAGAATTAGTTGAAAACGGTCATGTTTACATTGCTACACCTCCTCTATATTTAGTAAAAAAAGGAGCAAAAAAAGAATACGCTTGGAATAATGATCAGCGCGATAGTATAATGATGAAATTTGGTGACGGGTGTAAAGTTCAGAGATACAAAGGTTTAGGAGAGATGAATGCTGCTCAGTTGTGGGATACTACAATGAATCCTGAATTTAGAACACTTAGAAAAGTAGTTATTGAAAACGGTTTAGAGGCAGATAGAATTTTTTCAATGTTAATGGGGGACGATGTCCCACCAAGAAGAGAATTCATTGAAAATAATGCTCTTTATGCAAATATTGACGCTTAAATAAATATTATGAAAATTACAGTAGTTGGAGCAGGTGCAGTTGGGGCAAGTTGTGCCGAATACATTGCAATTAAGAATTTTGCATCAGAAGTTATCATTCTAGATATCAAAGAGGGTTTTGCAGAGGGCAAAGCGATGGATTTAATGCAAACGGCATCTCTGAATAATTTTGACACAAAAATCACGGGAACAACCAATGATTACTTAAAAACTGCTGACAGTAATATTTGTGTTATTACTTCAGGAATTCCTAGAAAACCAGGAATGACAAGAGAGGAGTTAATTGGAATTAACGCTGGTATTGTTAAAGAGGTTAGTACAAACTTAATAAAACATTCTCCAGACGCAATTATTATTGTTGTTAGTAATCCCATGGATACTATGACTTATTTAGTACACAAAACCTTGAATATTGATAAAAATAAAATTATTGGAATGGGAGGTGCACTTGATTCAGCAAGATTTAAGTATAGATTAGCTGAAGCACTTGATGCTCCAATTAGTGATGTTGACGGTATGGTAATAGGAGGTCACAGCGATAAAGGAATGGTGCCTTTAATATCCAAAGCAACTAGAAATAGTGTAAAAGTTTCAAATTTT
>CACEKJ010000022.1 GCA_902560045.1 uncultured Bacteroidota bacterium | reverse complement strand
AAAAGCTAAAGTCAAAGAATGTGAAGAGTTTGCAGAAAATTCCCCATATCCTGAAAAAAGTTTAATGTACGATGCTGTATACGAACAAGCTAATTATCCATTTTTAAAGCATAAAATTTAACCATGGCTGAATTAATTAAAATGCCACGCTTGAGTGACACAATGGAGGAAGGTACTGTTGCTACTTGGTTCAAGAAAGTTGGTGATAAGGTAGAAGAGGGTGAAATTTTAGCTGAAATTGAAACGGATAAAGCGACAATGGAGTTTGAATCTTTTTATGAAGGCACACTTCTTTATATTGGTATCAATGAAAATGAAACTGCTAAAGTAGATGCACCATTAGCAATCATAGGGGAGCCAGGTGAAGATATTGATTCAATTTTAGGTAATAGCCCCAAAAATGAAATTAAAAATGAAATCGCTATTGGAGAAGATAAAACCACTCAAGCAGAACAAGTTGAAACAGAGGTTGACGAAGATGTACACGTCATATCAATGCCTCGTTTGAGTGATACAATGGAGGAAGGAACCGTAGCAACCTGGTTTAAAAAAGTTGGTGATCAAGTTGAGGAAGGAGAAATTTTAGCCGAAATCGAAACTGATAAAGCTACGATGGAATTTGAGGCTTTTTACTCTGGTAATTTACTACATGTTGGCTTAAATGAAGGAGATTCTGCAAAAGTGGATTCTTTATTAGCAATTATTGGTCCCAAAGGAAAGGATATTTCAGCATATCTTAATGTTCCTACAAAGAAAGTTGAAGCAACTAAAGAGAATGTAGTCACTGAGTCAAAACCAGAAATAAAAAAAGCCGATCAAGCTATTCAAAATACTTCAGAAGTAATAAAAAGTAACGACAGGATTTTTATTTCGCCTTTGGCAAAAAAATTGGCCAATGAAAGGGATATCGACATTAATCAATTAAAAGGTTCTGGAGAAAATGGAAGAATTATTAAATCCGACATAGAGAATTTCAAAGCACCTGTTCAGAGTAGCATAGCTGAGATGCCATCGTCTACCCAATCAAGTATAGAAGATTATTATGAGGTAAATCATTCTCAAATGAGAAAAGTTATAGCTAAGAGACTTTCTGAATCAAAATTCTCAGCGCCTCATTATTACTTAAATATTGAACTTGATATGTCAGAAACAATTGCGTTTAGAAAACAATGTAATTCTATTCCTGACACTAAAATTTCATTTAATGATATAATAGTTAAGGCTTGTGCCGTTGCTTTGAAAAATAATCCTAGTGTTAATTCTCAATGGTTTGATGACAAAATAAGGTATAATAATTTTGTTAATATTGGTGTTGCTGTTGGTGTTGAAGATGGTTTAATCGTACCTGTGTTAAAAAATGCAGATAAAATGTCAGTTGCAGATATAAGTAGATCTGTCAAAGAAATGGCCGGTATGGCAAGAGACAAAAAATTAACTCCAGAAATGATGCAAGGGAGTACTTTTACAATTTCTAATTTAGGTATGTTTGGTATAGAGAGTTTTACTTCAATTATCAACTCTCCAAACTCTGTTATTCTCTCCGTAGGATCCATAGTAGAAAAACCGGTTGTAAAAGACGGTTCAATCGTTGTTGGAAATACAATGAAATTAACTCTGGCTTGTGATCACAGGGTTGTTGATGGTTTAACCGGGGCAAAATTTTTACAATCATTGAAGCCTCTAATAGAAAACCCACTTTCTATGCTTATTTAGCATAAATAATATTTATTCAATGTCAAAAAATGTAATTATTACTGGTACAAGTTCTGGGATTGGTTTCGAGCTAGTAAAATTATTTTCAGAAAACAATAATAATATTTTAGCAATATCCAGAAATAACAATAATCTTAGAATGTTAGATTTACCTGGTGTTACCTCGATAGATCTCGATCTTACTGAGTCAGAGGATCTTAGTTTACTTGATAAGCATCTAAAGTCATTTAAAAATGTAGACATACTAATAAATAATGCAGGACATTTAGTTAATAAATCTTTTGAAGAAACAACCCTTAAGGATTTCCAAGATGTCTATTCTACCAATGTTTTTTCTGTAGCAATGCTGACTAAAAAAGTCATAAAATTTATGAGTGCTTCATCTAACGTCGTGAATATTAGTTCAATTGGTGGTGTGCAGGGAAGTGTTAAGTTTTCTGGTTTATCAGCATATAGTTCAAGCAAAGCAGCATTAAACATTTTAACAGAAATGTTAGCTGAGGAATTTAAAGAAAGAAAAATTCATTTCAATTCATTAGCATTAGGATCTGTTGAAACAAAAATGTTGAAAAAGGCATTTCCAGATTTTAAAGCATCAACCACAGCACAAGAAATGGCAAATTATATTTATGAATTTTCAATTGCTGGTTATAAATTTTTAAATGGAAAAATAGTTTCTGTATCATCAAGCACTCCTTAAATGTCTTTAGTATTAGATAAAATTCCTAAATCTTCTATAGAATATGTTAATTCAATTATTCAAGATGAAGAGGTTACAATTCATTTAAAAAAAAACAGAAAAACAAAACATGGAGATTTTTCTGTAAATAAAAACGGAACAAGAAAAATCACAATCAATTCTGATTTAAATCCTTACCGATTCCTAATAACACTTTTGCATGAGATATCCCATCTATTTGTTTTTAAGATTTATGGCTTCAATGTTAAACCGCATGGCATTGAGTGGAAGACTCAGTTTAAAAATTTACTCTTACCCGTTTTAAATAACCACACTTTCCCTGAACAAATTTTAAAGCCTCTTGCTCGCTACACCCTTAACCCAAAAGCAAGCACAGATTCGGACGCTAAATTAAGTTATGCTTTGAATCAGTTTAATATTGAGAAGAAAAACTATGTTTCAGATTTAAAAATAAATTCAAGGTTTACCGCAACAAATGGAAGAGAATATGTTTTTTTAAAAAAACTAAGGAAAAGATATCAATGCGTAGAAATTCAAACTAATAAGATATATTTGTTTAACCCAAATGCTGAAATTATAAAAAATCATGAAAAAAAATAATATTAGAGTAGCCGTGAGTGGTTATTTTGACCCGATTCATGTAGGTCATTTGGAATACCTTGAAATGGCTAAATCTTTAGGTGATTCACTTGTTGTTATTGTAAATAACAACGATCAGTGTAAATTAAAGAAAGGCAAATATTTTATGGATGAAAATGATCGTGTTAAGATTGTTAAAGCTTTGAGATGTGTAGATGAGGTTTTTCTTTCTGTAGACAACGATAGGACAGTTTGTAAGTCTTTAGAAGCAGTTAATCCGGATATTTTTGCTAATGGTGGGGATCGATCCACTAAAGAAGTTCCTGAAACTCCTGTTTGTAAAAAGAATAATATTAGAATGATTGATGGACTCGGAGAAAAAATAAGAAGTTCTTCTTCACTTACGGGGCTTAAGGAGATTAAATAATTATTTTTTTAAATACATTTTTCTTACTTTCTTATATAGTTCGGAGGAATAAACAAAATCTGTAACAGCTTCATTTTCGGTTTGAAAAATATTTTTTTTACTCCCTTCCCATTCTAATTTTCCGTTTTTTAGAAAAATTATTTTTTCCCCTATCTCCATAACTGAGTTCATGTCATGAGAATTAATAATCGTGGTTATATTTAATTCTTCTGTAATTTCTTTAATTAAGTTATCAATTACAATCGCAGTTTTTGGGTCAAGTCCAGAATTTGGTTCATCACAAAATAAATATTTTGGTTCATTTACAATTGCTCTTGCAATTGCAACTCTTTTTTGCATTCCTCCTGAAGCCTCACTTGGCATTTTTTTATTGCTATTTTCTAATTCTACTCTTTTTAGAACTAAATTCACTCGGTCATACATTTCATCTAGTGGTATGTTTTTAAACATCTTTAAAGGAAACATCACATTTTCTTCAATATTCATTGAGTCGAATAAAGCACTTCCTTGAAAAACAGTACCTATATTAGATTTTAGTGACATCTTCTCTAGCTCAGTCATAGAGTTCAGGTTGATTTTGTCAAATAATACCTCACCCGTATCGTATTTGTGTAATCCCAGTAAACATTTTAAAAACACGGTTTTTCCAGAGCCAGTTTGTCCAATTATTAAACTTGTTTTTCCTTTTTCAAATTCACAGGAAATTCCTTTAAGTACAGGTTTGTTATCAAATGATTTTTTAAGATTTTTAACTTTTATCATTATCCAAGAAGCATTTGGGTTATTAAAAAATTAAAAATGATAATCGTTACACACGTCCATATAAATGAGGTTGTACTAGCTTTACCAACTTCTAAGGCTCCTCCTTTCATATAATATCCGTGAAAAGACGGAACTGTAGCTAGGATAAAAGCAAAAACAAAGGTTTTTATAAATGCATATGTCATGTGAAAAGGAATAAAATCTGTTTGAATCCCATCAATAAAATCACTCATTGTACTATATCCTCCGTAAACACATGCTGCCATTCCGCCTAAAATTCCTAGAAACATTGCAATTGAAATTAAAAATGGATATAGCAGAAGGGCAATAACTTTTGGAAAAACAAGATAGTTTATTGAATTAATACCCATCACCTCCAAAGCATCAATTTGTTCTGTCACTCTCATCGATCCGATACTTGAGGTTATAAAGGAGCCAACTTTTCCGGCCATAATAATTGATATAATGGTCGGGGCAAATTCAAGTATTATTGTCTCTCGAGTTGCATATCCTACCAGATAATTTGGATAAAAAGATCCAGTAGTGCTTAGAGCAAGCTGAATAGTAATTACACCTCCAATGAAAAAAGAAACAAATGAAATTATTCCTAATGAATTTATTACTGTATCTTCTGTATCTTTTAGAATTAGCTCTTTCATCACCTCCCATTTGGTAGGTTTTTGAAACATTTTTTGTAGCATAATTATATAGAGTCCGATATTATGTAAAAAAGTCATTTTACTTCTATAATTTGAATATTTAATTTACGATAAAATATTAATAAAAATAGATTATAAATTGTTATTTTTGATTGCATCATAAATACATAAGATGATTAAATTCTTTTACGTTTCATTACTTTCATTGGTTTTTTTATTTAATCTAAATGCTCAAAAACATTCACATTCTCATGAACATAAACATGATGGTTTACATCATTGGGAAATTCCAAGTAAAGATCCGGACAGAATTATTTTAACTTTTAACGGAGATCCATCTACAACAAGAGCTGTAACCTGGAGAACAGATTCCTCAATAAAAAAAGCTGAAGCTCAGATAGCCATTGCTGGAGTCAATTCTGGATTTTCAAACAAAGCCATTTCTTATAATGCATCAACAGAGGAATTTGATTTAGGCATATATAAATCGAATAAATCTTTGATTGTAAATTATCATAGTGTAATATTTGAAAATTTAAAGCCAAACACATTATATGCTTACAGAGTAGGTTCTGATGAAAATTGGTCTGAGTGGATTCAGTTCAAAACAGCCAATAATTATTACAGTCCTACTCAATTTGTTTATTTTGGTGACGCGCAAAATGATATTTTAAATCACTGGTCAAGGGTCATTAGAATGGCTTATCAAACTGCTCCAAACGCATCATTTGTCATACATGCTGGAGATTTAGTTGACACTGCTCATAAAGATAATGAGTGGGCTCAATGGTTTAAAGCAGGAGGCTTTATTCATAGCCAATGGACAGCAATTCCTGTGGTAGGAAATCACGAATTTCAAAGATTTGACGGATACGGAGGATCATTACCCAGAAGATTGTCTATCCAGTGGAGACCTCAATTTACCTTGCCAGTAGAAGAAACTTTAGATGGTAGTCTACATGAAACTGTATATACAGTTGAGTACCAAGACATACTTATCATTGTACTTAATTCTACCGGTCATTTAGAAAAGCAAACTGAATATATTAAAGAAAAGTTAAGTAATACCGATGCGAAATGGAAAATAGTTACCAGTCATCATTCTGTTTTTTCTCCAGCTGAGGGAAGAGATTTTGAATATGCCAGAAAGGTATGGAAGCCATTGTTTGATAAGTATGGAGTAGATCTGGTACTTAATGGTCATGACCATACATATGCAAGGGGTCATATCCCTGTGAAATCTCCAAATATTGACCAATCTGGAAATTTTAAAACTTTGTATGTTACATCTGTAAGTGGTCCAAAACAATACGAATTGGATAAAGATCAAATTGAAAATTATCAAGCTGACGGTTATCAAGCTGATAAACTGGGGGAACAAACCCAGTTTTTCCAAGTAATTAGCATTGAGAATGACAAATTGATTTACAGTGCCTATACAACTCTAGGAACTTTGTATGATAAAGCGATTATTACAAAAGAATTCTTAACGGGTGCTAAAACTATCTCTAATATTATTAAATAATCTTAAAAACATTAAAATTTATTTTTGAGAAATTGATTGGTTTAAGCTATTTATATATCCTATAATATTTTCTTTTCCAATATGTTTAACACTTGATGTTAAAAATATTTTTGGTAAAAACTCCCAATTTTCAAGTAGAACTTTTTTGTATTCCTCAATTTTAAATTCTACTCCTTCGTTTGGATTTCCGTTCTGTTTTAATTTATCAATTTTTGTAAAAATAATTGAAAAGGCTATGTCATTAGTTGTAAGCCATCTCATAAATTCTATATCTATTTTTTGTGCCTCATGCCTGATGTCTACTAGGATAAAGGCATTAATAAGTTGTTTTCTGTAGATAAAATAATCTGTTATTAATTTTTGAAATTCTTTTTTTTCAGTCTTTGATGCTTTTGCATATCCGTAGCCAGGAAGATCTACCAGATGCCAAAAGGAATCAATTTTAAAATGGTTAATAAGTCTTGTTTTTCCAGGTTTGGAGGAGGTTTTAGCCAATTTTTTATTATTTGCTAGCATGTTTATTAACGAAGACTTGCCAACATTACTTCTGCCAATAAAGGCATATTCCGGGATGTTCTCTTTTGGACAATCATTGACATTTTGATTGCTAACTACAAATTTTGCAGTTTTAATATTCATTATTTATCTAAAATTTTTGAGGAAAGCCAGTCAAATAAAATAGAATTAAATTCTGAAGGATGTTCCATCATAGGGGCATGTCCGCATTTTTTTATCCAGTATAGGGATGAATTAGGTAGTAATTTATGAAATTCATCAGCTACCTCAGGGGGTGTAACATTATCATTTTCCCCCCAAATTATGCAGGTTGGAAGTTTCATATTAGGGAGATCATCAGACATATTGTGTCTTATTGCGCTTTTTGCCATAGCTAAAATTTTTATTAGCTTACTTCTGTCATTCACTGTCTGAAATACTTCGTCAACTAATTCTTTGGTAGCTACCATGGGGTCATAAAAAACTTCTTCAACTTTCTTTCTGATAACTTCATAATCGCCTCTTTTTGTATAACCACTTCCCATACCTTTTTCATAAAGTCCAGAGCTGCCAGTCAATACTAGCCCTTTAGCTTTATTGAACATCTTGGTGTAATAAAGTCCAATATGTCCTCCTAAAGAATTTCCCATTAATACAAATTCTTTGATTTTTTTATGTAAAATAAATTTATCTAAAAATTTAGCAAGTTCTTTTACAGATGTTTTTAGCAAAGGCATGTCATATATAGGAAGAACAGGCATAATTACCTTAAAGTTTCTATTTTTAAAAAAATCTGTAACCTCGTTGAAATTACTTAGGTTGCCCATTAGTCCATGAAGAATAATAATTGGAAACCCTTCACCTTCTTCAATGTATTTGTATTCACTGTCTTCTACTAAATTGAATTTCATATTCGTTTATCTGATAGTCAAAAGTAATCATTTTTGTCCATTATTCATTAATTAACATTATTCATTAACAATTAATCAACACATAATGTTAATTAATTCAAAAATCTAATTAACCACCTAATAATCAGATAATTACAATATAAATAGGTCAGTTTTATAGCTTAAAATATAGCTTTGACCGAATTTTATTAACAAAGTGGTAAAATGTGGTAAAATGTGGTAATATTTTTATTAAATTTGAGATTATCTAAACTGATATTGAAGTTGAATTATTTAATTGGAACATACGAATGTAAAGTTGATGTAAAAGGTAGGGTCTTAATTCCCTCTGCTTTCAAAAAGCAACTGGCTGCTGTAATTAACAAAGGATTTGTCCTAAAACGCGCTGTATTTCAGAGTTGCTTAGAGCTTTATCCCATTTCTGAATGGGAAGAGTTGATTTCAAAAGTTAATTCACTAAACAGGTTTAAGAAGAAGAATAATGATTTTATCAGAAGGTTTACCGCTGGTGTAAAATTCATTGAACTAGACAGTAACGGTAGACTATTGATACCTAAAGATCTAATTGAATTTTCAAATATCAAAAGGGAAATTGTATTGTCATCGTCGGTTAATATAATCGAGATATGGGATAAGGATAGTTATGAAAGCTCAATTGTTGATTCAAGAGATGATTTTGCAAAATTAGCTGAAGAAGTTATGGGTGAAGATGATGAATAATTATCACAATCCAGTTTTGCTAAGAGAATCTATCAAGGGGTTAAATATTAATAATGAAGGGATTTATGTTGATGTAACATTTGGAGGAGGAGGTCATAGTAAAGAGATTTTAGAAAATCTTTCAGAAAAAGGAAAACTGATTTCATTTGACCAAGATCCAGATGCGATTGCAAATATTTTTGAAGACAAAAGATTTCATTTTATAAATGAAAATTTTACATACATGAAAAAATTTTTAAAAAACATAGGATTCAATAAGGTTGACGGAATTCTTGCTGATTTAGGAATTTCTTCTTTCCAGATTAATGAACCTAAAAGAGGATTTTCCTATAGGTATGATTCAAACTTAGATATGAGAATGGATAAAGAAAGTTCAATTGATGCTTTTCATGTGATAAACAAATACTCTGAAGAAAACTTATCGAATGTATTATTTGATTTTGGAGATTTAAAAAACTCAAAGAGAATTTCAAAAGAGATATGTATTGGAAGAAAAGAGAAAGAAATTAAGACAACCTTTCAACTTAACTCTATACTCAAACCTCTTTTCCCAAGTAGTTATTTAAATAAAAATCTTTCAAGAATTTATCAAGCAATAAGAATTGAGGTAAACAATGAAATCGATGTTTTAAAATCATTTTTACAGCAATCTAGTGAGTTATTAAAACCTGGCGGAAGGCTGGCTATAATATCCTATCATTCGTTAGAAGATAGGCTTGTCAAGCGGTTTATTAAAACTGGCAGTTTTTCAAACGAAATTGAGAAAGATTTTTATGGAAATTTTTCAGTGCCGCTCAAGAAAATAGGGTCATTGATTTGTCCGAGTTCAGAAGAAATAAAGTCTAATAAAAGATCAAGGAGTGCAAAACTCAGAATAGCTGAAAAAAATTAGCCAATGAAGAATAAGATTATAAATATAATTAGAGGATCATTTTTAGTTGATGAAAAATCTACCTCTAATTGGCTTTATATCTTTCTTTTTTTGGTCTTATCTATTGTTATGATTTCATCATCTCATTCGGTTGATAAAAAAGTATATGAAATTGCAGCACTCAATGAACAAATTAAATCGTTGAGGTCTGAGTTTGTAGATACCAGAACGTTACTAATGACCCTAAAAATGGAGTCAACAGTAAAGAATAAACTATTTGAAAAAGGAATAAAAACATCCAAAAAACCACCCGTTAAAATTGTAATAAATGTCGGTAACTAAAAAAAATATAACAACAAGACTCTATGTAATTAGCTTAATGCTTATT
Source organism: uncultured Bacteroidota bacterium (assembly GCA_902560045.1). GTDB lineage: Bacteria > Bacteroidota > Bacteroidia > Flavobacteriales > Flavobacteriaceae > MED-G13. Next base: position 7,499 of record CACEKJ010000022.1, on the reverse strand, counting down.
GTTGTTGTATTTGCTGTCATATTTAAATTAATAGACTTACAATTTTTTCAAGGTGACCATTACATAAATATTTCTGAGGAGAGAGAGTTTAAAAATATTGAAATACCTGCAAACAGAGGAAATATATATTCAGATTCTGGAAAACTTCTGGCTAGTTCAGTGCCTAAATACAATATACGATTTGATGCATTAGCACCTTCCCAAAAGAATTTTGAGAAGTATGTGGATGTATTAGCAGCTGAATTATCAAAATATTTTGATAAGCCATCCGAATTTTATTCAAATAAGTTAAGGCAAGCCAGACAAGATAAAAACAGATACCTGTTAATTGCGAGAAATCTAGGATATCTAGACTATAAGAAATTTAAGGAATTCCCATTATTTAATCTTGGTGGATACAAGGGAGGGCTTATTAGTGAACAATATACAAAACGTGATTATCCTATTGGCGGGATTGCTCAAAGAACAGTGGGTTATGAAAGATATGACGACTTTGGAAATGCAATGCGTCCAGGATTGGATGGAGCCTTTGGACCCAAATACTTAAAAGGTGAAAACGGGATTAGATTTTCTCAAAAAATTGGTCTTGGACAATGGAAGCCAGTATTAGATTATAACGAGAAAGAACCTAGGGACGGGTATGATTTGCATACAACTTTAAATATAGAAATTCAAGATGTTGCACATCATGCACTTTTAAAACAACTTGAATTTTATGAAGCAGAGCACGGAAGTGTTGTAGTTATGGAAACCAAAACAGGGGAGATTAAGGCAATTTCAAATTTAGGAAGAACCACAGAAGGAAAATATTATGAAAAATTAAATTATGCTGTAGGAGAGTCTCATGAACCTGGATCGACATTCAAATTAATGGCAATGGTAAGAGCTTTAGAGGATAAGGTAATAGACACTTCTGATATTATTGACACAAAGAGTGGAATCTTAAGTTTTTATGGTAGAAAAGTAAGAGATTCCAAAAAAGGGGGGTACGGAAAAATTTCTGCAGCAAGAGCATTCGAAGTTTCATCTAATACAGCGCTAGTTCAAATTATTAATGACAACTACAAAGAAAACCCTGAAAAATTTGTAGAAGGATTATTTGATATGAAAATTAATGAGCCTTTAGGTTTACCAATTTTAGGAGAAGGTAATCCAGTTTTTACACACCCTAGTGATAAAACAAATTGGGATGGTTTGGATCTTCCGTGGATGGCATTTGGATATGGTGTTTCATTAACTCCATTGCAAACTTTGACATTTTACAATGCAATAGCTAACAACGGTGTGATGGTTAAGCCAAGATTTATTAATCAGGTGAAACAATTTGATCAAGTTATCGAACAATTTAACACCGAGATAATCTCGGAATCAATATGCAGTATCGAAACAATTAATGTGGTAAAAAATATGATGAAAAATGTTGTTGAAAAAAAGCATGGGACAGCACATAACATTTATTCTAAAGATTTTTCAATGGCAGGAAAAACGGGCACTTGTCAAACGGAATATTGGAAATCATCTGGTTTATATATCTCTTCTTTTGCCGGTTATTTTCCTGCAGATAAACCAAAATATTCATGCATTGTAGTTATTCATAAACCCAATAAGTCTAAGGGATATTATGGTAATGTAGTTGCTGCACCTGTTTTCAAAGAGATAGCTCAGAAAATATACTCAGAAATCCCTTCTGTTGAAATATTTAACAAAGATGATTTTGATTGGAAAAGTAAAAGTATTGATTCCAAAGTTTTAACCCAATTAGAAAATATGATCATGCCTGATCTGAGTAATTATGAATTAATGGATGTAATTCCACTTTTAGAAAATGTAGGATGTAAAGTTTTAGTTGAGGGGTACGGAAATAAGATTAGGCAATCTGTTAGGGCAGGATCAACAATCAATAAAGGACAAACAATAAAAATAAAATTGATTTGAAATTAATTAGAGAAATTTTATACAAAGTAGATATAAATCGTGTTTTTGGAAACACCTCTTTGCCTGTAGAAAAAGTTGAGTTTGATTCAAGGCTAGTTACAAGTTCTGACATGTATGTCGCTATAAATGGAGTAAATGTTAACGGACATGATTATATAAGTCAAGCTATTAAAAATGGTGCTAACTGTATCATTTGTGAAGAAATGCCAGAAGATAAAATTGATGATATTGTTTATATAAATGTTCCTTGTTCTAGAGAAGCATTAGCTATAATATGCTCAAATTATTTTGATAATCCTTCCTCAAAATTAAACCTTATAGGGGTTACTGGTACTAACGGGAAAACTACGATTACAACTCTTTTATTTGAATTATATAAAAACTTAGGAATTAAATCTGGATTAATTTCTACTGTTAAGATTGTAATCGATAAAAACGAATATGAGGCCAATCAAACAACTCCAGATTCTCTTTCGATTAACAGATATTTAAATGAAATGGTCCTTAAAAATGTAAGGTATTGCTTCATGGAAGTTAGTTCACATGGAATCGACCAAAATAGAATTAAAGGATTAGACTTTAAAGGGGGAATTTATACAAATTTAACCCATGACCATCTGGATTATCACAAAACTTTTGAAAGCTACAGAGATGTCAAAAAAACTTTCTTTGACCAACTGGGTAAGTATTCTTTTGCACTGACAAATAATGACGATAAAAACGGTTTATTTATGCTTCAAAATACAAAAGCAGCTAAATATACGTATTCACTTAACTCAGTTTCAGATTTTAAGACCAAAATTTTGGAATCATCATTTGATGGAATGCTTTTAAAAATTAATAGTTCAGAGGTTTGGAGTAAACTAGTTGGAAGATTTAATGCGTACAACATATTAGCTGTCTATTCAACCGCTTCGATATTAGGTGTTCCAGAGGACGAGCTTTTGATGTCAATAAGTAATTTACAAGCTGTTGATGGTAGATTTCAGTTTTATAAAAAGAATAAAATTACAGCTATTGTTGATTATGCTCATACCCCTGACGCACTAGAAAACATTCTTAATTCTATAAATGAAATTAAGTCGATTGACAATAATTTGATAACGGTCGTTGGTTGTGGAGGAAACAGAGACAAGTCAAAAAGACCTTTAATGGGTGATATAGCTACCTCACTAAGTTCTAAAGTAATTTTTACAAGTGATAACCCGAGAAATGAGGATCCAGAATCAATAATTGAAGAAATGGCTAAGGGAGTAAAACCTTTTCATTCAAACAAATCCATTTCAATTACAAATAGAAAAGAAGCAATAAAAGCAGCATGCCAGTTTGCTAAATCAAATGACATTATTCTGGTTGCTGGCAAAGGACACGAAACCTACCAGGAAATTAAGGGTGTAAAATCTGATTTTGATGACTTTGACATTGTTAAAAACCTTTTAAATCAAAAAAACTAAAACTATGCTGTACTATCTTTTTGAATATTTAGAAAATCAATACCAGATCCCTGGAGCTTCTTTGTTTACCTATATTTCTTTCAGAGCTGCAGCAGCAGTCATTACATCTTTACTTATTTCTACAATTTTCGGAAGGAAGATTATCAATTTTTTGAGAACAAAACAAATAGGTGAATCAATAAGAGATTTAGGGCTTTCAGGACAAAATGAAAAGCAAGGGACTCCTACAATGGGAGGTTTAATAATACTTCTTTCTACACTTATACCTGTTTTATTATTTGCTAAACTTGATAATATATATATTATTTTATTGATTATTACTCTGTTATGGATGGGAGTAATTGGGTTTATTGATGACTATATCAAATTATCCAAAAACAACAAGACAGGCCTTAGGGGAGCTTATAAAATAATAGGTCAAGTAATTCTTGGGGTAGTTGTTGGAGCAACACTCTTTTTTCATCCAGAAGTTACTGTCAAAGATCAAGGACCATTTACAGATCAAATACAAGCTATTGATAACCTATCAGAATATAAATCGACTGAGACAACCATACCCTTTGTCAAAGATAATGTGTTCAATTATTCAGATTTAATTACCTGGATAGATCCAAGTTTACAATCCTACACATGGATTGTATTTATTTTTTTTGTTGTACTAATTATTGCAGCTGTTTCAAATGGAGCTAATCTAACAGATGGCTTAGACGGGCTTGCTGCTGGTTCATCTGCAATAATTGTTTTAACACTTGGTGTTTTTTCATGGGTTTCTGGAAATATAATTTTTTCTGATTATTTAAATATCATGTACATACCAAGAGTAGGTGAAATTACAATCTTTATTGGAGCTTTTGTCGGAGCTCTTGTTGGTTTTCTTTGGTATAACACATATCCCGCTCAGGTTTTTATGGGGGACACGGGAAGTTTGACCATCGGGGGGATTATTGCAGTTATTTCAATTGCGGTAAGAAAAGAATGGTTAATACCACTTATATGTGGAATCTTTTTGATTGAGAATTTATCTGTGATTCTGCAGGTATTCTATTTTAAGTATACGAGAAAAAAATACGGGGTAGGAAAAAGAATCTTTTTAATGTCTCCATTACATCATCATTTTCAGAAAAAAGGATATCACGAAAGTAAAATCGTCACAAGGTTTTGGATTGTGGGAATTGTACTAGCAATACTATCAATAATAACTCTTAAAATCAGATAATTGAAAAAAATAGTAATTCTTGGTGCAGGGGAAAGCGGAAAAGGTAGTGCGATACTAGCTAGGAAAAATTCTTATGAGGTATTTGTTTCTGATAACGGCTCGATTGATATTGAAACCAAGAAGAAATTTAATGGATTAAATATAGATTTTGAAGAAAACTCGCACGAATTGGCAAAATGTACAGACATAGATTTTGTTATAAAAAGCCCAGGTATTTCTGATGATTTGGAAATAATTGATTTTTATCGAAACAATGGCATTAAAGTGATTTCTGAAATTGAATTTGCATTTAATTTTTCAAAATCAAAAATTATTGGAATTACCGGGAGTAACGGTAAGACAACTACTACAACATTGGTTCACAAATTAATTTCTGATGCAAATATCAGTTGTTCAATCTCAGGAAACATTGGAAATAGTTTTTCAAAAGTTTGTGAAGACTTTGTTCAATACAGTACGGTTGAGCTAAGTAGTTTTCAGTTGGATGGTGTGGAAAAATTCAGACCTCACATAGCAATATTAACTGGAATTAGCCCAGATCATTTAGACAGATATAAAAATTATAATGCCTATATCGAAGCCAAATTTAAAATAACAAAGAATCAATCTGAAAATGATTATTTAATCTATAATTCAGATTGTGATGAAACTAATAAATACATAAAGACAAATAATATTAATTCAATATTGCTTCCTTTTTCGATTAAAAAAAAAGTCGAGCGAGGAGCATATTATTTAAACAATGAAATAAATATCATAATTGATAAAAATAAAATAACTATGCCTACAGACAAATTTTTAGTAAAAGGGAATCACAACATAAGAAATGCAATGGCTGCTGCTACAGTTGCAAATTTATTAAAGATTCGAAAAGAGACCATTAGAAAAAGTTTAGAGCATTTTCAGGGAGTTGAACATAGGCTTGAGAATGTTTTAACCATTAATAAAGTAAAGTATATTAATGACTCTAAAGCAACAAATATAAATGCAGCTTATTATGCATTGGAGTCAATGGAATCACCAACTATTTGGATAGTTGGAGGAATTGATAAAGGAAATGATTATTCAGAATTGACAAAATTAGTTTCAAAAAAGGTTAAAGCAATTATTTGTCTAGGGGCTAATAACATGAAAATCATTGATCATTTTGAAAATATTGTTGAATATATTATTGAAACCAAATCAATGAATGAAGCTGTTAGTGCGGCATATAAAGTTTCAACTTCTGGCGATACCGTTCTTCTCTCTCCGGCCTGTGCAAGTTTTGATTTATTCGATGATTATGAAGATAGGGGAAGACAATTTAAATCAGCTGTTAGAAAATTATAATGAACAAAATTTTAGAAAACATACAAGGAGATAAAACTTTGTGGGCAGTATTATTATTGCTTGCAGGTTTTTCCTTTTTACCTGTATATAGCGCCGCAAGTAATCTAGCTTATGTATCTGGCGGGGGTAATACATTTGGTTTTCTATTTAAGCATTTTATTCATTTGTCGGTTGGATTTACTTTCATGTATTTTATTCAAAAAATTCCCTATAGATATTTTAGAGGAATTTCAATCCTAATGATACCTGTTGTAATAGTCTTATTACTATATACTTTATTTCAGCCTACAATTACGGATTCATTGACAAATACAAGTCGATGGATAAAAATTCCATTTGTTGGGTTTACTTTCCAACCGTCAACGTTAGCTGGAGTTATTTTAATGATTTATGTTTCTCGATATCTTGCAAAAATTAAAGATCAAGAGATACGTTTTGGCAGCTCTATTATCCCTTTGTGGTTTCCAATTTTAACAATATTAGTACTGATTTTACCAGCTAATTTTTCAACCACTGCAATCTTATTTTGTATGGTCATTTTATTGTGTTTTATAGGGGGGTATCCAAAAAGATATTTAGCGGGTATTATTTTCTCAGGCCTTTTTATTTTGATACTATTCATATTGGTTGTCAAGGCATATCCAGGATTATTTCCAAACCGTGTTGACACATGGAAAAGTAGAGTTGAAAATTTTGTAGATAAAGAAAATTCTAAAGAAAATTATCAAATAGAAAAAGCTAAGATTGCAATAGCAACCGGAGGGGTAAAAGGATTAGGACCTGGAAAAAGTGTACAAAAGAATTTTTTACCTCAATCTTCATCAGACTTTATTTTTGCAATAATTGTTGAAGAGTATGGTTTAATCGGTGGACTTTCCATTCTGTTAGGATACTTACTTTTCTTATTTAGAATAATAATAATTTCTAACAAATCAGAAACTATTTTTGGATCTCTGTTGGTGATAGGACTAGGTATTCCCATAGTCTTTCAAGCATTAATAAATATTGGTGTCTCGGTTGAATTATTTCCGATCACTGGTCAACCCTTGCCGTTAATTAGTAGTGGAGGTACATCAATATGGATGACCTGTATTGCAATTGGAATTATACAAAGTGTTAAGTGTGGATCAACTCAAAATGAGTTAGTGGATAATAATAGTGAAAGTCCATTAGAAATATTAAAAGAGACAATATAGATGGGAAGAAATAGAATCATATTATCTGGTGGAGGAACAGGAGGACATATTTATCCTGCAATTTCAATTGCTAATGAATTAAAAAGCAGAGATAATAATTCTGAAATTTTATTTGTGGGAGCTAGAGATAAGATGGAAATGAAAATTGTTCCAAAATATGGTTTCGAAATTTTAGGTTTGTGGATTTCTGGATTTAATCGTGGTAAAATATTTAATAATTTACTGTTTCCTGTAAAGTTATTGGTTAGTGTTTTTCAATCCATAATTCTTATTAAAAAATTTAAACCCGATGTGGTCGTAGGTACTGGTGGATATGCTAGTGGGCCTACTCTATATATTGCAAACTTATTTAACATACCTACTCTTATC
>CACEKJ010000021.1 GCA_902560045.1 uncultured Bacteroidota bacterium | reverse complement strand
AAAGCAGTTGTATCATCACGTGCATCAATTTCTGATAATTGTATAATAAATTGTGGAGTTACCGTCGGACATGATGTCAAAATAGGAGAATTTTCTTCCTTAAATCCAGGCGTAGTTATTGGTGGTAATTCAACGATTGGAAAAAATGTTTTGATAGGAGCTAACTCAGTAATAAAGCAAGGTTTGAAAATTTCTGAGAACTGTAAAATTGATGCTATGACTTATATATATTTTAATCTTAAAACTCCGTCTGCCTGTACAAGCAGAAATACAAAAATATTAAAGATGTAATTGTGATAAACTAAAATGTTAAATTTAATTTTATGAATACAAAAGAGATAGTGCTAAATGTAATTATGAAAAACTTAATGATTGATGAAATTTTAGATGTAAATGTTCCATTAATGAGTTTAGAGAATGCTGACAGTATGACCCAAATGATTATTATCAGAGAAATCGAGGAGTCAATTGGTCACGTTTTTTCTTTTGAAGAATTAATGGAAATTGAAGTGATATCTGATTTAATTGAATTGTCTAAAAATAAAGTTAATGATAGTTTGTGATAAGACTACAAATTTAACCTCAAAAAAAGTTAAGTCGTCAATTAATGAATTATTACTTTATCTAAACTCGTTCGATGACGGTTTAATTGTGATTTCCGGAAACAGAAATGCCAGTTTTGTTTTAAAATACCGAGCTTCATCTTTATCAAAACACAGTTTGGTTAGTTTAGAATTTAACGATTACGATAAAATTCCAAAAAAATTAAAAAATATTTTTGAAAAAAATTTCAATAATATTTATTTTTTTAAAGAACTGAATTTAGAGCTGATTTACTCAAATTCTAAATTCAAAACTAATATTAGTTCATGTGAATTGATGATTAGCTCTGGAACAAGTGGTTTGCAAAAAGTTGTAGTTTGGGATAAGAAAAGTCTCAATAATCATGTTAAAAGAATAAATAAATCATTTACAGTAGACAAACAAGTTTCAGAATTAATTATAATGCCAGTAAGTCATAGTTTTGGTTTAATGAGACTAAGATGTGCAATTGAAAGGTCGTCAAATATTTATATTGCATCATCTGTTGCAGATTTAAAATTTATAAATAAAGTATTACTTCAAACGGACAAGTTATTTATCGGAGGAGTTGTTAGTGGATTAGAAATGTTTTTTGTAACATTTTTAGATCTTATTAAAAAAAATAATTCTAAATACTGGTTTGAATCTGGTTCCATGAGAATGTCCAAAGAATTGATTAGAAGTTTTATGGATTTGTCAAAATTTAAAGATTTTAAATTTAAACATCATTATGGATCAACTGAATTTACCCGCTTTAGTATTATTGATTTCTCAGATTTGTTAGAAAATCAAACTTTAATTTTAAAAAATAATAGGGATGATTTTATTATTAAAGATTCTGAACTTTTTATAAATCCTGAGGGATGGTTCAAAGGATATCTTGATTCATCAGGTTTAAAATTAAATTATGACTTATTAATCAAAGGAAAACCTTTGCTGAAAACAGGTGATTTGGTAAAAAAAACGGATAATGGATATTCTTTTTATGCAAGAAATAAAGAAATTATTAATGTTAACGGAATAAAATTTAATGTTATAAAATTGGAAGATGAACTAAAATCTAATTTTGATAACGTAGATGATTGCCTTATTGTTCAAAATATTAATGATAAAGGATTTAAAGTTTTTATTGAGTCAAATAAAAAAAAGGATAATAACGAAAATGTTTTAATAAAATTTTTATTCGTAAAAACATCTTATATTTCTAGCATTAAATATGTTAAAAAAATTCTTTACACTAACAGTCTAAAAAAAATTAGAAATTTTAATAGTTATGAAGTTTAATTTTAAATTAAAAAAAGATGGAATTCTTGAGTTATCAAAAATTCAAAATAAATTAAGGCCTTTAATTTTTACGTCAAATAGATATTTAGAAAGGGTAAATAAAGAAGTTAATTCTAACAAAGCTTTTATTGATTTTCAAATTATTATTGTCAATTCTAAAAACGAACCTGAGTTCAGCTATATAAAAGAACTGTCATCACAAATAACTATTAATTCGGATATAGTAATTGCGGTTGGAGGTGGATCAATAATTGATACTGCAAAAGCTGCATATGCTTTTCAAGGATATGAATCAGATCAAATTTTGTTTAATAAAAATAAAATATTAATTTCAAATATTAATCAACTCCCAGATTTTTATGTAATATGTTGTATAAATGGAAGTGGTTCTGAACAATCTTCTTCATCTATAATTCTAAATAGTAATTTAAAACATTATTTAATTTCTCCCTCCTTCGTTGCCTCCGAAGTTATTTATAGTATAAACGATATCGAAAGTCTTCCGATACAGATAAAACTCTCAGGCTTGGGTGATTCACTAATGCATATTATTGAATCTTTATTCTCAAAACTTCAAGATCAAAGTTCTCTTACAGCAATTAAAACTTTTGCCTTAGAACATTTTAAAAATAATTATACAAAAAAAAATTTAAATCATTCAACAGAAAATCTTTGCTTATATTCATATATCGGAGGTTTATCTCAAGATAAACACCTGGTAGGACCAGTGCATGTTTTTGCACATAACACTAACTTTAAAATTAGACATAGTGTAGCTGTTTCTTCTCTATTTAGCAAACTTTATTCAATTGACGATGAAATATTAAAATTTCTTATTCCTAATCAAAAAAATATTTTCATATGGTTTTATAAAAACTGGAATAAAATATTTGATGAAATTATTGTCGATTTTGATCTGATTAATGTTGATAAAAAATCTGCTTTAGTTGATTCAGCGGGTCGTTATTCGTATTTAAATGAATTAATAATTAATAAGTTTTTAAAATGATCTATAATAAAAACGATAAAGAATTTTTAGAAGAATTAAATTCAAAATTGATTCACCATAGAGAAAGCAATAAAAATTTTGATAGATTTTTAAAGAAGAAAAATCATACAGGTCATATTCAAAGCATCTCTGATTTAGATAAATTACCTTACATTCACGTTTCTGTTTTTAAAAAATACCCTAAAATGCTAAGTAATGTAAATGATTTAAAAAATCAATTAATTATCAGCTCATCTGGAACTAGCGGTTTAGCAAGTAAAATCTTTTTGGATAATGAGGCTAGTAAAGCTCAGTCAATATTAAGTTATTCAATTTTGAAAGACTACATAGGTACTGACAAAAGGCCAATGATCATCTATGACTTACCTCCTTTGAAGGAAAATACTTCAGAGATAGGAGCAAGAATGTCTGCAAATATAGCATACATGAGATTTTCAGATAAATATTTTTTTGCATTAAAGAAAAACAAATCTAAAATTGAGCTGGATGTTGAGGGTTTAAATGAATTTATAAAATCTAATGATAAAAATATTTTACATTTTGGGTTTACTTATATGATATATAATTATATACTAAAATATGATTATAAGAAGAATTTCGAAAATATTTTAACCAAGTCTACTCTTATACATATTGGTGGTTGGAAAAAATTGGAATCTGAAAAAATCAAAAAATCCAAATTTAATAAAATCGCATCTGATGTTTTAAAACTGGACAAAGTCATAGATATTTATGGTTTTACAGAACTTATGGGTGTTAACTTTCCTGATTGTGAATTTGGCCATAAACATATACCTAATAATACAAGATTAATTGTAAGGGATACTAAAAACTTAAATAATATAGGATACAATAAAAATGGTCTTTTACATTTTATATCATCATTCCCAAAATCTTACAGTGGAGTTTCAATTTTAACAGATGATATGGGTGTTTTAGGATCAAATTGCAAATGTGGAAGAGAAACAGATTTTTTTAAAATTACTGGTAGAAAGCCAAAATCAGAAATTAGGGGATGCGGTGATATACTTGGTAAGAAAATGGAATTAATAGAAAAAAGTAACGAATTATTTATCTATGATAAAAAAACAAATGACTTAGAGATTGAAATAAAAAAACTTAGAGACATTAATATTCCGATAGAGCCTTTATTATTAATTTTGGAAAGACTTTCTTCTTCATGGCTAGAAAACCCTAAACTAAAACATTTAAAACAACAAGGATTAAGTTTTATCTCAAGATGGTGTTCTAAAAATAATCTTATAAAATTATTAAATGACGGTCTATTAGAAAGCATTTTTTCTTTAGATGATTTTCAAGTTTCAAAAAATAATCCGGGCACCTACATATATACTAAGCCAAAGGGAATTATATCTCACTGGGTAGCGGGAAATGTTCCTTTATTAGGTATGTTGGTTTTGATTCAATCAATAATTACCAAAAACAAAAATATTGTTAAGGTAAGTTCAAATGAAGATGGTAGCTTATTTGAAATGATTAAAGATCTAGATAATATTAAAATTAATTGGAACAATAAAGTATACTTTGGAAAGGATCTTAAGGAATCTATTATAATTACAAGATTTGGTAGAAATAATATTAAGTCAAATAATTTGATTTCAAAATATGCTGATGTTAGAGTTGCATGGGGAGGAGGTAATGCTATAAACTCAATTAAAAATTATACCCATAAAAATACTTGTAACGATGTTATGTTTGGACCCAAAACCTCATTCTCCATAATTTCTAAAGAATATATAAATAATAGGCTAAATAGAAAATCATTTTTTTTAAAACTAAGTAGGGATATAAGCTCTTTTGAGCAAAGAGCCTGTTCATCACCTCATACTATTTTTTATAATGGAGACGATTTATCAGAGTTTTGTAATAGTTTAGCAGAAGGATTAAATGCTACTCTAGATTTAATACCTAAACAAATAGTTGAAAACGATTATTCAGTTAGCGAGGCTGTTATGACAGCTGATTTTACCGGACATGTTATTGCTGCAGATGATCTAAGTTGGGCTATAATAAATAATAATAATTTTATTTTAGAACTTCCTTCATTTTCAAGAGTGATACATGTAAAAAAGTGTAGTAATTTTGATGATATTCTCCCCTTAATATATGAAGAAGTTCAATCTGTTTCATTAGGGCTTGAAAAACGCGAAAGATTTTTGGTTGCAAAAAAATTAGCTGACTTAGGCGTTGTAAGATTTCCAGATATAGGTGTAATTACAAATTTTGATAATCCGTGGGATGGTAAGGTAATAATTTCAAATTTTGTTTCATATTCTACCTTGGGAGGTCCGATATACTGAAACTATTACACATTACGTTTTCTTATTGGGTTGTGTTGACAAGTTCTATTCATATTTTTTAGTTTGTTATAAATAACATTTATTAATTTTATTATTAATTATTTAACACGGAATAAAAATATAAAAAATGAAAGAAAAAATTCTATCAGTTGGTTAAGACAATACAATAAGAAATTTTTTAAAATAATCAGACAGCATGTCAACTAATCACATAATTAATGTATAGATCAACTATAAAACCTTTACTAGATTTCATCATTGCCCTTATAGGCTTATTTTTACTAAGTCCTATATTCATAGCATTTATTATTCTTTTATTCATTGCCAACAATGGTAAACCCTTCTTTTTACAACAGCGTCCTTGTAAAAATGAAAAAATATTTAGAATTATTAAGTTTAAAACAATGAATGATAAAAAGGACAGTAATGGTAATTTACTTTCAGATTCAGAACGTTTAACCAAAATTGGAAGCTTTATTAGGAAAACATCATTAGACGAATTACCCCAATTAATAAATGTATTAAAAGGCGAAATGAGTTTAATAGGTCCTAGACCTTTACTTACAGAATACTTGCCATTATACAGTGAATTTCAAAAGAGAAGGCATGAGGTTAAACCTGGAATAACCGGTTGGGCACAAGTAAATGGACGAAATAGTATTAGCTGGCAAAAAAAGTTTAAGTTTGATGTTTGGTATGTTGATAATATATCGCTGTTATTAGATATAAAAATTTTAATTTTGACAATATTTAATGTTTTAAAATCAGAAGGAGTAAATCCGAAGGATACATCAACAGTAGAATACTTTAAAGGAAATAATTAACCAAAATAATGTAATTGAACTAGCGGTTTTTGAACACAATGAAAGTTAATTTAAATACTAATTATTAGAGTAAAAAAATGACAAAACCAAAAATATATCTGTCTTCTCCTCATATGGGTGGCAATGAAATAGGTTATGTGAATGAAGCATTTGATACCAATTGGATAGCCCCTTTAGGGCCCAATGTTAATGGTTTCGAAACAGATATTTCAACCTATCTGAGTGGTCGGAAAGAAACATATGCAGCTGCATTAGTTTCTGGTACTGCTGCTCTGCACTTAGCGCTTAAGATGATGAACGTTTGTGCCGGGGATGTGGTTATGGTACAAAGTTTTACTTTTTGTGGTACTACTAATCCTGTGAACTATCTAGATGCTGAGATTGTGTTTATTGATTCAGAATTAGACACATGGAATATGTGTCCTTTAGCTTTGAAAAATGCCTTTGAAGTGTATAAAAATAAATCTGTCAAAGCTATTATGCCTGTCCATTTATACGGTATGCCTGCTAAAATGAATGAAATACAAAATATTGCTGATCAATATGGAGTACCCATAATTGAAGATGCTGCAGAAGCACTAGGTTCTCATTATAGAGCTCAAAATTGTGGAACTTTTGGTGAAATTGCCGCATTAAGCTTTAACGGTAATAAAATCATTACTAGCAGTGGTGGTGGTGCTTTGGTTTCCAAAAATAAAAATTATATTGATGAAGCACTTTTTTTGGCAACTCAGGCTAGAGACAATGCTCTTCACTATCAACATTCTCAAGTTGGTTATAATTACCGAATGAGTAATGTTGTAGCTGGAATTGGTCGTGGGCAAATGGAGGTGCTAGATGAGCGAGTAGCCCAACGTAGAGATAATAACCAACGTTACCGTGAATTCTTTTCGGATGTTGATGGCATAACTTTTCAAACTGAACCAGATTCTGATTATTTTAGTAATTATTGGCTTACTGCTATATTAATAGACCCTCAATTAACAGTTGGTATAACCAGAGATGATGTTCAGCTTGCTTTAAAAGCAGAGAATATTGAATCTCGCCCATTATGGAAACCCATGCACATGCAACCAGTTCATGAAGGGACTAAGTTCTTTGGCACTGGTGTTTGTGAACAATTATTTGAAAAAGGACTTTGCCTTCCAAGTGGGTCGAATTTGACAGTTAAAGAGTTTGACCGTATTTTTTCCGCATTATCTATAATTTTTAAGAAATAATATTGAATCTTTACCATAGTATTTTTAAAAAATTGATTAATTTTCATTAAAATCCTTTTAAATTGTTAAATATATTATTCAAAAATCCTTTCCCTGTTTGGTTTAAATTACTGATTGATTTTTTCTCTTTAGCTATTATTTTGTTTATAACAAATCAAATAATGGATTTATTAATTGTGAATTATAATTTAATATCGTATTTAATTTTTCCCGTTACATCAGTGGTTATATTATATCAATTAAAGTCATATAATTCTATGTTTAGATATCTTAATATAAATGATGTTTTAAAATTGCTAATAGGGATTATTTTAAGTTCTTTAATCTTTTTTATATATGCACATAATTTTGAAAATAAATTTCAAATAAATCATCTGTTACTGTTTTTTTTTTCATTTTCTTTTTTAGTTTCTTATCGAGTATCCATTAAAATTCTATTTTCTAGAATTAATAAAACAACTGAACATGTAAATAATATTATGATTTTTAGCGCAGGTAATAGCGGTGTTATTACTAAAAGAGCATTTTATAATAGTCCAGAATTCAAAATATTTGGTTTTGTTGATGATGATAAATATAAAACTGGAAAAATTCTTGACGGGGTTCAAATTTTTAAATTAGGTGCTAAGCTCAATAAGTTTATTATTGATAATAATATTTCTAAGGTAATTATATCTACTGAAAAAGTTTCTTTAAATAGACAAGGTGCCCTATTTAATTATTTCCAAAATTTAAACATTCAACTTTTAAAACTTCCTGCTGTAAAAACTTGGGTTAATGGAATTCCTAATATTTCTAATCTTAAAGAAATTAAAATTCAAGATTTACTAAGTAGAGGTGAAATAAAAATTGATAATAAAAAAAACAAGCTCCTTTACAACGGAAAATCAATATTAGTGACCGGCGCAGCTGGTTCTATCGGTTCTGAAATTATAAGGCAAATAATTAAATTTAAACCAGCCAAAATCATTTTGTTAGACAATTCAGAAACTCCAATGTTTCATATTAAAGAGGAATTAGATTTGATTTCTAATAAAATACAAGTGATATATTATATAGACTCTGTTTGTGATGAAAAAGCTGTAAAGAAAATTTTTTCTCTACACAAAATTGATATTGTTTTTCATGCTGCAGCTTATAAACATGTTAATATGATGGAAGCAAATCCTAGGACTGCCATTATAAATAATGTTTACGGTACAAAATTAATTATTGACCTTTCAATTAAAAACAAAATACAAAAATTTGTATTAATTTCTTCTGATAAGGCTGTTAACCCAACTAACGTTATGGGTGCTTCAAAAAGAATTTGTGAGTTATATTTGGCTTCAAAAATTAGTAATCCAAAAAACAACACAAAGCTTATTACAACCAGATTTGGTAATGTTTTAGGTTCTAATGGTTCTGTTGTTCCGATATTTGAAAAACAAATTGAAAGTGGTGGTCCGATAACTATTACTCATCCTGATATCGTGAGATATTTTATGACAATACCTGAAGCTAGTCAACTAGTACTTGAGGCTGGTTCTATGGGCAACGGTGGGGAAATTTTTATTTTTGACATGGGAGAGCCTGTTAAAATAGTTGATTTAGCTACAAATATGGTTGTTCAGAAAGGTTTAAAAATAGGAAAAGATATTAATATTGAGTTTACTGGATTAAGATCTGGAGAAAAATTATTTGAAGAATTGTTACTTGACTCAGAAAATTTAGTTAAGACCTATAATGATTTAATATATATATCAAAGAAAGAAGTTGTTGATAAAGAATTATCTGATTTAATAGAAGTTTTAATCGAATTAGCATTTACTTCTTTTGATCATTTTAAGGTAGTAAGTTTAATGAAAAAAATTGTTCCAGAGTACATTTCTAATCATTCAGAGTTTCAAATTTTAGACAATAATGATTAAAACATTTTACAGATTAATAATTTACTTTTTTTCACGATTTATCAAGACAGATGATTTGTCTGATAAATTTCCTGTTTCAATTAAAGCTGTTATAATCGATGACAACAAAGTTCTTTGTTTAAAGAACGAAAGAAATGAATGGGACTTTCCTGGAGGAAAAATTAATTTTGATGAAGATATTGAGGAATGTTTAAAAAGAGAAGTTAAGGAAGAAACAAATTTAGATATTAAGAATTTAAAAATTTTAAAATCTTTTAATTTAAAATTTAACGATGTTCCTGTTTTTAATGTAGTTTATTCAGCTGAAATATTTTGTGACTCCTCAATTTTCGTTTCACATGAACACTCTGAGTACAATTTTTTTTCAAAATCTGAAATAAAAAATTTAAATATGCCACAAAAATTTAAAAATATTATTGACGAATTGATGTAAAATAGTTAAAATAATTATTTTGATTATATTATCATTCATTAATAGAAAAAACACAGAAAATGAAAGGAATAATTCTAGCTGGTGGTAATGGTACGAGAATGTACCCAATTACTAAGGGTGTTTCAAAACAATTATTATGTGTATATGATAAGCCGATGATCTATTATCCGCTTTCAACTTTACTTTTAGCTGGAATTAAAGAAATCCTCATAATTTCAAGTCCTAACTATTTATCAAATTATAGAAAGCTTTTGGGAAATGGTAATCAATTAGGTGTTGAAATCTCTTATGCTGAACAATTAAAACCTGAAGGATTAGCTCACGCTTTTATTATTGCTGAAGATTTTATTGGTTCAGATGATGTTTGCATGGTACTTGGTGATAATATTTTTCACGGTAATGGACTCGATGAGTTATTAATTAAGGCTGTTACAAATGTTGAAAAATTTAAAAAGGCTAATATTTTTGGTTATTATGTAAATGATCCAGAAAGATATGGAGTATTAAATTTTGATAAAGATAACAATGTTAAATCAATAGAGGAAAAACCCTTAATTCCAAAGAGTAATTATGCTGTTGTTGGCTTATATTTTTACCCTAATTCGGTTATTAAAATCTCTAAAAAGATAAAACCAAGTGGGCGCGGTGAATTAGAAATTACGTCAATTAATAACACTTATTTAAAAAATAATGAACTTAAAGTTGAGTTAATGGGAAGTGGTTTTACGTGGTTGGATACGGGCACACCGGATTCTATATTAGAGGCATCTAATTTTATACAAGCTATTGAAAAACGCCAAGGTTTAAAGGTGGCATGTATTGAAGAAATTGCCCTGAATAAAGGTTATATTACAACTAATGATTTTGAAATGATGGTAAAAAATATGTTTAAAAATGAATATTCAAAATATTTGTCAAATATTTTGAATATATGAAATTATTAAAAACAACTATTGAAGGTTTATTTATCTTAAAGCCTACTATTTTTGAAGACAAAAGAGGTTATTTTTTTGAATCTTTTAATGAAAAAAAAATAAATCAATTACTTGGAGAAATTCATTTTGTGCAAGATAATGAGTCTATGTCCTCAAAAGGAGTTTTAAGGGGTTTACATTTTCAAAACCCCCCTTATAGTCAAACTAAACTAGTTAGTTGTACAGATGGAGAAATATTAGATGTTGCTGTAGACTTACGAAAAAAATCTAAAACTTATGGTAAGTTTGAAACTACTATCTTATCTAGTAAAAATAAAAATAAAATTTTTATTCCAAAAGGTTTTGCACACGGTTTTATTGTATTAAGTCAATCTGCGATTATTTCATATAAAGTGGACAATTACTATGACCCTAAGTTTGAAAATGGAATTTTATGGAATGATCCTGATTTAAAAATTGATTGGAAAATTAACAATTCAGAAATTATTTTGTCGGAAAAAGACAATAATTTATTACCGCTTTCAAAGATTAATAATCCATTTACATGAGAATTTTAGTAACTGGTAGAAATGGTCAATTAGGTTCTGAAATAAATAAAATCTCATTAAAATTTGATTTTGATTGGATTTTTTTAAATAGTCAAGAATTTGATATTTCTAATTTAAAAAATATATACGAAAATCTAGATACTATTAGTCCTGACATAATAGTAAACTGTGCTGCATTTACATCTGTTGATGGTGCTGAAGATAATTTTGAATCGGCAAATATTATTAATCATAAATCTATTAATCTAATTGCAAAATGGTGTAATTTAAATAATTGTAAATTATTACATATTTCGACTGATTATGTATATGAAGGAAACACCAATATTCCAATCAAGGAAGAATATCCAACCAATCCGGTTAATAATTACGGTAAAACAAAACTTTTAGGTGACCTAAGTTGTATTGATTATAATCCATCTTCAATTATTATTAGAACCTCATGGTTGTATTCCAGTTTTGGTGATAATTTTGTAAAAAAAATGATTTATTTAATGAGTAAAAATGTTGAGATTGATGTAGTAAATGATCAAATTGGTTCCCCTACATATGCCGCTGATTTGGCAAAAATAATTGTTAATATTATAGACACAAAAAAATGGAAATCAGGAATTTATCATTATTCAAATTTAGGAGAAATTTCTTGGTTTGATTTAGCGAAGGATATAAAACATATATGTGGATTCACAAATGCTAAAATAAATTCCATATCTTCAAAACAATATTATATTAAAGTCAAACGTCCAAATTATTCTGTTCTAGATAACTCAAAGATTAAAAAAGTGTATAAATTCAAACAATTGGACTACAAAGATAGGTTAAAAGAGTGTATTAAAATCATAAATTATGAGTCATAATATTTTAATAACAGGGGGTGCGGGTTTTATAGGTTCCCATCTTGTCCGTCTATTAGTTAATAAATACTCAAAATATAATATTTATAACATGGACAAGCTTACCTATTCTGGTAATTTAAATAATTTAAGTGATGTAGATAATCACAAAAATTACAAATTTATCAAGGGTGATATTTGTGATTTTAAATTAGTCAATTATATATTTAATAAATACAAAATAAATAATGTTATTCATCTAGCCGCAGAATCACATGTTGATCGTTCTATTAAAGATCCTTTATCTTTTGCTAAAACAAATATTATTGGAACCTTAAATTTATTACATGCTGCTAAAAATTATTGGGAAAACAATTATCCAGATAAATTATTTTATCATATTTCAACTGATGAGGTATACGGATCATTAGGAAAGGATGGTTTTTTCACTGAAAAATCAAGTTATAAGCCAAATTCTCCTTACTCTGCATCTAAAGCGTCATCTGATCATTTTGTCAGAGCTTTTGCAAACACCTATTCATTACCTGTTATTATATCTGCCTGTTCAAATAATTATGGCCCAAATCAATTTCCTGAAAAATTAATCCCTTTATTTATTCATAACATTATAAATAATATTCCTCTTCCTATTTATGGAAATGGGGAAAATATTAGGGACTGGTTATATGTCGAGGATCATGTTAGTGCAATCGATACTATTTTTCATAAAGGGAAATTAAATGAAACCTATAATATTGGTGGTTTTAATGAATGGAAAAATATAGATCTTATCATGATGTTAATAAAAATTGTAGACAAATATCTAGGCAGAAAAGAGGGGGAATCTGAAAAATTAATTTCTTACATTCCTGATAGGATGGGACATGATCTGCGATATGCTATCGATGCCACTAAATTAAGAGAGGAGTTGAAATGGTTTCCTGCCACGAAATTTAAAGAAGGAATCAAAAAGACAGTGAAATGGTACCTGGAAAATGATGACTGGTTTAGAAAAATATTACCATAAAAATAAACATGTTGAGGATTTCAAATCGCATGTTTAGCCCATAAAATTCAACCACTTTTAAAAATATTATTTTTTATTTATTAATCTTTTAAATAACCAATTTCGGTATTCATTGTCAAATATAGACTTAGAAATAATATTCAATCTGCTTTTTATTGAAAGAAATTGTTTAATTACATAGTGTTTTTTTTTGGTTCTTTCATAATTTAAAAATTGATAGTTAAACGCAGAAAGGTATTTTATTGTTTTTGATGATTTATTATACTCTAAACTTTTTACCCTATTAAAAATTTCATAACTAGCTGCCAAAAAACAGTTTAAAGGATACGAAAGTTTATTTAATGAATTTACAGCATCTTTTGCTGATGTTTTTTTTGAAAGTAAAAAAATATCATAAGCATTTCTTAATAATATTGTTTTATAGTAGAATCCATGGTCATTTATTTGGTTTGAAATTATCGACAAATTTAACTTATTTGAATAGCTCAAAACATTAACTTGGTCTATCAATTGACAATCTTTTTCAACAAATTCAAAATCAAATTCGTTAGAGTGTTTTTCAGAAACTAGCTCTCGATGAATTTCGATTGCTGCAATGTTTTCTTTTTTCACAATTCTTCTGTAATGTTTTTTTGAAGGAAAATAAATTTTATTTTCTTCTAAATCTAAATATCCATCTTCACGTAATATTTTAATAGCTTTTGGATAATCCTCTTTAGAAAAAATAAAATCAATATCTCCAACCATCCTTTCGGCAATATCTTGATATAAATTTGCTAATAAATTTCCTGTACCCTTTAAATATATGGGGGTAATATTATTTGATAATAAAAGTTTGTTTAGCTTTTTTGCTTGTGTGATTATTTGTTTATTTCGATTTCTGTTTAAGTCAGTAATTTTTTTCATGTATGAGACCAATTCTTTGGGAAGGTATTTTAAAAATCTAGCACGCATTAAATTACAATATAAGGCAGGGAATACTAAATGATCTGTACTTACTTTTACAACCCTTTCCCAATCAATTTTTTTGTGCTTAAGTTGTGATAATATTACCTCCCTATTTTTTTCTTCTAAAGAAATTGTCAAACATTGGGCAATAAAACAAATAATCTCTTTATAGGTCATATAATTATGAAATAAATTTAATATTTCTTGTTAAAATATCGAATTAATAATTATGATATAAATTTTTAAACAAATGAGTATTAGTTGTTCTTGAATTTTTCAAAAACTTCTTTTAGATTATTTTTTGTCAGTATAAATACTATCGAAAAAACTATTCCTATAAACATGTAAATAATAACTATTTGACCTCTTTTAGGCTTGGATCTTTGGTTTGGAACAGATACTTCATCCAGCACCGAAAATATTGGTGTATCTTTATTAAGTTTGATTTTATTATTGTTATACTCTGAAGCTAGTGACATTAATATATTTTTTTGTAACTGAAATTCAGATTCTAGTTTTTGTAACTCTGACAAAAAAACCGCAGTTGATATATTTTTGTTAGCATCTTTAAACTCAGCTAAACTATTTTGCAACTTTTCAAATTCGTCTTTCTTTTCTTCATACTGTTCTCTTGAATAATCAAGTTGTTCTTTAATTTTATTAGTCCTTAAAGAAATAATACTGGATTGTAGATTCCTGGTTACAAGTTTTGCATATTGTGTGCTGATAAAGGCGTTCTTGTCCTCAGCTGTTACTTTAATGTAACCATCCTTCGAATTGGTTTCGATTGAAAACTTTTGCTTAAATGTTTGTATTACACTATAATCAATTTTATTTATAATATTATACTCTTTAATAAATTGATCAGAAATATTTTCATCATTTGTGTCAAAATTTACTAAACCTATTGTGTATTTGTATATAAATCCTAATATATTAAAACTGCTTGGCTCAGATAATATATATTCTTTAATTGTTAATGCTTCTCCGTTAGTAAAGTATATTTTCTCGTTAATTAATTCCATTGAAAATTCGTCAGAATCAATGATTTTGGAATATACAAGCGGTGATATATAGTTGTCTACTGATGATTTAGAATTTAAATCTAATCCAGCTAAAGAGGCTAATTCAGAGTATTGTGAATTATTTAAATTATTTTTATCGGAAATTTGTGTAACAAAAGTAGTGTGAGATGTATAAACTACCGGACTCACTAAAGAAATTAAGACACCGACTAATATAAATCCAAATACTATTTTGGCAAATAATATTTTTCTTAACCATAAAGATTTTAATAATTCTATAAAATCAATTAATTTTTTTTCATTATTAGTTGATGAATGATTATTTTTTTTTTGCATAAAAATTATAATTTTGTTGCAATTAAAACAGATGTTAGTGTAGTTGCAATAAATTGAATAGTTCCGCTTAAATCATCGATAAATTTTTGGATACGTACTTTAGCATCCTCACCCTCAGGTCTAAAATCAGTTATTATAATTGAATTAGGCAGAACTTGAGGATTTTTAAAAAACCCAATTTTCTTAGTTTTACCGTTAGGTAAAACCACATAGGACTTTCCGCCTCTGTTAGATAATTTTCCACCAGAGTTTTTAATATATCTTTTAGCTTTTAGCCCTTTTTTCCATATAAAATTAGATTCGTTTGTTACAGCTCCGGTTGTAGAAACAATTCCCTTGTCAGATGCTATATTTATTATATCACCGTTTTCAAATATTTCCTCAGCATTTAAATTTTTAAAATCCATAGTAATTACTTTTCCATCCCTTATCAAAGATGATGCCTCCAAATTAGCATATAATGTCAATCCACCTGCATAATTGATTACATCCCTTAAAGTTGAACTTTTAAATTCGGCAACTACAGTTTGTGGAAAATTCACTTCACCAGAAATACTAATTCTTACAGTTTCTTGAAAACCAAGCTCCTGTTTAACAACCACAATGTCTCTATCTTCAAGTAAAAATCCGTTTTCTGGCTTGTCTTTTAAACCAAGTAAATAATCTTTGTCAATTCTAATATTGAATTTCCTAACAACCCTTTCATTAGAAACATCTAATTCGGGTCTATTCACAATTAATTCCTTTTGGTCGGAACTTATTTGAAATCCACCAGATAATAGTAAAAGATCTTCTACATACATATTTTCCTCTAACGGGTATAAATCTGGATTCTTGACATAGCCAAACATTCCAACAGTTTTATCGATATTTTGCGTTGTACCAGTACTAAATAATATAACTTTGTCCCTTGGGTATAATAGAGTAGACTTTAATTCTTCTTGATTATTAAATTCAAAACTTAGAGTATTAAAAACTCCTGTTTCATTATTATATCTTTTGATATCAATTCTTGATTTTAATAAATTTGCAAGAAAAGCTGGGTTATTAATTTGAGATGTACTGAAAATTAGATCATATACACTTAAATTATCTTTCCAAGTTGTGGTAAAATTCTCGACCCCATAACCACTAATAGAAACAGATTTAGCTCCTTCAACTCTTTCATTGCTATAAACTTGTATTTGATCCATATCATTTAAAAACACAGTTTTAGTAGAATTTAAAACCTCATTCAAATTATAGGAATTATTAACTGTTATACCGTTTACTATTGATAGAACATCGACTTTTTCCGTGTAAACATCAGGTAAAACCCCTTTTGCAGCATCCATTATTAATGATTTTAAATCATTGTAGGTTCCAAGTGAATACGTTCCAGGTTCAACTACATGACCTGAAACGGTTACTTGATTTAATTCCGTATCCAAAATCGGAAAAAATGTAATCTTATCTCCGTCAGATAAAACGACTCTTTTACCAGAAACCTTAGCATCTTGATAATTAAAGGTTATTAATTCTCTGTCAGCGATTATTTCTTTAGATCTTTTTTCGGCAGGAGTAATTCTGCTGATATTAACTTTAGTTGTTTGGGCGGTTACTGGCAAACCTCCAGAATATTTTAATAATTCTGATAAACCTTCATCTTCCTTTAATTCAAATACTGCATTATTGTAAACTTCTCCTTGTAAAAGAAATCTATTTTTTCTTGTATCTACAAAAATAATGTCATTGTTAGTAAGTCTAACATCTTCTCTGAGTTGGCCTTTAGTTATGTAATCATAAAGATCAATCGTTTTATATAGCTTATTGTTTCTGTAAACTTTTATTTCTCTTAGTGTTCCACTGGTTTTTACCCCACCCGCAGCATATAGGGCTGATAAGGCTGAACCCGAAGTGTTGAGAATATGTGGCCCTGGAGCGCTTACTTGACCAAGCACGACAACTTTTACAGGTCTAAGTTGTGTTAGCGATACGTCCATAAAGGTTTTTTGAGGTACGCTTGTTAATCCAGATAAATATTTACCTAAAAATATTTTTAATCTGGATTTTAATGTTTTAAAAGAATTTCCCGAGGCAAAAAATAGACCATAACCTCTAATATTAATATTCCCATTTCTATCTACTTTAACATTTTGCTCAAAAGAGTTATCACCATATGTAATAATTCTTAGTTCATCACCTGGTGCTATAAGATATCCCTCATCGATATTTCCAAGTAGGTATTCTTT
>CACEKJ010000020.1 GCA_902560045.1 uncultured Bacteroidota bacterium | reverse complement strand
AAAACGAAGAACGAAATAAAATGGAGCTATGGTCATTAGCTACACTAGAATTAGTTAGTGCAGAGGGGAAAATTTCAAATTTAACCTTGGAAGTTTTAAAAAAAAATACAACAACTCCTATGATTAAGATTGATTCTGATGGATCAATTGAAGTCAACAACATTCCTGATTTAGATATAAATGATACAATTCAAATAAATAAACTTGTAAATAAATTTAAATCTGAAAATCCACCGATTGAAATAAATTTTGGAAAAGAAAGGATTTCAACTTTATACTACGGAAATTCTTCTTTATTGAATAAGCTAAAGTATTATCCATTAGCTCTTTTAATTATAGCTGCTATTTTTGGTTTTATAGCCTTTCTGTTTTTCAAAAATTCTAAAATTGCTGAAATGAATAAATTATGGTCAGGTATGGCTAAAGAAACTGCTCACCAAATTGGGACCCCGTTGACCTCGCTTATGGGATGGGTTGAGCTTCTTAGAAATAAATACAATGAAAATGATTACTTAAATGAAATTGAAAAAGATATCAATAGGCTTAATATAATCTCAGATAGATTTAATAAAATAGGATCTGAACCAAAATTAGAAAATAAAAATATTTCAAATGAAATCAAAAAGACGATAAACTATTTATCTTCTCGTATAAGCAAAAAAATTAGCATAAATTTCATTAATGAAAAAGACGAATGTTTAGCAAAAATAAATCCTCAATTATTTGGTTGGTGCATTGAAAATATTATTAAAAATAGTGTTGATGCCATTAAAGATAAAGGCAAAATTATTATCAGGATTGAAAAAAATAATTCCATAATTAATATCTATTTAGAAGATAATGGAGTCGGAATGGAAAAATCTTCTTTTGTGAAAATATTTAATCCAGGATTTACCACAAAAGAAAGAGGATGGGGATTAGGATTATCTCTGTCAAAAAGAATTATTGAAGATTATCATTCAGGGGAAATAAAAGTATTAAAATCAGAATTAAATGTGGGTACTACTTTTTTAATCACCCTAAATGGAAGAAAATGATTTTGAAATTAAATCTGAAATTTTAATAAAATCATCATTTGTTAGATTAACCTTTTTACTAAAGTTTGCATCTTTCATGTCGTTAATTGGAATCAGGTGAACGTGAACATGAGGAACTTCTAATCCTATTACTGAAATCGCAATTTTTTTGCATTGAATTACATCCTTTATGGATTTTGCAACTTTTCTAGAGAACAACATTAAATTTTTATAAGTTTCCTTATCCAAATCCAATATATCGTCAGTTTCTTTCTTAGGTATACAAAGTGTGTGACCTTTGGAATTAGGGTTAATATCTAAAAAAGCTAAAAATTGCTCATCTTCAGCAACTTTATAACACGGTATTTCTTTATCAATTATTTTTTTGAATATTGTAGACATTTATCTTGAAATTTCTATGATTTCAAAATTAATAACTCCACTTGGAACATTAATTTGAGCAACTTCGCCAACAGATTTTCCCAAAAGTCCTTTACCTATGGGTGAATTTACAGATATCTTTCCTGAAGCTAAATCTGCTTCACCGTCAGCTACAAGTGTATAATCCATTTCCATCCCGTTTAGTTGATTTTTAATTTTCACTTTTGATAATACCAACACCTTTGAATTATCAAGTTGAGATTCATCTATAACTCTAGCATTTGATAAGGTTTCTTCTAGCTTTGAAATTCTCATTTCTAACATTCCTTGTGCTTCTTTTGCAGCATCATATTCAGCATTTTCACTTAAATCTCCTTTATCCCTAGCTTCAGCAATTGCGTTTGAAGCTTTGGGTCTTTCAACATCCTTAAGCTGATTTAGTTCTTCTTTTAATTTTTTTAGTCCCTCTGCCGTATAATATGAAATTTTTGACATAGTAATAATTTTTAAATTCTTTTCTTATATATAAGAAAAAATCTCGCTTTAGCGAGACATAATCAAATATACAAAATTATTTAAATCATCGTTTTTATTGTATTTTTAAGAAGTGAAAGAGACAAAATTTTACTTTATAATAATTCTAATATTAATAAATAGTTGTGCAAAAAATATTAATGATTCAAACTGCAATAACCTTTTAAATCTTGATGTTTTTTATGAGGTAAATTTGAATTTACCTCAATATTCTCAGCTTAACTTTATTAGTAATTCAGTTTATATTCCAAATGTAGGGAACGGTGGCATTATTGTTACCAATTCTGGAAGTGGTTTTTTAGCTTGGGATGCTGCAGATCCTAATCACGTAAATGTACCGTGCGCAGTATTATCTATTTCTGGCTTAGAGGCCACATCCAGTTGTGCACAACAAAATACTTACAGTCTAATCACAGGCCAGTCCTTAGGAGTCGCATTACCCTGCACTTTAAAACCATATAGGATAGAACAATCTGGAAATATTCTTCTTATATCCAGTTTTTAAAATTTAAAAGTAATTCCCAATAAAAAATTTCTTTTTGCCTGTGGATAATAGCCTGTTCCCTCAATGGTAATTATTGAGTTTGGATCTGACCATGTATCATCATAGGTATAATAATATCCGTTAGAAACATATTCTTTATTAAGAATATTATTAATCATTAAGTTGATGCTAACTTCACTAAAAAAAGAAGTTTTTTCAAACCCATATTTTATAATTAGATCAGTTACTCCAAAAGAATCGAGTTTTGAGAAATTAGATTCTGTATTACTCATGTACTGATCACCAATATATTTATTTAATAATGAAATTTCTATATTTTGATTGGGTTTAAATTCTAATTTAGTACTCGAAATGAGTTCGGGTGAAAAAGAAATTTTAGTATCTCCCAAGTTTACTAGCTCACCATTAAAATTGGTTTTAAAATCTCTATTTATGTTTTTACTAAAACTTATATTGGCAGAAAAATTAATTTTTTTACTAAGTTTATATGTAGACTCTAATTCAATTCCCTTTCTAAAACTTTCTCCGCTATTATCTCTTATTGGAGTTCCTACATCATCTAAAGCACCGGTCAATACAAGTTGATTTTTATAATTCATATAATATAGATTGGAATTAAAATAAAACTTATCATCACTATAATTCCAGCCCATTTCATAGTCTATCAATTCCTCTGGCTTGATTTCTATATTATTTTCAAAATCACTTCTAGTTGGTTCACGAAATGCTCTTGCAACAGAAAAATAAAATCTATTTTTACTGTCCCTTTGAAAATTTAATCCCGCTTTTGGATTAAAAAATGAGTAATTTTTATTAACAGTAAGATCGCTCACATTGGATGTGCTTCCAGATGTGGTATAACTTATTTTTCTCAACTGTAAATCTGTGTAAATATTTATCTTTTTAGAAACCTGAAAAATTGATTTAAAAAAATTACTAAAGTCTTTTTTCAATCCCCTTCCGTTATAAAAACGATCGGTAAATTCTATATCACCTGAATTTTGAGCCCAAATAGTCTCACCAAAATGATCCCCGTCATATTCACTATATGTAGATCCCAAAATTATATCGATTTTGGTCCCCTTATAGTTTAAGTTATAGTTTATAACACGGAATTGATTATCTAACCACTTTCTTGTGATAAAATCTTCATTTCCATTTTCATTATACTGTTCATAGTAACCTTTCCCATTGGTAAGATTTAAACCCAAATTTGAGAAAATTTTAGAGTTAATAGATTGAGCCCAATGAAATTGATAGTGATCCTGTTTGTAATTGTCGACTTCATTTTCGTGAAATTGTGGATTGCCTTCTAGATCTAAATAAAATCCTGAAGGATTGTATGTTCTATCATCTTCTAGAATTTGAGAATCGATTCCATTCCATGCTTGATAAGTTATTTCATGTCCTCCAAAATTCAAAAACTTAATTAATGTTTTATCCTTTTTGTAGGATGCTTGAATAAAATGAGATTTTAAATCTGAGGATGCTCTATCGATATATCCGTCAGAAGTTATTTTTGACAATCTACCTGAAAATTCAAATACATTGTTAATCAGACCTGTGCTAAATCTAATTGTATTTTTTACCGTGTTATAACTTCCAATGGAACCTGAATTCTCGAAGTATGGTTTTTCAGAAATTTTATCAGTAAGTATATTAATACTTGCGCCAAAAGCACTGGATCCGTTAACGGATGTTCCAATTCCTCTTTGAACTTGTAAATTTTCAACGGATGAAGAAAAATCAGGCAAATCAACCCAAAAAGTTCCTAATGATTCAGCATCATTATAAGAGATTCCATTTATTGTAACATTTGTTGATTGTGAATTAATTCCTCTGATTCTAATACCAGTATATCCAACACCTGCGCCAGCGTCTGAAGTTGTAACAACATTGGGAAGAAAATTTAATAATATCGGTAAATCTTGACCTAAATTTCTCTTTGAAATTTCATCTTTTGACATATTGTTAAAGGCAATAGGAATATTTTCCTGAACTCTAATAGATGACACAACTACTTCCTCTAAATTTTGAATCTTTATGGAATCATTTGAAATTTCCTGTGCATTTAGTGGTAAACTAAAAGTTAAAAAAAGTAAAAATATATTTTTCATGAATTATATAGTTTAAATTAAGTGGGGGATTATTAAACTATATTGAATATAAATTCATTTTTCCTAAACAGCATTACCTGTTCTAGGTTCAATGGGTATAATCTCAGCCTATATAAGCACCCCTTATTTTGTTAATGTAAATTTAACAAAATTCTATAAATTATTAATAATTATAACTTAAAGAAAGCATTATATTTCTACCCATTTCGTGGGTAAAATATCTTAAACGATTCAGATAATCTTTGTACAGATTATTTAACAAATTCTCAACTCTTAAATTGATTTTATAGCTGCCTCCATTTTCTGACTTGAATCCGATAGATGACGCAAAGTTTAACAAATGATATGCTCCAGGGGGAGTACTAGTATCTAATAACTGATAGTTTTCTTGTGTTGGAATATAAACTTCAAAATTATTATTGGGATACTCATTCTGACTGAAAACATACTCACTTTCAAAAGAGATGTTTAGGTTATTTAACTCTGGAAAATTATAAGAAATCTGATTTTTTAAATTTACTGGCGGCATATTAATTAAGGATTTGTTGTTTTCTCTTTCATAACCTTTTATCAAAGAAAATTGATGTCCCACAAAGAAATTATTAAAATATTGTCTATCGTATTTTATATCAAATCCAAACAATTTAGCATCTTCTTGCTTGTACTCCCAGTATGGAAAAACTCCTGCGATTGTTGGCATCAAATCAACAGGGATTATATAAATAAAATCATTAACATAATTTGCAAATGAATTTACCGTTAAATTAGATTTTTCATTTGCAAAGTTATAGGTCAAAGAGATATTGTGTCCGACCTCTGAATTAAAACTCAAGTCTCCAATTTCAATTCTTGCAGAAGAATGATGTAATCCTTCGCTAAATAGTTCAGAGGGATTTGGTTTTCTGGATGAAATTGAATAATTAAAATAAATATTCTCACCATTATTAATGGTGAATCTTGTCCCTAAATTAGAAGAGAAATTATTGAAATTAAATTTAGGATTAGTAAGGGTATTTAAACCTAAATCTTCAACTACAATTTCAGGAAATAGTTCATCATAATTTCTAGCTTCCCATAATGAAGTTCTGTAATACTTATATGCATTTATATGAGAAAAATCATACCTAATTCCCCCCTCCAATAACCAGTTTCTATCAAAACTTATATCGTATATTGAATAAACGCTAAAATCATATTTTTTGTAATCAGGGATAATTCTTTTCACACCAGTATATGGATCGGGAAAGTTTTTTTGATACCTACCAGAAATTCCGACTTTAAGATTTGAATTATTTTGAAATTTTGATTCTAAATCAAAAGCCAATGAATGAGTTTGAAGATTTAAATCCAATGCGGGCTTATTTCTATCATCACCTCTTCTAATATCAAATTCCTTTCTGTCATTAACTTGAAAATCATATCTCATCACAAGTTTTCCAAAATCAAAATTCTTAAATGCTTTTAATTTCAAAAGATTATGACTTGTTTTTTGTCTTGGAATATTAATATCATAACTAAAATCTTCAATAATATGTGGTATTTCATTATCAATAGCATTGATTATATCAATTGCTGTGTGTGCATGTGAGGATCTTAGTATTCCAAGTTTATTACTAAAAAGCGAATAATAAACATCAAATCCATGATCAATTCTGTTTAATCCTGCTTTAAAAGAAAAGTTATGCTCTGAAAAACCTGTATTTGTCATAGCATATTTTGGAGTTTCAAAATCTCCCATTTTTTTTTAAAGTACCCTGCAACTTATAATACCAACCATTACTATTTGTTTTTGTAAAGTTGGTAGATATGGCTCCTCCTCTTCCATTGGATTGAAGATTTGACGTCACATCACCGTATATGCTATCTAATAATTTTTCTTTAGATGTTTCTGCAATTATGACTCCACCTACTGCATCACCAGCATACTTTAATGCGCTAGCACCTTTAATTACAGAAATTTTATCAATTGAATTAATATCAATACTAGGTGCATGTTCAATTCCCCATTCTTGATCTTCAAGTCTAACATCATTATTTATTAAAATAATTCTACTGCTATGTAAACCATTAATAACGGGTTTAGATAAATAGTTACCTGAGTTCAATGTACTCACTCCAGTAATAGTTTTCAAGACTTCACCCAAAGTCCTACTATTGTAATCTTCAAGAACTTCTTTTGAGATTTTATTTTCAAATAGTGATTTAGAATTATTTCTATTATCAGAAATAACCATAATTTCTTCTAGCTCATTTAAATGATGCTCTAATCTAATTTTTTTGTAAGTGTCCCTATTTACATTAATTGATGTGGTTATATCATTACATTCTTCATGTGATATATTTAGGGTATAATTATCAGTACAGATATTTTCAAAAACTAATTTACCGTCAAAATCTGTAAAGCCCTCTTTTTGTAATTCCTTAATTAAAACAATGGCATTACTTAAGGGAGTTCCATCATGTAAATCAAGAACTTCAATAGATAGATCATAATTGCAGTTTTGAGCATAAATATTATCGCAAATTGTAAAAAATGAACATAAAAAAGCGAGTGCCAACTTCAATCTGAAATTGGCACAGCTTTTATTAAAAACAAGCTTTATTATATTACTCAATTGTAACAGGGAATGAAGTTTGAATATCAATAGAACCACCTGCAGTATCTAATCCGTCATTAGGCTTTGTAGGTTCATGAACTAAAGTGATAGTTAAATTACCCGATCCAGTATCCCCAGCATTTTGAGGAGCAAGCACAAAGTTAATTCCAACTGGATTTCCCATAGAATCAAAAGGTGCAGTATATACAAATTGTAAAGGTAAACCATCACTCGCACTGAAAAACACTTGATGCTCATCAGCTTCTTCAAGAATTTCTTCGGTGATATCCTCTGCTGGATCTTCCATTTCATTTAACCACTCAATTGAACCTGAGTATGAAGTAGCTGAACTTAACGGACCTGAAACCGTTACTACTGGCTCGTTTGGACCATCTCCGTCTAAGTCTTGTGTTTGAAGCACAACAGTTGCTGAACCATCACTAGCAGAAAGAGTTACTGTCATTGTTGTAATAACTTCTTCTTCATTGATTGGCTCTGGTGTATCATCGTCATCATTACAAGAGAAGTATAAAAAAGGTATTGCCAATAAGGCGTATTTAAAAATTTTCATTGTTTTTGTTTTTTGAAAAATTATTAATAGAAATGATTCAAACTATTTGAATCACATAAATGAAATACGATCCAAACATATTTGGATCTAAAAAAATTTGGTACTAAGATTTTGTAGGGGGTCCTCTTAAGTTAAATCCAATTGGATTATTAACTAATTTTAAATCAATAGGTGTGAGGACTAATTCACAGTTATGAATAATATCAATAGACAATTCTTTTTTGTCTAAATAGTTGTTGTCAATGCTAACATATAAAGAGCAAAAAGAGCAATCATTTTCGCTAGCATGAACGTTTAATTCAATTTCTTGTGATACTTTATGATCTTCAAAAAGAGAATGAGCCAATCCAAGAAAAATCGGCAGTGTTAAAGTAATAATTAATATATAGGAATATATTTTTTTCACAGGACAAATATAAAAATCTTTATTTTAAAGATACTATATATTCAATGGCTTTTTTTAACCTTTCTTTATGGTTTCCTTCAATGATTTGAAACGGCAAATTATTTTGTATTAATTCACTTTTAAAAATCTCAAATGACTCTTTTCTTTCATCTGGCTTGTCTCTTAAATCATCCTTGACCCACGGAACATCTATGTTTGTTAAAAGATAAAGATCATAATGGTTTTCCTTAGCATATTTTTCTAAGAGAGGATCACAATTTCCGCCATAATAATATTTTGAATACACCATTGTTTCAAACAAATTGGTGTCACAAATTAGTATCGAATCAGTTTCTTTAGACAACCTGTTTTCTGTCTCCATCTGTCCTTTTGCAATGGGTAATAAGTCTTTTGGTTCACAAACTCTTTTTTCTTTATCCCATACGTTTTGTAAATATTCTCTTGCAAATTCAGGAACCCAAGGAACATCAAAATATTTAGCTAATTCAATGGCAAGAGTTGTTTTACCCGTAGATTCAGGGCCATACAAAACTATTTTTTTGCAATTTGATTTTATCTGCTTAAGTGCTTCTTCCATTCTATATATCCTTGAATTGCTAATATGGTAAAAATAATATATTGTAACGACAGCATGCCTAATCCCCTGTACGCATAAAGTGGAACCGTAATTACATCTCCTATGATCCAGAAAACCCAACTTTCCAATTTCTTATTTGCCATCAGCCACATTGCTGTGAAAAATATACCAGAGGTAAATATATCAATGTAATTTGGAATTTTAATTTCTGTTAAATTAAATGTATAAACAGCATATGTTATAGTTATGGTTAATAAGAAAAGAAATACTGTTAAGCCTAGATCATTTTTAGAGAATCTAGTTATTTTAAGTAGGTATTTATCATTTTGTATTCTTGACCAATTCCACCATCCATAAATGCTCATTAAAGAGTAATAAATATTCATCATCATATCGCCAAAATACTGAGCCTTATATAATATATATACAGTAATTACAGTACATATAATTCCTGTAGGATAGACAAGAATGTTTTCTTTTTTCGCAAAAATCACGCTAATTATTCCAAAAGAAAAAGCAATAAATTCGAGTCCAATATCCAATTTTGAATAAGTTGAATATGCCTCAAGAAAAAAATCATACAATTCTACCATTATCCTTTTATTACGTACGCTAAGGTATAATTTTTAGAAATTTTATAATACGAATTATATGAATCTATTTGATCGTCATTTAAATACCAAGATTTGATATAATTATTATTTAAATCCAAAGGAAGTACAAGAATATTTTTTCTAAAATCAATTCCGGAATTACCAACCGTTTTAAATATACTTTCCTTTATGTTCCAGTAAATTAGCGCTTTGTCAGAATTAAGATCTCCTGGATAATTCAATTCAATTCCTAAAAATTTTTCTTTAATTTTTAATATTCTATCCCTTCTTATTTCAATATCAATTCCAACTATTTGCTTACCAATTATTACCGCTGCATAATTATCAGAATGAGAAAAGGAAATATTTTGACTATCTCTGATAAAAGGTTTTCCAGATTCATCGTATAGTAGATCTTGATCGTCAATCGATAATTCCTTTAAAATATTTCTTATCGCTAAGAACTGTTTTTTGTGAATCTCTGATTTTCTTTGATGAAGTAATTTTAACAAATCCTCACTTAACATAACTTCTGTCTTAAGATCATTAATTGTTTCTGAAATCTCCCATACAATTAACCTGATGTCTTTGGAAATTGTTAAGTCCTCTATAATTGGCATGATGAAGTATTCGATATACTTTATAAATATACAATTAAGGGCATAAAAAAACCCCTTCAAACGAAGAGGTTTTTACAGATCATATATTTTTATGCTTTTGGATCGGGCCCCCACTTGTTATCTTGCTTTTGACCTTCAGTACAGTACAATATCAACAACCATATTATTCCGATTAAAGGGATCAAAATTATAAGATAAAACCAGCCTGATTTACCAACGTCGTGTAATCTTCTCACCACAAGAGATAATGCAGGTAAAAAATGTGCTAATCCACAAATAGTGTATGCCCATCCATAACCCATACTAATTTCTCCTAGAGCCCCGGCGTCCATCATAAATACCGTTCCTAGCATGTTGTCTATCGCAGTACATCCCATCAGTATGATTACATATACAAGTGTAAACATCCAATATTCTTTTCTTCTGGCGCGACCCTTGAAGTTAATGTAGTTATCGCGCATAACTTTTATATACCATTCCATAATTTGCTTAATTTATTGTTAGTAATGCAAATTTATCGTATTAATAAGCTATAACTGTTAAAAAAAAACTAATCTTTGTTTAAAAGCTAGAAATAAATGTGTGTGATAAATTGAAGGTGTATCTTAAGCAGGAATAATAGAAACAAAAGACTTATTATCCTTCTTTCTTGTAAACTTAACAGTTCCATCAACTCTAGCATGTAAAGTATGGTCTTTACCTAAATAAACATTTTCTCCAGGATTGTGAACTGTTCCTCTTTGCCTAACGATAATATTACCCGCTTTTGCTGATTGTCCACCGAAGATTTTTACACCTAATCGTTTCGATTCTGATTCTCTTCCGTTTTTAGAACTACCTACTCCTTTTTTATGTGCCATTTTCTATAAGTTTAGCTAAGTGCTTTGATTAAATCTGCTTTTTTCATTGAAGATAATCCAGTGATTCCTTTAGATTTTGCCATGTCCTTTAAAGCAGCAACAGATAATTTAGTTAAATCTTGCTTTTCTTTTTTAGGAGCAGCTTTTTTAGCTTCCTTCTTTGCAGGAGCAGCTTTTTTAGCTTCCTTCTTTGCAGGAGCAGCTTTCTTGGAAACACCGGTTAAAATATCGCTGATTTCGATTTCTGTGATTGCCTGTCTATGTCCGTTTCTAACTTTGTAACCTTTTCTTCTTTTTTTCTTGAAGACGATCACTTTGTCAGATTTAAGGTGTTTCAACACTTTGGCATCTACTTGAGCACCAGAAACATTAGGAGTGCCAACGGAAAACTTAGCTCCGTCATTAACCATTAATACATTTTCAAAAGAAACTTTTTTTCCTTCTTGAGCATCCAATCTGTTAACAAAAAGCTTTTGCTTTTTTTCAACTTTAAATTGTCTTCCTGATATTTCTACTATTGCGTACATTTTTATCTTTAAAAGCGAATGCAAATATAAAGTTAATTAACTAATCAACAAATTTTTATGAAAAATTAAATATTTGACAGTTTCTATATTGATATTTAAAGGTTTTTTAACAAAATTATGTGATTGAAAACCTATATTTGGAACCAGAAAATTATTTAGCAACAATTTAGCTACACACATATTATGAAAAATAAAATTTTATTTAGTATTCTATTCTTACCTGTTTTCATATTTAGTCAACAGGTTGATTTTATAGAATTTGATTTAGACAACGGGCTACATGTAATACTACACCAGGACAATACTGCACCTGTCGTAATTACTTCGGTTATGTACGATGTTGGAGGAAAAGACAGAGAAAAAGGAAGAACAGGTTTTGCACATTTCTTTGAACATTTACTATTCGAAGGCTCAGAAAATATTGAAAGAGGTGAGTTTATGAAAATTATTCCTGCTAACGGAGGAACCTTTAATGCCAACACATCTCAAGATAGAACATATTATTATGACATATTCCCTTCAAATAAATTGGAACTAGGCCTTTGGCTTGAATCTGAAAGAATGCTTCACCCTGTTATCGATAAACTTGGTGTTGATACCCAGAATGAAGTTGTAAAAGAAGAAAAGAGACAAAGTTATGATAGGCCTTATGGGAAATTATTAAAAGTCTTATGGGAAAGTTTATTTAAGGTACACCCTTACAAAGATGAAAATATAGGTAGAATGGAAGACCTAGATGCCGCTACACTTGAAGAATTTATGGCTTATTTTGACAAATACTACAGTCCAGACAATGCAGTTTTAGTTGTAGCTGGTGATATACAAATAGAAGAAACTAAATCATTGGTGTCAAAATATTTCTCTGAAGTTAAAAGAAGACCTGGATTCACCAGGAACTTCCCTAAAGAAGAGCCAATAACAGAATCAGAAAGAATTATTGCTTATGATAAAAATATTCAAATACCTGCTATTTTGGCCGCATACAGGATGCCTGGGTTTGCGGACAGAGATGCATATGTTTTAGATATGATATCTACTTACTTAAGCGGAGGAAAAAGTTCTGTATTATATAAAAAATTAGTTGATAAGAAAAAGCTTGCTTTGGAAGCTAGTGCAATTAATCTTGGGCAAGTTGACTATAACATGTTTGCCTTTTTTGCTCTGCCATTGGGTGAAACAACTTTGGATACACTTCTTTCTGAAATAGATGAAGAAGTTTTAAAAATGCAAAATGAATTAATTTCTGAAAGAGATTATCAGAAACTTCAAAATCAATTTGAATCTCAATTTGTAAATTCTAATTCTAGTGTTGCAGGAATTGCAAGCTCTCTAGCAACTTATTATTTACTCTATGATAATGTTAATTTAATCAATGAACAAATTGATATATATCGCTCAATTACGAGAGAAGAAATACAGAGTGTTGCTCAAAAGTATCTGAGCCCAAATCAAAGAGTAGAAATTGAATACCTGCCAGGTGAAGAAGTAGGTGAAGAATAAAAAATGAAAAAAATGAAAAAAATTATATTAACTGTAGCAGCATTAATTTTTACCATAAATATTAGTGCACAACTTGATAGATCGATAATGCCAATGGGAGGCCCATCTCCTAAAATTAAGTTGGATAAACCCAAAGAATTTAAACTTAAAAATGGCATTAGGGTTTTGGTAGTGGAAAACCATAAACTTCCAAGAGTAAACTATTCCTTAAGATTTAACAGAAATCCAATAGTAGAAGGAGATAAAGCTGGGGTATTATCCTTACTGGGATCAATGTTAGGTAATGGAACAACAAGTATTCCTAAAGATGAATTTAATGAAGAAGTTGATTTTTTAGGAGCTAGTGTAAATGTCAGCTTTGGGTCAGGTTTTGCGTTTACATTAACAAAAAATAATGAAAGAGTTCTTGAACTTTTTTCAGATGCAATAATCAATCCTCTATTATTAGAAGAAGAATTTGAAAAAGAAAAAGAAAAATTACTTGAAGGATTGAAAGCTCAAAAGAAGGATATTGATGCTATTTCAGGAAGAGTTGCCGGTGCTTTATCATACGGTAAAAATCATGCATATGGTGAATTTATTACTGAACAAACAATCAACAATGTAACATTTAATGATGTGGTGGAATTTCAGAAAAAGTATTTCATTCCCAATAACGTTTATTTAGTTGCAATCGGAGATGTTAATTACAAGGAAGTAAAATCTCTAATTTCTGAAAAATTCAGTGGTTGGAAAAAAGGAAAGCCTCTTCAAGACCCTGAACCAATATTAACCGAAAATGTGAGTTTAACAGAAATTGATTTTGTTGATTTACCTACAGCTACTCAATCATCCATTCAGGTTACCAATAATGTTGATTTAAAAATGACTGATGAAGATTATTTTGCTGCTTTAATGGCAAATGATATTCTAGGTGGTGGCGGTGCTGGTTATTTATTTAAAAACCTAAGGGAAGATAAAGGATACACCTATGGAGCCTACTCTAGTCTAGGTTCAAACAGGTATGGAGTCTCAAAATTTAGAGCGGGTGCAAAAGTAAGAAATATGGTTACTGACAGTGCTGTCTCAGAGATTGTTAAAGAGATATCACGTATTAGATTAGAGAGAGTTGATCCTGATCTTTTGAAAAACGCAAAAGCTAAATATGTTGGTAATTTTATAAGACAAGCAGAGAATCCGCAGACGATTGCTGGATATGCTCTGAATATTAAACTAAATAACTTACCTGACGACTTTTACGAAACTTATTTAGAGAATATTAATTCCGTTTCTGAGGCTGATGTAAAACGAGTTGCCAATAAATATTTTAAAATAGGTAACTCAAGGATTATCGTTGTCGGAAAAGGTAGTGATGTCGTAGCTAATCTTGAAGAAGTTGGTTTTCCTATCAATTATTTTGATGCTTTTGCCAACCCCATTGCAAAACCTATCTTTAATAAGGCAATACCTGATGGATTAACTGGGCTTAGCGTGATTAATAGTTATTTACAAGCGGTTGGAGGAAGACAAAATCTTGAGTCCGTAAACACATTGGTAATGAAAGCCGATGTAACAATCCCAGGTGCACCTTTTGTTCCAACAGCTATAATAAGACAGAAACTTCCAAATAAATCTTCTTTTTTGATTGAGGCGAATATGCAAGGTCAAAAAATAACCCTATCAAAAACGACTTTTAACGGAGAGCGAGGATACAATGAGGCACAGGGACAAAGAAGAGATTTTGAACAAGATCAGCTTAATGAAAGTATGAAAACCAAGGGTATTTTCGAAGAACTTTACTATACTGAAGAACAACTTGAATTAGTTAGTATCAACTCTGTTAATTATGAGGATGCTTATAAAGTCAAAGTTACAATTGACGGTAAAGTATCACATAGATATTATTCTGTTGAGAATGGACTTCTTTTAAGTACTGAAGATACAGACGATAATAATAATATTGTTACAACTAACTTTGGAGATTATCAACCTGTGGAAAACATAAAATTACCTTTCTACATGGAGATACCTGCTCAGAAGCTTGAGTTTAAAACTACAAGCGTAGAAGTTAACAAAGAACTTAAGGATTCAAGTTTTTAGGAATACTTTTTTTATTAGTTAATAGTACTCCAAGTATTATAATAATGGTTGCGATTAGTTGATATATGGAAAATTTTTCTCCGTCAACCAATCCCCAAAATATGGATACAATTAGCATGGAGTATGTAACCGATGATGCAAATACTGGACTTGAAATCTTGATAAGCTTATTAAACAATATTTTTGCCAGTGCCGTGCCGAAAACAGCCAAAATCAAAACGTAAATGATAGAGTCGATTGTCTCTTGATTTCTTAAGCTATTTACATCAAAATCTGAAAAACAAAAAACAATTACTGCAGGTATTATTATAACAGCAAAATGGCCTACCGTTATTGTTAAAGCAGAAAGATGTTGTAAATATTTTTTAATAATATTCACATTAAGAGCATACAAAAAGGAACATAGTATAACAAAACCAGAGTATAAATAATTTTGATCAGGATTTAATTTAATTCCCGACATGATTAACATATAAGTTCCTGCTAAGCCA
Source organism: uncultured Bacteroidota bacterium (assembly GCA_902560045.1). GTDB lineage: Bacteria > Bacteroidota > Bacteroidia > Flavobacteriales > Flavobacteriaceae > MED-G13. The sequence goes on along the minus strand of CACEKJ010000020.1, from coordinate 2,562 downwards.
ATTAAAACTCCAATAATTTGTCTTTTTGTTGACCGGATATTAAATAATACCATTCCTATTATTACGGTATTTAAGGGTACAATTGAATTTATTATTGAGGCTACTGCACTGTCAATTTCTTTTTCTGCAAAAGCGAATAAAAAGGCTGGAAAAAAACTGCCTAGAAAAGCAGATATCGTTATCCATTTCCATTCCAATCTAGTAATTTTTGATAACCTTTTCCATGCGATTAAAATAATGATTATTGAAGAAAAAATAATTCGTAGAGAACCCAACTGATCAGCTTCTAATCCTACTAAAGCTTTTTTGATGAGTATAAATGAGCTACCCCATATCAGCGATAAAGAAATTAAATAAAACCATTTATTCAGCTTCATTATTCTTTTTAAGATTTATAGATTCAAAAAAAACTAAAATATCATTTTTTATATATTGAACTGAAGGATATATCGAATCGTATTTTGATTTAACGATCATATTGAGAGACCCATGAATAAAATTATTAATACTATCGGTTAAAAAAAATTGAATTGGAGAAGCCACATCCCCTCTAAGCTCATAAAGTTTACCATAAGTTGAATAATTTCTATTTTCAAATTCTTTGATCAAAAATCCATTTGATCTCTTTGTGTGAGCGTCAAGTAATAGATTGAAATCTCTTAAATAATTTATTAATTCTGTTTCATCATTTAATTTATCAAACGATAAATCTAGACTCATTCCTAATTTTTTATAATCTAAATTTATAGTTCTTGCAGAAGTGGGCTTAAGAGACGATGATCTTGCGTTATAGAGAAAATTTATTTTAGAATTTTGACTTTTATAGATTAAATAGTTAGGCTCGTTAAATTCGATTCTTAAATAAGCATCCTGTTTTGGGAGACTAGAATTATTCTCGCAAGAAAAAAATGTAAAGAGAAAATATAACGAACAAATAATATTAAAAAATCTCATTTTTTCACTTTAACTTAATTTGTTGAAAAATCAAAATTGATAAAATTTAATTGCTTTTGATTTAATCTTCACATTAAAAAGGAAGGTCATCAGATTCATCAGAAGAATCTGTTACTTCTTGTTTAGCAACAACTTTTTCTTGGCTTGTATTATTTTCCGAAACAACGGGGTTGTCATTTTTGTTTGATAAAAAAGTGAATTCAGTACAGTTTATTTCTGTTGAATACCGATCGTTTCCTTTATCATCTTGCCATTTTCTAGTTTTAATTCTTCCTTCAACATATACTTTATCTCCCTTAGACAAGTACTTTTCGCATATTTCTGCTGCTTTATTTCTTAAAACAATATTGTGCCATTCCGTATTTGAGACTCTTTCGTTAGTCTGCTTATTCATATATGTTTCGTTTGTAGCTAGGGGGAATCTTCCTACACATCCACCATCTTCAAATCGGTGGATCTTAACTTCATCACCTAAATGACCTATTAACATTACTTTATTTAGTGTTCCAGACATAATCTTTAATTTCTTCTAATTTACTATTAATACTTAAAATATACTCAATTTAGTTTTATATTTTTCTCTAAAATTTCTCATTAATTGAGGCATTGGAAAATCTGTGAAGTCACTGACAAATAATCCTTTTGTCACATTGTTTTCTATATTAATATTCCAAAACCTGGATTTTAAAGTTAAATGTGAGAGCTTGTGATTTATGAATTTTTGATTTATTAATGAAATTTTTACTTTAGAAGAATTATATTTCTTTTTAAAATATTCTTGTAAGTATAACTTACTTTGTTTTTTTTCAGAAATACAAACAGGAAATCGATATAAATTTTTCCAAATACCATCTTCTATTTTAACGATCAAGGTCTTTCTATCCTTTGTTAAAATAATGTAATCATGATATAGAGTTTTTATTTTGTTTTTAGATGTTTTTACAGGGTATTTTAAAACAGATTTATTGATAAAAGACTTACATAATTTTGAGACATTACAACTACCACATAGGGGTTTTTGAGGTTTACAAACCAATGAACCAAAATCCATTAAAGCCTGATTGTAATCCCCATATCTTTTGGCAGACATTAGAGATTTGGCCTTTTCTTTAAATATTTTCCTTGAACTGCTTAAGTTTATTGGATTCTGTAACTCGAATATTCTCGAAATCACTCTGTATACATTTCCGTCCAATACAGGAGTTTGTTCTTCAAAACAAATTGAAGCAATAGCACTTGCTGTGTAATCTCCTACTCCTTTTAATTTAATAATTTCATTGTATGTTACAGGGAATTTTGATCCCAAATCATTATAAATATATTTTGCGCTAAACAATAAATTTCTTGCTCTCGAATAATAACCTAAACCTTGCCACATCAGTAAAACATCATTTTCATCTGAATTAGCTAGAGACTCTAATGTAGGGAAACGACTAATAAATCTGTTATAATAAGATGTACCTTGAGCAATTCTCGTTTGCTGTAGAATTATTTCAGAAATCCAAATTTTATAAGGGTCTTTTGTTAATCTCCATGGTAGATTTCTTTTGTTTTCATCATACCAATTTAAAATTAACTCACTGAACTTCATACACATAATATATCTAT
>CACEKJ010000019.1 GCA_902560045.1 uncultured Bacteroidota bacterium | reverse complement strand
CATAATTTTCAATATATTTTGTGCCTAAAACATCAATTTTTGACTTTATCTCGTCCATTTAGTAGTCGTTAATTCTAGAGTAAACAATTTAGTAATTTTAATTTTAAGAGGGTAGTAAGGAACAAATCAAAAGAACACGAAAAAGAAATAAGTTACTAGCTAGGGAAAAAATTGATTTACTGCTTGACGATACTAAGCCGTTTATTGAATTAATGTCATTAGCTGGGTTAAAACATGAAGGAGGTTTTGGGGCAGGCGGTACTACAGTGGTAGTATTAGGATATGTTTCTGGAGTTCTTTGTCTAATTAATGCAAATGTAGCAACGAGAAAGGCGGGAGCAATTGATTATGCAACCAGTCTTAAAAATTTGAGGTTATCACAAATAGCTTCTGAAAATAAATTATTGACTATAAATCTTGTGGAAAGTGGTGGAGCTAATTTGCCAGATCAAGACAGGGTTTTTAATAACTATGGTAGATTTTTCATGGAAATGTCTCAAAGATCAAAACAAGGCATACCTTCAATTTCTGTAGTTTTTGGAAATGCAACAGCTGGAGGAGCATATGTACCTGGAATGTCAGATTATACAATCATGCAAAAAAATAATGCTAAGGTATTTTTAGCAGGCCCTCCCTTGGTTAAAATGGCAACTAATGAAGATGCTAATGATGAAGAACTTGGTGGAGCTCTTATGCATAGTAGTATTTCGGGGGCATCTGATTTTTTAGCTGATGATGAAAAACATGCAATTAAAATAGCTAGAGACCTAGTTTCTAAAATTAAAAAACCTAAAATTTCGCAGTATGAGAAAGAAGCCTTGTCTCCAAGGTTTGTTGATGATGAAATATTAGGAATAATCCCTTCAAACTTAAAGAAGCCCTTTGATATTCGTGAACTTATCATGCGATTTATTGATAGTTCAGAGTACACAGAGTTTAAAGAGAATTATGGGAAAACCATGTTATGTTGTTGGGCAAAAATTAACGGATACCCAATAGGAATCATTGCTAATAATGGTGTGATATTTATTGAGTCTGCCCGTAAAGCAACACATTTTATTCAGCTTGCTAACAAATCAAATACACCCTTACTTTTTATACATAATACCACTGGCTTTATGGTAGGGAAAAAACATGAACAAAACGGCATGATTAATAGTGGTTCTCAACTTATACATGCTGTTGCAGGTAGTACAGTCCCACACATCAGTTTACAGGTTGGGAATTCTTACGGCGCAGGAAATTATGCAATGTGTGGCCGTTCTTTTAATCCACGATTTTTGTTTTCTTATCCTAATGCAAAGTCTGGAGTAATGGGAGCTGATCAGTTGGCTGGAGTAATGGAAATTGTAAAAAGAAAATCAGCTATGTCACTTAATAAAGTAATTGATGAAAATCTTTTATTAGAGGAGAAAAAGAAATTAGCAGAACAAGCTGATAAAAAGGCAAGTATATGGCATACTACTTCAGAAGTTTGGGATGATGGAGTGATTGATCCAAGAGATACCAGGAAGTATTTATCTTTGGCTTTATCAGCTGTTTATAGTTCAGAAATTAAAGGAACAGACTCATTTGGAGTCTTTAGAATGTAAAATATTTTTATGAATTATTATACAAACAAACAATTATTAAACTTTTGGGAGAATAAATTCCATTTTTTAAATATCGATAAAAAAGATAAAGTCTTTTATTTAACTCTAAATAGGGCTAATAAAAAGAATGCTTTACATCCACAAATGCAAAATGAGATTGCATTTTGTTTTGACTATATTTCTCAAGATAACGAAATAAAATTAGTTGTAATTCAATCAACTGGAGACACATTTTCGGCTGGAGCAGATTTAAAAGCTTTGTCAAATAATATTGAACCTCACACTTCAACCATTCCTGATCCAAATAAGAAAATTATATTAGGTAACTTATTTAACAATCTATATAAGCCAAAACTCGCGATAGTTGAGGGCAATGTGTATGCAGGAGGTCTTCTAATAGTTGCAGGATGTAATTATGTACTTTCATTAAAGGATATTACATTCTCTCTACCGGAAGTGAAAAGAGGTATTTTTCCTCTTCAAGTAATGCAATCAATTTCAAGTATTATAGGACTTAAAAAAACAATTGATTGGTGTATAAGGAGTTATAAAATTAATGCTGAGATTGCCAAAGAATGGGGTCTTGTCGATGAAATTTGTAATAAAGAAAACATCCAAAATTCTGTAAATAAATGGATTGACGGTTTTTCAGGGAATTCAAACAAAGCTATTGAGTTTGGATTAAAAGCCTTTCAAGAACACTTTCATAAAAACTCAAACCACGAAAAATTGGAAAAATTATTCAGAGAGATGATTGAAAACAATCATCTATCAAATGAATTTTAATTAATTTACAGGGTATAGCATTGCCGTCATTTCAAAAACATATGGAAGGGTATAATAAACCACAAGGGTTATTGTTATGATTGAAATCATATTCATCCAAATTCCTTTTTTAAACATATCTTCAATTTTCAAAAATCCCGAACTAAAAACCACAGCATTAGGAGGAGTAGAGATCGGAAGCATAAATGCGCATGATGCTGCAAGAGTTGCACTAACTAAAAGGAAATAAGGGTGAATTTCGATTGCTAAAGCAATTGTTACCAAAACAGGGAGTAGCATTGCTGTTGTTGCCATGTTAGAAGTAACTTCGGTTAATAGATTAATTGACGTAACGATAATCAATATGATTAAAAATAGCGGAATCCCATTCAAATTTTGAAGAAGGTCAGCAATCCATAAAGCAAGTCCACTTTTTCCAAATGCACTTGCGATTGCCATTCCTCCACCAAAAAGAATTAGAATGCCCCATGGTAATTTAACAGTGTCATCCCAAACAAGTATTGTTTTATCAGATTTATTATTACTAGTCGGGATAATAAATAATATTACAGCAAAGAAAATAGCTATTATGGTGTCATCGATCAAAGGGAAAATCTTTTCAATGCTTCCTCTTAAAATCCATCCTAGAGCAGTTAGTATAAATACAATTAAAACCTTAATTTCTTCATTTGAAAAACTTCCAAGTTTCTTTATTTGTCTTAGAATTTCATCTCTTCCTGCTGAAAACTCCTCATTTTTAAATTTAAAAGCAATTTTTGTTAAATAAACCCAACAAATCATTAATAAAAAAGATGATAAGGGAACTCCAAATTTCATCCAATCAAACATATTTAATTTAATGCCATAACTTTCTTCAACGACTCCAGCTAAAACCATATTTGGAGGAGTACCAATTAAAGTTGCCATACCCCCAATAGATGCACTGTAGGCAATTGCAATCATTAATGATTTACCAAAAACTTCATTTTCATTTTCTTTAGTGTTAGGATCATCTTTTAACTGTGAAATTATTGCAAGTCCTACTGGCAAAATCATTATAGAAGTAGCAGTATTGGATATCCACATAGATAAAAATGCTGTAGCTAACATGAAACCAAGTATTACTCTAGATTTATTACTTCCAGTCATTCTAATAATATTTAATGCTAATCTTTTATGTAAATGCCATTTTTCAATTGCAAGTGCAATCATAAAACCACCTACAAAAAGAAACACCAGTTTGTGACCATAAGCAGCTGTAGTTGTAGATAGATCCATCCCTCCGGTAAGTGGAAAAAGAACAATTGGAAGTAAAGCTGTAACAGAAATGGGAACACACTCAGTAACCCACCAAACCGCCATCCATGCTGTTGAGGCTAATATACATTTAGCTTCAAAACTTAATCCATCTGCTTCAAAAAACAGTAATATTAATGAAAAGACCAGTGGCCCTAGAATTAATCCGATTATATTTTTAGATAGCTTCATTTAATTAAACATTAGGTCGCAAGCATTGTCTGCATTTGGGATAAGGTTGTGTCCAGCTCCTTGTATTATATGTAATGACCAATTCAAGTTATAATTACTAGACTCTGCAATATTTTGACCACTTTCAAAAAAATGAACAGCTCGAGTTACCCTATTTAATCCTTGTGCGTCAGCATATTCATTATGTCTAAGGCCAACAGAATTAGGGTCATTATCTAATGCTCCAACCTGAATGTATAAATCCTTTGAAAGTAAGTTGCTTAAGTTAGTATTCGTTAAAATACTATTATCTAATCCATAAGGAAAAGGTATGTTATTATCAGGAACAGTATACCATCCAGCAGCACCAGCAACTACCTTGTTAAATCTTGCATTTGGTTTAAATTGTATAAATCTATGAACAAATTGAGCCCCTGCTGAAAATCCAAATAAATTATATTTTTCTTCTATTAGAGATAAAGAGCTGACAACAGAATCAAATAAAGGTTCAATTATAGAAAATGACCATTCCTCTTCATCATTTAATGTTGAGGTACTTGGATTATCTCCATCTTCGTAAACATTTCCAAGATTATATCCATCACCAAGAGAAAAATTCTGTGAAGAAAATTTTGGAGCTATTAAAACAAAATTATACTCAATTGATTTTTGAATCATATTGTTTCTAACTCCCTCGGCATCTCGACTACCTCCGTGCAAAGCAAAAACAACTTTAGATGAAGCAGTGTATGCTGCTGGGACATGATAAAAAACTTCAACATCAATATTGTTAAAAGAAAAAATAAAAGTTCCCGAACCAATACTTATTTCCGCCGGAATTACAGGATGTGGGCTAGGGGTAAAGCTAGAGCCAGCTGGGCTACAGGATATCATAAAAACTGTAAAAAATAAAAGAAAGTTTTTTAAAATTAATTTCATTTGATCGCAATGGATTGTTGTTATAAATAAATGAAATTTAAACGAATAAAAAAATTACAATTCATTTATTTTATCTAAGTTAGTATTAGATAAATATAACGTTTTACTATATGAGAATTAGACTACTTTCCTTATTTGTATTTTTATTTGTTTTTATGTCATGTGATACTGACGATATTTTACCTGCTTTAACATTGACAACAAGTTCAAATGAGATCAGCGAAAATCAAGAACAAATTATAATAACTGCATCGTTAAACTCTGATGTAAATGAAGATATACTTCTTCCTTTATCATTTTCAGGTACGGCAACATTTGATCAGGATTATGTAACCACTGAGTCTGCTTTAATCATTTCATCCGGAAATAGTTCGGGCTCAATTTCGATTAGTTCAATGCAAGACAATGAAATTGAAGAAATAGAAACAATTATCATTTCAGTTGAATCACAAAATGATGTTATAGTAACAAGTTCATCAATTACAATATCCATTTTAGATGATGATTCTGACTCGGATGGAGACGGTATTAATGATAGTGATGATGATTGTCCAAATGAAGCTGGACTACCGGAATATAACGGATGCTCTCAACCTTTATTAATTATCAATGAGGTTCTTTATGATCCACCCTCTGGAGATGCTGGAGATGCAAATGGCGATGGTACAAGAGAAGCTCAGGAAGACGAATTTATTGAGTTTGTTAACATAGGGGGAACACTTGATTTATCTGGCTATACAATTCACGATAATGCGCAAGAAAGACATGTTTTTCCTGAAGGAACGGTTATCCCGCCAGGTGGAGTATTGGTTTTATTTGGAGGAGGAAATCCAACTGGGGCTTTTGGAAATGCAATTGTACAAACAGCAAACACTGGATTATTGAATATGAATAATGCAGGAGATTTTGTAACATTATATAACAATAACGGAGAAGTTGTCCTTACATTCGATATTGAACCCTTGTCAAATAACCCGGATGAATCCTATTCTAGATATCCTGACCTAAATACAGAGCCTGATTCTGAAGGCAATTTATTTTATCAACATGCATCACTTTCTGAATCATCAGGGACTTTGTTTTCCCCTGGGACTAAGATTGACGGAACTAACTTTAATTAATCATGCATAAGAAAATAATATTTTGCTTATTTAGTCTTTTTTCAATGATTGGTTTTTCTCAGTCCATGCAAATGGAATCATATAATTTTGGAGAGGGTCTTAGGTTTAACGGAGAATCTGGAAATTCCATTAGACTTACTGGATATGCCCAACCAATGATTGATCTTAAAAATCATACTGATGTTGAAGAAAACTCTTCTTCAGAAAGGTATAGGCTAAGAAGATTGAGACTGAGAATTGACGGAACTTCTAGTAACCAGAGATTTGGATATAGATTTCAAGTTGATTTAAGTGGAACATCTGAAGTAGGAGATAACACAGGAGATTATTTACTTGATGCTTATGTTTCTTATGCTGTTACAAATAGGATTAGTGTATTATTTGGTCAAAGGGCCACATATACCGATAACAGAGAGCTTTTTATGAATTCTAATTCTTTACAGTTAGTTGAGAGAAGTAGATTGACTTCTGCTTTTTCATCGATAAGAGAGTTTGGATTATTTGTCACTGGAAGATTTAGAATGAATAATGGTTCTTATCTAAGACCATACTTTGCTTTAACAAATGGTGATGGAAGAAATGCCTTTGATAAAGATCATGGAGGATTAAAAGTTGGAGGTAGGCTTGATTATTTACCCTTTGGCCTTTTTACCAACCTAGGACAATTTAGACAAATTGATGTAATGCGAGAGCAAACACCAAAGTTTGTTATTGGAGCGCATTTTAGTCACAATTCAGGTATGAGTAGCAGAAGAGGTAGAGCAAGCGGAGAAATAATTTATCTTAATTCAAATGATGAAGAATCTCTTCCAGATTATGTTAAGTATGGAGTTGATTTTATGCTAAAGTATAGAGGTTTTTCAGCCATTGGCGAATACATCAAATCAGAAGCCACTGTTCCAGAAGATATTACTCAAAGGGTAAGAAACGATGGATCAATTTCAACAAGTTTTTTAGTTGATGGAGTACAAGATATTGATTCGTATGTCCGTGGAAGGATGATGTTAGGTGAAGCGTATAACTTTCAAATGGGTTATTTATTTAAATCTGGATTTTCTGTTGACACCCGATATACCCATTTAATTGCGGATCAGTATTCCTTTTTAAACAATGCAACTTTTTACAACAGGCCCAATTACTATACTTTGGGGGTAGGGAAGTTAATGTCAAGAAACTATGGTTTTAAAATCCAAGCCTCTGTAACTTATGTTGATGGTAGCCTGGGAGTAAATCATGATAATGATACTGCTACCAATGAAGTGTTTACTGATGAAATTTTATTTAGACTAATAACAACAATTTCATTTTGATCAGAGTTTTTTTTCTAATATTATTTTTATTTAATTCTGAGATAACAATATCTCAGTTAAATCCTCAATCTAAAAAGGTTACAAACACTTTTTTTCAAGACTTTGACGAAATTCAAAATGTAACTCCTGCCTTAAAAAAGAAAAAAGGTTTTACAAACTATGAGGAATTAATTGCATTTTTAAACATAATCTCTGAAAAACATTCTGATAAAGTACAACTAAAATATATCGGCAAATCACAAAAAGGTAAAAGAGTCCCGATCCTTTATTTAAGCGATAATAACAAATCAAAAAATAAATTAAAAGTCTGGTTACAGGGTGGTTTACATGGAGATGAACCTGCTAGTACTGAGTCACTTCTTTACACTGTTTTTATGTTGTTAGAGGATGAAAATTATTTTCATTTTATTCAAAAATTAGATATTGCAGTGTTACCCATGGCCAACATTGATGGTTTTCTTAAGAATAAACGTAATGCAACAAATGGGTTAGATTTAAATCGTGATCATACTAAGTTGATGGCAATAGAAACCCAGGTAATAAAAAAAGAATTTGCAGATTTTGATCCAGACATTGCGTTAGATTTTCATGAATACAGACCATACAGAAAGGATTTTGCTCAACTAAGTTCTTTTGGAATTTCTTCAATGTATGACTTGATGTTTCTTCATTCAGGCAATCTAAATGTTCCAAAAAATATCAGAAATATAGTTGATACTTTATTTGTTAAAAATGCCAAAATTGAATTAGATGCTTTGGGTTTAACCAATAGGCATTACATGAAATCTGATAAGATTCTTGGAGAAATTCAGTTCAGTACAGGATCAAATACGGCAAGATCCAGCTCAAACTTTTTTGCATTGAACAATTCTTATGCAACATTATTTGAAATTAGGGGAGTTGGTATAGGTAAAACTTCATTTAAAAGAAGAGTAGGTTCAGGATTCTCTGTAGCAACGTCGTTTTTACAAACTGCTTATGACAATAATGATTTTCTTAAACATCAATTAGACTTAGCAAATAATCATTCAGAAAATATCGTTGTTAAATCTGAGAGAAGTATCTATAAGGATACAATTTATGCCATTGATCTTGAGAGTAATAAAATAATTATGCTTCCCACCACCATGCGTGACGCAAAGAGATCTATACCAGTTTTAACAAGATCAAGACCTGATTTCTATGCTTTAAAATCTGATAATATTAATGTTATCAATAAAATAGAGAATCTTGGCATAAAAAAAATTGATATTAATTCTGATACAATAATCCGGGCAGAAAAATATTTAGTCGTAAATTTTAAAAATGACTTTAAACCATATGAAAAGATGAAAATGCAAGAGGTTAAGACAAAGATTATCGATGATAACATTAAATTTGGGAAAGGCGATGTCTTGATCCCGCTAAATCAAAAAAAATCTAATTTAATTGTTGAATTAATGGAGCCTGAAGCACCAAATAGTTTTGTTTCATTCGGAATTATGAAAACCAACAAAGAAGATATATTAACAGTTTACAGAATAAATAATTAAAATATTATGAAAAACAATGTAATAACATTCCTGCTGATATTTGTCAGTTTAAACAGTTTCTCTCAGTTAGAGGAAAAAAACAAGGCTGAGTATGACTTTGGAAACGGAATTAACTTTTCTTTTAACGAAGGCAAGTACCAATTCAATATTTATGGCTTTATAAAGCCAACATACATATACTCGGACGAAAAAAGATTTAGTTCTGAAGGTCAATTTTCTGAGGTCTACAGACAATTTAAAAGTCAAAATTCAAATTTGTTTTTTTCAGGTAAAGCTTTAGATGAAAAACTAAGTTTTGTAATTCAGATGGATTACAGCTCAACAGATCCATTAGTAGAAGCGTTCATTGGATATCATTTTAATGAAAAAACAGCATTGTATTTTGGACAAATGCAAGTAAGCCACAACAACTTAGAAATGGTTCATAATGAAGATCAATTAAGATTTACAGATAGAGGGATGATTAGTCAAACATTTAGTGGAGCTGGAGAAGAATTTGGGTTGTTTTTAGAATCTAGTTTTGGAAATTCTTTTGTAATTGAGCCAAAAATTGCAATTACATCTGGGGATGGAAGAAATTCTTTTGGGGAGGATTCTAGAGATTCGGACAAGGGAGGTGTTAAGTTGGGTTCTCGAATTAATTTTTATCCATTTGGGCATTTTGCACAAGGAAATCAATTGACCACTGTAGATTTAGAAGGTGAAGAAAAGTTAAAAGCTCAGTTAGGTTTTGCTTTCTCAAAGAATTTTGGCGCAAGTAACTTAGTTGGAGATGGTCATGGAGATTTTATTTTATACGATAGTACTGGAAATGAGCAATATCCAGATTATTCACAACTATTTTTTGATCTAAATCTTAAGTACAGAGGTTTTTCTTTTGTTTTTGAGTATGCAGATGCCACTGCCTCTGCTTTAGAATATATTTTTACCGACCCTAATGGTTTTAACATCTTAAACCCTACTCAAATTAGCGAGTATTTAATTTTAGGAGACAGTCAAGGAATACAATTTGGTTATCTTACCAAAAATGGATTAAGCTTTGATTTTATATACGAACAATTTAACCCTGAATTTGATTTAAATTTAAATTCAATTCTAAGAGAATCGACCAATTTAGGTATTGGAGTTTCTAAATACATAGTTGGAAATAAGCTTAAATTACAAGCAAGTGCTTTCAAAACCAATTATAAAAACAGTGTTGAGGGTCTAGACGATGATGAATTTATGTCAGCAGCATTTTTGGTTCAGATAGCCTTTTAATAAAAAATTAGTTAGTTTCGCAAAAAAATAATTTCATGAAAAATATCATAACTACCATAGCATTATTAATTTCTATTAGTGCTTTTTCTCAGTCAAATCAAGAATTACTTTCTCATTACCAAAAATATTATAAACAGATGCAGTCTCAATCTGACATTCAGGGAGTAATAAATGCATTAACTCATTTAAATATTCTTAGTCCAAATCAAGCGCGTACAGATACTTTAGCTACATTATATATGAATGAGGGTCGACATGTAGAGGCGCTCAATACGATTGGAATTGAAAAAAATGAAGCTGATTCTGATTTAGCTGTTCAGGTAAAGGCCTTTTCACTTAAGGCTATTAATGATATTGATCAATCCTTAATACATTACGAAGAATTATTTAAAAGAAAGCCTAATCCTTTTATTGCATACGAACTTGCTGAAATGAAGATTAGAAAAGGTGACTTATTGGGTGCAACTAGAAATATCACTTTTGGAATTGCTAATTCTAACGGAGATATTGTTAGAAATTATTACGAAACTCAACAGCCTTATTCTGTACCAATGAAAGCTGCGTTTATTTATTTAAAAGGCCTTGTTAAGATTAATGAAGACAGAGAAAATAACATTGATGAAACTATAGGAATTATGGAAGAAGCATTGGCTGTTGCACCTAATTTTAATATGGCCAAAATTAGTATTGATGCCTTAACCGCACAAAAAAATACTAAAGCGGAGTAATTTTTGTTTTTTCTATTAATTTATCTATTTGAAAATTTAGATTAGAAAATGAATTATTGATTTTTTTCACCATTGTAAGTTTCTCTTCATTTTTAAGTGGAAAATTTGATATCATTGATTCAAATTTTAAAAAATCGGTTTCAATCACGGTAAGTCTAGAGTAAATTTCAGGTTTATTTATTGGTTCAGGAATAGAGTTCTTTAATTCTGTAAAAAACTTCTCCATGTATTTTTTATTATCTATTAGTAAACTAAAGTCACTGGAATTAAATTGATTTATATATTCAGACAATTCAGCATAACCATTCCACTCCACTAGAGATATATTATTACTACTTTGATAAATTTCAGAGAACTCTAGTTTGGTAAAATTAATATCATTCACCTTAGTTAGAGATTGGGTATTTTCCTTAACCTTTTGCGTACAGCTGAAGATAAAAAAGCAAATAAAAATTAAATAACTAAACGGATTTTTCAATTTTTTTTGGTTTACCTAATATGTATACTAGAAGGATTAGAATGAAGACAAATAACTCCCACCAATACAAGTAGACGGGCCATTCGCCAATTACCATAGGGTTTTTTACTGCAGGAGGCTGGTTTACATACATATAATTAGACCCCAATAAGTTATTTATTTGGATGAGAATTAGCATTAAAATATTTAATGCAAAATATGTTTTTAGCCAAGAGAATTTAGAAAGTTTCATCCCTAAGTTATTTCTGAGATATATAGGAAATGCAATTATCATTGCATGCTTAAAAAAGAATTGAAAATAAAAATAGCTGTATCCTCCGTAATCGTCAATTAAAGGAGTAAATATTGCCTGTGCTCCTCCTATAATACCACAATAAAAAAGGAATTCAAATAAAAATTGTCTTTTATCTTTAGGTATAAACATGATAAAACAACAAATAAGACCACTAATTGAGCATAAGTGAACAGGAAGCTCTTTGCTTAATTCCCATTTACCTAAAATCATCAAAAGAATATGGTTGCTAAAAAAAAGTATGATCATTGAAACTGACAACAACTTGGCATAAAGTTCTTTTTTATCGTCTGAAATTTTTTTTCCAACAAACAGAATAATAAAGATTAAAAGAATACATAATGCAACTGTTACAGACCAGTTATTAGAAAGAAAATCAATTGAATATTTATTAATGTCAGGGTTATCCATGAAAATATATAAGCTTTGATTGTAAATATAATAAAATTAAAGTAAGGTGTTTTAAAATACAAAAGCCCTCAAATTATTGAGGGCTTTGTGTGGTACCTCCAGGAATCGAACCAGGGACACACGGATTTTCAGTCCGTTGCTCTACCAACTGAGCTAAGGTACCTTTTGAGCGCGTCAAAGATAGATTCAATTTTGTTATTCCCAAAATTATTTTGTAAAAATGCTTTTGTAAATTTGATAACTTATACTTTATAATGAATTTAGTGATAGATATTGGTAATAATTATTTCAAACTTGCTGTTTTTAGTGATGAAACATTGCTATTTAATGAATCTGGAAAAATCACGACTTTAGAAGAAAGTATTCTTGAATTGATTAAAGATTTTCCAATGGTTAAATTTGCACTAATCTCTAATGTTTCAAATATTTCAGATTCCACAATTAAAAAAATCTTGAATAGCAAAGACATTAAAATTTTTGATTTTGCATCCTCATTAAAGCTTCCTTTTACCGTTAAATACGAAACTATAGAAACGTTGGGAAATGATCGATTGGCTTTAGTTGCTGCGGCGGTTAAACTTTATCCTAATTCAAATAACCTAATCATTGATGCAGGAACATGTTTAACTGCTGATTTTATAAGTGATAAAAATATTTATTTTGGGGGTATGATCTCACCTGGAATTGAAATGAGATATAAATCACTAAAAAATTACACGGCAAGATTACCAAAACTTAAAAAGTCTAACAATTTTAAATTTCCAGCAGATTCAACTTCCGGTTCGATGCATGCAGGTGTGGTAGGTGGAGTATTGAATGAAATCACTGGATTTACTAAGCAATTAATTAATAAATATAAAAATGTTAATATCATATTAACTGGAGGTGATGCTGAATTTTTGTCAAAGACATTAAAAATCACCATATTTGCGAATCAAAATTTTATTTTAGAAGGTCTAAATTCAATTCTAAATCTAAACAAGTACTAATTGAAGAAAATATTTTTAATACTGATTGCTACCTTTTTTGCATGCTCATTATCTAATTCTCAGAATAGCACATCTTCACCATATTCATTCTACGGAATAGGTTCTTTAAACTTTAAAGGAACCTCAGAAAATAGAGCAATGGGAAGAATAAGTGTATACAATGATAGTATACATATGAATTTTAGAAATCCAGCATCTTACACAGGTAAAAATATGTTTTCATTTAACAATGAAGGAAGATTGGTTAAGTTCACTGTTGGATTAGGACATTCTGAAACCGATTTAAGTACATCCGAAAATAGTTCAAAAGCAACTAATACAAGCTTTGATTATCTGGGACTGAATATTCCAATGGGAAAATTTGGTATGGGCTTCGGATTAATACCTCACTCTTCAGTTGGGTATAAGCTGCAATCCTCTAATCAAGATAATTTAATCCAATATAAGTATTCTGGAAGTGGAGGTTTGAATAAAGCTTTTCTAGGATTTGCATTTCAAGTCAATAACAACATTTCTATTGGATTTGATTCTAGATATAATTTTGGAAATATAGAAAATATAGCTCTTGAATTTTTATATGATGATGAATTAGAGCCATTGGATTATCAGGCCAGAGAAGTTAACAGATCTGACTTAAGTGGTTTAAATTTTAATTTTGGACTGATCTACAAAGGAAAGATTAGTAGCAGCTTAGACTTACACAGTTCATTTTCTTATTCTCCTGAATATAATCTTAGCTCTAGAAATAGTAGGGTTTTTGCATCAGTTATAATCAATCCTAACAGCGGTCTAGAATTACCTGTTAATGAGATTGATGTAGATTTAGAGTCTGTTGGACTGGCTAAAACAGACTTAACCATGCCGTCAAAAACTAATATTGGTTTAGGTGTTGGAAAAGATAAAAAATGGTTTCTGGGAGCTGAATATACATTTTTGAGTAGTAGTGTTTTTTCAAATGATTTGATAAATATCGATAATTCTAGATTTGAAGATTCATCTATAATTTCAGTTGGAGGTTTTTATATCCCCGATTATTCTTCTTTTAGTGGTGTCTTCAAACGTCTTGTATATCGTGCTGGATTTTACTCAGAAAAAACAGGTTTGAATATTAATGGAGAATCTATCAGCGAATTTGGCATATCATTTGGATTAGGTATACCATCTGGTGGTTTGTTTTCGAATATTAACACAACTGTTGAATTTGGAAAAAGAGGAACTACAGATGCCAACCTAGTAGAAGAAAATTTTGTGAATTTTCAGCTAAGTTTGTCGTTGAATGATAGGTGGTTTATTAAGAGAAAATATAATTAATTATGAAAAAATTATTTGCAATTTTATTAATATGCGTTACTTCTTTTAACGTTTTTTCACAAGCAAATGAACAAGACATTAATGCTCTTTCAATTTTTAGTGAATATGTAAAAGCCAAGAATTATGATGCTGCATTTCAACCATGGATGGAGCTTAGAGAAAGAAGTCCAAAGTTTAACAGTGCTATATATGTGTATGGTGAGAGAATTTTGAAACATAAAATTAAAAACTCATCTGCTGATGAAAAAGTTACTTTTATTAATGATCTTTTGAAGCTTTGGCAAGAAAAGAGAGAAAATTTCCCAAGTAAGACGCCACTTGGTGATATTTTGGCAAAATCTGCACAATTAGAATATGATTATAAAAAAGAACTTGGTGTTTCTAATTTAGATATATATGCTAGTTTTGAAAAGGCATATGATCAAGATCTAAACTCATTTAATAATCCTAAAAATTTATATACTTATTTTCAATTGGCCGTAAAATTATACGATAACAAAGAGAAGACTGCATCTGAACTATTTACAAAATATGATGAGATTTCAGAAAAAGTTGAAAATGAAATAAAAAATTACACAAATAAGGTTAATAAGTTTATTGACTCTGCCGATCAAGAAATCACCCTTTCAGCCAAAGATCAAAGACGTATGAAATCTTATAACAGCTTCTTGAAAGCTTATGACCAGATTAGTAAAGGAATGGAAAAAGCCTTAGGAGACAGAGGAAACTGTGATAACTTAATTCCATTATACCAAAATAGCTTTGATGCTAACCAAAATGATGCTAAATGGTTAGATAGAGCAATGAATAGACTTTTTAATAAGGATTGTTCTCAGTCGGAGTTGTTTGTAAAAATTGTTCAACAAAAAAATATTCTTGAGCCAAGTGCAACAACGGCTTACTATTTAGGTACAATAAAAGATAAAGAGGGCAATTCCTCAGAGGCATTGCAATATTATAATCAAGCAATAGATTTAGAGTCAGATTCTTATGAAAAAGCAAAAATACTTTTTAAAATTGCTACATCTTTTAGAAAAAATGGTTCCTTTTCTAGGGCAAGATCTTACTACACTCAAGCATTAAGTTTTAATCCCTCAATGGGAAGAGCTTATTTAGCAATTGCAAAAATGTACTCTGACAGTGCCAAAAATTGTGGTATTGACAATTTTAGTCAAAGGGCAGTTTATTGGCTGGCATCAAAAGAAGCAATGAAGGCATCCAGAGTTGACGGTACTTTGAAAAAAGCTGCAATTAAGAGTTCAAATAATTACGAGGCAAAGGCACCTCAAAAATCTGAAATATTTTCATCTGG
Source organism: uncultured Bacteroidota bacterium (assembly GCA_902560045.1). Taxonomy (GTDB): domain Bacteria; phylum Bacteroidota; class Bacteroidia; order Flavobacteriales; family Flavobacteriaceae; genus MED-G13. Next base: position 4,092 of record CACEKJ010000019.1, on the reverse strand, counting down.
TCGTGAAGGGGAAATTATCAAAATTTCTTGCTGGATAAATAAATCAGTAAAAGTTCCTAGCCTTTAGTTTTGAAACCTCTCATACTATCTTTTCTTTTTATCTTCTTAAGTTGCTCTCAAGATAAAGAGATATTTAATAATCTTAAAAAGGCTGAAATTCCGATATCATCAGCACTACAAATTAATTCAGTTCACACTGATTCAGGCAAAGTAAGTAGTGTTTTAAACAGTCCTAAAATGCTAAATTTTAGCAATGCTATTTTTCCTTACTATGAATTTCCAAATCATATTGAAGTCATCTTATACGATAAAAATAATAACAAAACTAAAATTACCTCTGATTATGCGATATCCTATTCTAACAGTGATTTAATTGATCTCAGAGGAAATGTTATTGTGTCAACACATCTAAGGGATACACTGATTACTGATCAGTTATATTATGACAGAGGTCAGGAGTGGCTTTTTACCAATTTTGACTTTAGGTATGTTTCATCAGATAAAGATATTTTTGGTAAAGGATTTGATTCGGATAAATCTTTTGAAAAAATTAAATTCCTTGAGGTTAATGGATATGTTTCTCTTGATGAATAATTATTCGCATTTAGAAGATTGCTGATATTTTAATCAATGAATCTTCACTATCTGAAAAATATTTTTTTTAATTGATAATAAAATACTACTTTTGGCCACTACTTTTATCTAAAGATTATGGCAGTTTTAGGAAAAATAAGATCACTTGGACCGGTAGCATTAATTAGTGTTATTGGATTAGCCTTATTTGCATTTGTTTTCTCCACTGGATCAGGGACAGTAACAGATGTTTTTAAAGCAGACGAATTCAATCAGAGTCGTGTTGCTATTGTAAACGGAATTGAGATGGACAGAACAGATTTCATGAATACCGTTGATAACATTGAAAAACAGAATCGTGGATCTAGGTCCTCTATTCAAGCCATGAACTCAGTATGGGATACTGAGTTAAAAAAATTGATTTTAGAATCTGAGTATTCTAAGTTAGGATTATCCGTAGAGAGAGAGATGATGCGTGATTTTTTAAAAAACAATCTTCTTGCTTTTGAAGATTTTCAAGATGAAACTGGGCAATTTGATGAATTTAAATTAAATCAATTTATTTCCAATCTTAAAGAAATATCTCCTGAAACATTAGATCTTCAAGGGTCGTTAGTTAATTATGATTCATGGAATAAATTTGAAGAAAATATTGCCAGCTTTGGATTAGAGGAAATTTACTATAAGCTTATATCAGCTGGAATAAACACCGCACTCTTTGAAGGTGAGGAAGATTATTTAAGTTCAAATAATGTGGTTGATTTTAAATATGTTAAAATTCCTTTTAACACAATTCCCGACTCAATTGTTAAGGTTAAAAAATCTGATGTAACAAATTACATGAATGAAAATAAAAATGATTTTTCATCGGATGAAACTAGAGATTTAGTATTTGTTAAATTTGACGAATCTCCCTCTGATTTAGATGCTAAAGAAACCGAATCTTTGATGAATGATCTGATTCAGGATAAATCTGAATTTGACAGTAACTCAAATAAAACCATTACTTATTTAGGATTTAAAAATACTGACAATAACAAAGAGTTTTTAAACACAAATTCAGCAATTAAATACTTTGACTCGTTTATATTTAAGTCTTCTCTTCCTGCTAATATTTCAGATAATATTTACAATTTAAACAAAGGAGAACTTTATGGCCCATATACTGATAACGGTTTTCTAAAAACTACAAAATTGATTGATTCAAAATTTTTGCCTGATTCCGTTAAGGTTAGACATATTTTGATTCCTTATTTTGGTTCTGTGAGAGCTTCTTCAGATGTAGTTAGGTCTAAAGACGAAGCAAAAAAGACTGCCGACAGCATATATAACATAGTCAAAAGAAATAGAAATAAGTTTGATTCTTTATTAGACCTTTCTTCTGATTTAGTAAGTAATCAAAATAACGGAGAAATTGAATTTGCTTACGTTGACGGATTTGCTCCTGAGTTTAAAGATTTCTCTTTTGAAAACAAAGTTGGATCAATTTCGGTTGTTGAAACAGATTTTGGCTATCATATCATTGAAATTCTGTCTCAAGGCGCTAAGCAAAAAGCTGTAAAAGTTGGTAATTTAGCGATTAAAATTGAGCCATCTGAAAGAACAAGAGACAGTATATATAACGTTGCATCAAAATTTGAAATAGCCGTTAATGAGGAAACCTTTAGAGGTTATGCTAAGGATAACGGATTTAATGTGAGTTCGGCGAATAACATTGGTAAATTAGATGAAAATTTACCTCTTATTGGTAAACAACGTAGTATCGTTAGATGGTTATATGAAGAAGATACAAATAAAGGTGATATTAAAAGGTTTAGTTTACAAGATGGAGGATACGTGATTGCAATGTTAACTTCAATTGATGAAAATGGTATGATGTCATATGAAAAGTCTTCATCTGTAGTTTTACCAAGAGTAAGAAATGAGATCAAAGCACAAAAAATAGCTGATAAGGTAAAAGGCTCTAATTTAGACGAAATCGCAAGTGAATTTAATCTAGAAGTTCAAACTTCATTATCGGTTAATATGAAGAGCCCAGTTATCTCTGGAGTTGGTAATGAGCCATCCGTAGTTGGATACGCTATGGGTCTTTCAAAAGATGTTACCTCAAAAGCAATTGTCGGTAATACGGGTGTTTTTTACATTTACGTAACCGATAAAAGAATATCTTCAGGAATACAAAATTACAGCAATATGATCAACGTGATTAATGCTACTAGATCTGGAAATGTCAGAGCAGGTTCTTATAATGCTTTAAAGGATAACGCTGAAATTGAAGACTTTAGAAGTATGTTTTACTAGTTAAGATATACCAAATCTTCTAAATCATAAATTGTATTATAACCTTTGTCTCTAAAGTAATTTAGATCTTCTTTTTCTCCACTAACTAATATAAAATCACCTCCCCAAGAGCCCAAGCTTTTGATGACTCCCTTATTATAATCACTAAAAGTTGATTTTTGAATAGGATCAATATTTATGATTTTTGAAATCATGTTTTCATGACTCTCGATTAATTTTTCAAATTCTGAAAGATCATTACATATAATAATTTCTTTGGTCAATTTATTAATTTTTTTCACTGCAGAAACTTTATCAAATTTTATTTTATTGTAACTAAAAATTGATTCTTGAGTGTTTTGTTTTTTGCCTAAGTAAACTAAAAATAAATTTTTTTTAAAATGAGGATTAAATTTAGTTTCACTAACATTTATTGTATTGTTATTGTTGCTATATATTATAGGCGAGCTACTATCGCAACAGGCGATATCATAACCGCTACCGTCAAAGGATGAAAATAATAAATCGTATGCATTTATATTTGCCCACTTAGCTAGGTTATTTACTAATGTAGAAGACGACCCAAGTCCCCAATCTCTATTAAAGTTAATTTTTGATATAAATTTTTTTCCAAAAGATTTATCAATATCTGTATAAGAATGAATATGATTAAATAAACTTATAATTCTATCAGAAATATTATTTTTTTCTCCTTTATAAATTATTGATTTACCATTTTTAAAAAATCTTTCTTCGTACCAAATACTTTTGTTGTTATCATAACTAACCCAGTGTAAATAATCAGCATCAATTTTCTCAACAAACAATTCCTGAGTCAGCTTTGAAGGCAATGCAAGGGAGATAGCCCCGTCTAAGACTAAGTATTCTGATGTCAATAAAATTTTTCCGTTACTCTCAAAAATCATTTTATCTTAAATTTCGTATAAAACTATCAACACTTGAACTGCTAACAGTTCTGTTTTTGAAATAAGCTATGGCAAGTTTTTTTTCTTCTTCGTTCAACTCGTATTTGTTTAATAGATTAATCAAATGCATTTTCATATGACCTTTTTGAATACCCGAAGTGACCAGCGACCTTAAGGCACCAAAATTTTGAGCAAGACCGACGGATGCAATAATTTTCATCAATTCTTTAGAATTAGGATTTCCAAGAATTTTTAGTGCCAGTTTAACAAGAGGATGTAAATTCGTTACACCTCCAACCGTACCAATAGCCAT
>CACEKJ010000018.1 GCA_902560045.1 uncultured Bacteroidota bacterium | reverse complement strand
TTCTATATAAAAAACAAAAAAACATGAAAAAAATTATTTTTATTTTTATTTTACTATTTAATTATTTAAGTCTAACGGCACAAACTGAAGTGACATTTACAGTAAATACAGCTAATATCACAGTGGGTGAAAATGGTATGTATTTAGGGGGTGGAATATTTGGAAGTGCAAATGCTCACGCAATGTTAGATGATGACCAAGATGGAGTTTGGCAAGTAACTGTTTCAATTGATCAGGGTACTACAGGAAATTATATTTTCTTAAATAGCCCAAACGATGATGGAGATTGGAATGCAAAAGAAAATTTAGAAGGTCTTGAATGTGCAGATGCAGATAATTACAATGACAGAATTTTACCTGAGATTACAGGTGATTCGATGACAATACAACATTGTTTTGGCAGTTGTGAATCAGATGGTACTTGTCCTGATCCAGACCCAACTAATGATATTACATTTAGTGTAAATATGAGTAACTATACTGTGGGAGTAGGAGAATCTGATACAGTTTATCTTAACGGAAACTTTAACGGATGGTGTGGTGAATGTAATCCAATGTCTGACGATGACGGAGACGGAATCTGGACAGTTACAATGCCACTTGAAGACGGAGACTACGAATATAAGTTTACTGTTAACGGATGGTCTTCACAAGAACAATTTTCTGAAGTTATAGAAGGATGTACTGTAAGTGACGGAACGTATACAAACAGAGCTTTGACAGTTGCTGGTGAAAATATAACTTTACCAACAGTATATTGGAATTTATGTGCAGGTGATACACCAGGTGATGGTTTTAATGTCACATTTTCAGTAAATACATCTAGTATAATTGGTGGTGTAGGTGAGAACGGTATGTACTTAGGCGGAGGTGTATTTAATGTTGCTAATGCTTACGCAATGTCAGATCCTGACGGAGACGGAGTATGGGAAGTAACGGTAAACTTAAGTACTGATGCAATTGGAGGAAATTACATTTTCTTAAATAGTCCAAATGACGGTGGAGATTGGGGTGCAAAGGAAAATTTAGAAGGTCAAGACTGTGCAGATACAAACAATTATAATGACAGAATAATTCCTGAATTCTCCGGTGATACTACATTTCTTCATTGCTTCGGTGAATGTTCCGGAGATGGGACAGGAGAATGCCCAGACTCAGGAAATATTTATAATGTAACTTTTTCGGTTAACACTTCTAATATCACAGTGGGTGAAAATGGCATGTATGCTGGTGGTGGTGTCTTAGGTGGTGCTACAGCTTATGCAATGTCAGATGATGACGGTGATGGCACATGGGTTGTTACCGTGCAAATGGAAGAAGGAACATCAGGAAACTATACATTCCTAAACAGTCCATCAAATTCAAGTGATTGGGGTGCTAAGGAGAATATTTCTGGATTAGAATGTGCAGATCCGTCAAACTACGATGACAGAATTTTAGCAGAAGTTACAGGTGATGTTACATTGTTACATTGCTTTGGAAGTTGTGAAACTGATGGTAGTTGTCCTGAGCCAGGTGCTGCCCTTACAATTCAAGGTGTAATTGATTTTACAGTTCCTGAAGCTGGCAGTAATGGTAAAGCCTTACATATATATGTAGCAGAGGACGTCGAGGATATGAGTATATACTCATTTAACACATACTCAAACGGAAGTGATACTCCTAACTCATCAGGAGCTTATACAATGCCAGCAGAATCAGCTTCTGCAGGTGACCACATTTTGATAGCAAGAAGTATTGAAGCAATGAATAATTACATGGATGCTTCTAATATTTTTACCACAGTTTATGAAGCTGGATTTCCTAATGCTAATGGTAATGATGCAATCGAACTGTTAAGCGCTGGATCAACTGTTGAAGTTTATGGATTTATAGGAACAAATCCTGATACCAACGGGGCTGGATGCGAAACAGAAGATTGTTGGGATACAGAAGATGCATGGGCATATAAGGTTAACGGAGAATGGACATATGCCGAAGTAAATTGTACAGATGGCAGTACAACTACTTGTGATTCTGGTTGTCCTTACCCTTTTGCAGATTGTAATACTACTGATTCTGTAACAGAGTTCTTAATGTCTGGAAACTGGAGATCACAAGCTGAGGCTACTGGTCACATGGGAGTTGGACCAGGAGACGGATTCAATCCAGATTACTGGCAAGCCGCACCATGGGATAAAGTTGACACCGGTTTATACGATGACGGATGGACATTTACTGAAACAACAATGACTCATGACACAGGTGCTGACGGAGCCTTGTTTGGTAAAAAACCAGCAATTGACGCGGCGTTTGATCCAACAGGAGAAAATGCCTACGATGCTGATAATGGTGATAATGAATACCTATACTATGCATCTGAAGGATACACTGATAATTATTCAGTTGACCTTTCAGGTGATTACCCAGCGGTAGTATTTGAAACTGTTGGAAATGTAGGTTTCTATACATCTCCCGGTGCTGCAACATTCCATATTTTAGAAACCGGTGAAGGATTTGCTTACTTTAGAAATGTAGGTGAAGATGGTCTTTCATGGTATAATAAAATGAGTACAGCTGATTACTTATCTACCACAGATAATGAAATTCTTGATATGAGGATTTATCCTAACCCTGTGAATGGTAACTTTGTTACAATTCTATCTCCAGTACAAGGATTAAAAGAAATAGAAGTATACTCTGTGACTGGTAGAAAAGTGATGGATACTGTGATTAATGATAGTACACTTGATGTGAGCTCATTTAATAGTGGTTTCTACATGGTTAAGGTTACAATTAATGGTCAAAGTAAAGTATCTAAATTAGTTATCAGATAATTTATTTAAGACTTTAAATAATAAAAAGCACCTCATTATTGAGGTGCTTTTTTTATTTTAGCAACTTTAATAAGATTATTAGTTTGATGAAAAATTTATACGTATTACTTCTTTTCTTAATCTCATCGAATATCAGTGCGCAAGATGAAGTTTCTGCAGATTGGAGTTTGACAATAAATGGAAATGAAATTATTCTTTCTATCGTTGAATTTAACAACTTCACTGTTGGACTAGATGGTCACTGGCATTATATCTTAAATGAAGAGGAATATGTTGCTGTTCATGATATTAATGATGTCGTAATTTCAGAGCTACCTGATGGAGAACACACAATTTATGTGTGGCTAGTTGATCATATGCATAATGCTATTGACCCACCAGTTGAGGAAACTATATCCTTTACTATTGATACAGGATTATCTAATATTGATAATGAAATACTTGATATGAAAATTTACCCCAACCCTGTTAGTGGTGATTTTGTTACAATTATTTCCCCTTTACAAGGATTAAAACAAATTGAAGTATACTCTGTAACTGGCAGAAAAGTGATGGACACTAAAACTTACAAAAGCACACTTAACTTGAGCTCATTTAACAGTGGTATCTACATGGTTAAAGTTACCATTAACGATCAAAGTAAAGTGTCTAAATTAATTATTAGATAATCCATTTCAACAATATTAAAATGAATTTAATTTTAAATATTTTTTTATTTTTTTTCACAATAACCTCAAATGATATTCTGGATAAAAGCACTAAAGAAAAGTCTGATAATAAGCCTAATATCATATTTATACTTTCAGATGACCACACAACAAATGCAATTTCAGCATATGGTGGATTATATAAAGAAATAGCTCCTACACCTAATATTGATAAAATTGCTCAAGAAGGGGCAATTTTAAAAAATACATTTGCTACAAATTCAATTTGTGGTCCTAGTAGAGCTTCTATTTTAACAGGGACATATAATCATATTAATGGATACTATAAAAACTACAAAGGCGGCGTTTTTGACAATACACAATGGACTTTTCCTCAGGAACTACAAAAAGAAGGATACAATACTGCATTGGTTGGAAAATGGCATTTAGCATCCGAACCTGTTGGATTTGATTACTATAAATATCATATTTCAAGGGGACAACAAGGTTTCTATTGGGATCCTGTTTATAATGACAACGGAGTAGAAAAAAAAGAAGTTGGATACGCTACAAATTTAACGACAAATTTTGCGTTAGACTGGTTAAAAAACAGATCTAACAATGATGAGCCCTTCTGTCTACTTCTTCAATACAAAGCTCCTCACAGGGAATGGTCTCCAGATAAAAAATATGAAGAACTTTGGGAGGATAAAGAGCTCCCCTATCCTTCAACCTTTGACGATGATTATAAAACAAGAGAAAAAACAGCAGGAAATACGGAAATGACAATGGATTATTTTTGCAGAGAGGACATGAAAATGACACCCCCTGATTCGTTAAATAAAAATCAAAAAGCAAAATGGCTTTCCTATGGTTTTAAAAGAAATGAAATTGTTGAATTAGATAAAAATTCCTCTGTACTGGAGAATAAGAAGCTTAAATTTCAAAAATATATTAAAGATTATTTAGCTACAATTAAATCTGTAGATGATAATATTGGGAAAGTGATGGATTATTTAAAAGAATCCAAGCTTGACGAAAATACAATCATTATCTACGCATCGGATCAAGGTTTTTTTATTGGAGAACATGGATGGTTTGATAAAAGGTTTATGTATGAAGAATCTATAAGAATGCCATTTGTAATTAAATACCCCGGTAAAATCAAGCCTAATACAATTAACGAAGACATAATTACCAATATTGATTTTGCTCCCACAATTCTTGAAATGGCAGGTGTAAATATACCTAACAGCGTTCAAGGAAAAAGTTTCTTTAATAATCTTTCCAAAAATAAAAATGATAATTGGAGACAATCCATGTATTATCACTACTATGAATACCCATTTTATCATCATGTTCAACCTCATTATGGAATAAGAAATGAAAGATATAAATTGATACATTTTTATTATGATATTGATGTCTGGGAACTATACGATTTAAAAGAGGATCCTAATGAGCTTAATAATTTATTTTACTCTGACAAACACAAAGAACTTGCTATACAGTTAAAGCAAGAATTGTATGAGTTAAAAGATCAATACGGAAATAATTTATCTTTAAATGAAATGAGAAAAATATCTGATATGGATTTTGGTGGTTTAGAATCAAATAAAGGGAAAAAAATACAGAAAAATTTAAATTAATTGTCTGATAAAATTCATATTAAATCTCCAGGAAGATTAAATTTAATCGGGGAGCACACAGATTATAACGGTGGATATGTTTTACCATGTGCTATAAATTTATCTGTTGATCTTTATTTTGAAAAATATAAAAGAGAATCCAATGTAATCACTGATTTAGGATATTCAATGAAATTTGATGTAAAAGAAAATTACATTAAAAGTGAAATTCATTGGGAAAATTATGTTTTAGGTGTGGTTCAAGAATTAAAAAAAATAAAACATGATCTAATTAATTTTAATTGTGATATAAAATCAACACTTCCTTCTGGATCAGGAATTAGCTCATCCTCTGCCCTAGTATGTGGTCTAATAAAGGGATTATGCATACTAAATGATATAGAATTGGATAACTCAGGCATTATTGATTTAAGCAGAAATGTTGAACACAAATACATTGGGGTGTTGGGTGGTATAATGGATCAATTTACAATACTAAATGCAAAAAAAAATACAGCAATTTTACTTAATTGTAGTAGTTTAAAAGTAAAATATATAGATCTTGATTTAAAAGATTATGAATTGCTATTATTAAACACAAATGTAAAACACAATCTAGCAAATACTCAGTACAACAATAGAGTTTTTGAATGCAAACAAGCACTTGAAATCATAAATAAATCAGTAGGTGAAAATTATTTGAATCTTTCAAATGCTTCATTAAATGAACTTTCACTGGCTAAAAACAAATTGAGTAAAGAAAATTATAATAGAGCATTATTTGTTTTAAGGGAAAATAAAAGAGCTGTTAAAGCTGCAGAACTTCTTGAAAAAAATGATTTAATGCAATTTGGTGAATTAATGTATGCTTCTCATTACGGACTTAAAAACAACTATGAAGTAAGTTGTAAAGAATTAGACTATTTAGTTGAAGCGACGCGTGAATATAAAGATATTTTAGGGGCTAGAATGATGGGTGGTGGATTTGGTGGTTGTACTATAAATCTTATAAATAAAAACTTTACCAAAAAATTTATAAAAATTATCACACAACAGTACAAATTAAATTTTAAATTAGATTTGGGAGTAATTATTGCTAAACCTCAAGAAGGATTAAAAATTATAAAATAAGTTATGTCAAAAACAGTAAGTGAAGCAATTAAATACAGAAGATCTGTAAGAAAATACAAAGCAACACCTCTAGATGAAGAAAAAATAAAAAACTGCATCAGAAATGCTACGTTGGCACCTAATAGTAGCAATATGCAACTCTGGGAATTCTATCATATCACAGATAAAGAAATATTAAAAAAATTATCCAAAGCATGCTTTAATCAAAATGCTGCAAAAACTGCAGTTAATATGGTTGTTTTTGTTACCAGAAGAGATAAATGGAAGCAACGTGCAAAACAAAATTTAAATTTTCTTGAGTCTATGTTTGATAAGCAAGAAAAAAAAGGAATTGACGTAGCCAGAAGAAGAAAAGTATCAAGAAACTATTATAAAAAACTAATGCCAATAATTTATAATGATTTTCTTGGGTTAATCGGTGTCTACAAGAAGATATTGTCTTTTTTTATTGGATTATTTAGGCCTATATATAGAGAGGTATTATTCTCTGATCAAAAAGTAATTATTCATAAAAGCATGGCATTAGCTGCTCAAAATTTTATGCTAAGTATGTCAGAAATTGGATATGATACCTGCCCAATGGAGGGTTCTGATACAACTAGAGTAAAAAAGATCTTAAAACTACCTAGAAAAGCTGAAATCAATATGATCATTGGATGTGGTATAAGATCAGAAAAAGGCGTATACACTGAACAATTTAGAGTTCCATTAGAGGACGTATATAGAAAGATTTAAAATTATAAAAATGAAAACATTATTATTAAAAATATTTTTACTCTCATTTGTTTCTTCCTTTTCTCAGGAAAAAATATTATCAATGGCCTCTGAGTCAATAAATATCGAAGAGCTCAAAGAAATGTTATATATATATTCATCAGATGAATTTGGTGGAAGAGGAACGCCAAGCAAAGGACAAGATTTAGCTATAGAATTTCTTATAAATAGATATAAGAAAATTGGAGTTAATCCATTACAAAAGGATAACTATCGGCAAGAGGTAAAATTACAATTTGATTTTAAACCAATTGTGAACCTTTCAGTTAATGGAAAATCTTTTAAATATTACGATGACTTTATTTCCCATAATAATGGGCCTAAAGTCAAATATAATTCTGAAGATATAATTTTTGTTGGATATGGAATAGATGACCCCTTATACAGCGATTACAAAAAACAAAATGTAAAAGGAAAAGTAGTTGTTGCATTTGAGGGTGAGCCGAGAAATGCTAATGGTGATTTTTTTATAAATGGTAAAAAAAAGTCTGTTTGGTCAAATAACAGAGAAGAATTGAGAAATAAAAAAGCTGCAGCAAAAAATAATGGTGCTAAAACACTTATTTTACTAAACGACTATTTATATAACAGATACAGATACGATTTTGAATCAGCTGATAAAGGAATAGGAGAAAAAAGAATGTCTTTACAAGATGATTCTCAAGATGGTCCTCACTTATTTTTATTTCCAACCAGATTCAATAAATTTTTTTCTGATGATAATCTAAAATTAGATTTAGATTTTGAACCCAATTCAGAACCGTTCACGGCTGATAATGTAGCAGCATATATAAAGGGTGAAGAATTTCCAAACGAATATATTATTCTTACCGCTCATCTAGACCATGTTGGAATACAGAATGGTGAAATTTATAATGGGGCAGATGACGATGGTACTGGTACAATAGGGATTCTTGAAATTGCGGAAGCTTTTGCGATAGCTGAGAAAGAAGGTTTAAGACCTAAAAGATCCATCATTTTTTTACATGTTACAGCTGAAGAAAGAGGTCTCTTAGGATCTCAATATTATGTGGATTATGACCCAATTGTTCCTCTTGAACAAACAATGGTTTGTCTAAATATTGATATGATTGGGAGAACTGACCCTAATAGGGGAATAAGAAATACAAATTATATATATATTATTGGCTCAGATATTCTTTCTAATGATTTACATGAATTAAATAAAAAGGCCAATGAAGATTATGTAAATCTTGAGTTAGATTACAGGTATAATGACCCAACATATCCTGTGTTTGAATCTGGCAGAACAATTGAAAACCAGTATTATTACAGATCAGATCATTATCATTTTGTTAAAAACAATATTCCTTCAATATTTTTCTTTAGCGGTACACATGTTGATTATCATGAACCTACTGATACAGCTGAAAAAATACTGTATAATTTGTTTAAGAAAAGAACAAAATTAATTTTCCATACAGCCTGGGGTTTAGCAAATAGAGACGAAAAAATCAGGTTAAATAAGTAGAATTATTTTACTGCTGTTGTGTGATCACTAATTATTAACCACTCGTTGTTTACTTTTTTCCAAAATAAAGTAAAGTGACCACTACTGTCCTCTGTGTTTCTATTTAGATAGTACTCCCCTATTAAAAAGGCAATATCAGAAGAAACTAATTTAATATTACTAACTGAAAACTTTAATTGACCCATTGCCTGAATATTTGGGTAATTCTTTAAATATCTATCTCGAGTATTTTTCCATCCATATACCGGTCCTGATTTACCAGAAAACACAAGATCTTTAGATTTAATATAACCCTTCATAAATAAATCAATGTCACCATTATTCCAAGCATTTTCTTGAAATTGCATTACATTAATTATGTCTAGCGAATCTTTTTTTGAAACTGATTTGATTGTGAAAATATCATTGTCAGAAAGCTGCCCAAAAAAAATAAATGGGATAAGGAATATAATAAGTATTAAATTTTTCATAATAACAATTTACAATAATTAAGATTATCTCTATTATTATTATATTGGCGTATAATATCAATAAATAAAAACAATGAAAAGAAAAGTAAATGCGATATGGAATGGTGATGGTATGGATGGGACGGGTGTTTTGAATGCGCAAAGTGGAGCCTTTAACAACATGCCATACTCCTTTAAAACTAGGTTTAAAAATGATGATGGAAAGCTAGGAACTAATCCTGAAGAACTTATTGCTGCTGCACTAGTAGGATGTTTTAACATGAAGCTTAGTTTTGTTTTAAATGAATCTGATTTTAATCCAGATGAATTAAATACTGATGCTTTTTTAACTTTTGAAGACGGAAAAATAATTTCTATCTACTTAGAGTTAAAAGGAAAAGTTTCAAAAATAAGCGATGAAAGGTTTAAAGAATTAGCAACTGAAGCTAAAAATAATTGCCCGATTTCTGGTGCTTTAAATTGTACAATCTCATTAAAAGCTTCCTTAATTTAGTTCTTTGCTAAATTTTTGAATATTTGATATTGTTTCTTTATTTAAATTTGAGAAATGATCAAAGTAATTCCTTTGAAATTGCGGTTACTTTTATTTTACTATAGAAATAAAATAAGTAACAACAGCTGATATTAAAGTACATATTGCGAAAATTAGAAAAATAGTTGAAATTCCCAATCCACTTACAATAAAAATACCTGCAGCTAATGGACCAATAACTGCACCTAATCTACCCGCACCTATTCCCCATCCAATACCAGTAGTTTTAAATTCAGAAGGATATATTCTAGCAGCAACGGAGTATAAACCAACAAAGCCACCTTGAATACTAAAGCCTAAAATTCCAAATAAGATTAACATAAAATTTGTCCCCATAAAAAAATCAATTTGCATCATTATGACACTTGTTAATAATAAAAAACAAAATATTGTTTTTTTCAGTCCAAACTTTGTGGAGAAATATCCCTGAGTAATTATACCAAAAAAAGCACCCAAATTAAATATTGTTCCAGAGTATATTCCTAGCTTTAAAGATAACCCAGACTCTGTTACTAATTTGGGAATCCAAGAAATTAAAAAATATAAACATGCAAAGGAAAAGAAGAAAGCCATCCATAATTTAATTGTTTTATTGAAATAGACTTCAGAAAATAAACTTAAAACAGGTTTGTTTTGAATTTTGTTTTGATTTGTATTTAAAAAATCTGCTGATTCAGAGATAAATAAATAAACAATAGGTATAAATACTAAGGAAGCGGTACCAAAAATAAAAAACACAGATTCCCAACTAAAATTAGCTAAAATTAAATTTGACAAGTAGCCTGCTAGAATAGCTCCTACTGGATAACCCGATAGAACAAAACTTACCCAAAAATCTTTTGATCTATTTGGTGAACATTCAGAAACCAATGAAACAGTCGTAGCGAGCATTGAACCGATACCAACCCCGCTAAAAAATCTAAATATTATGAGTTGATATAAATTTTGAGAAAATCCGGTTAAAATAACTCCGAAAGAAATTATAATAATACTTATTAATATTATTTTTTTTCTTCCAATTTTATCAGCATATGAAGCTAATAATAAGGCTCCAATAGCCATTCCTAGAATACCTGAGCTAAAAACTACACCTAGTGAATCGGATGCAATATCCCAACTAGAAACAATAACAGGAGCGGTATATGACATAACTAATACATCAACTCCGTCAACTAGATTTAAAAAAAAACATATCAATATTATCAAATATTGACGAAAATTAGAGGGATAGGAATCAATATAATTTTTAATCTTAACCAAAATTTATATTTTAATTTAGCTGGGGAAAGTCTTAATAATAAATTCCTCGGCTTTTGTAAATAAAAACCCTCAATTTCTTGAGGGCTTACTTTTGGGTGGAAGACCGGATTCGAACCGGCGACCTCCTGAACCACAATCAGGCGTTCTAACCAACTGAACTACAACCACCATATTAAGGAATGCAAATGTAATTTTTTTGATTATCTCTACAAAAAAGAAATATAAATTATTTTAGATCAGAAATACTTTCAATTCTTGGAAGTCTAGATGCAATAAATCCTTCTGCATATTCAACTCCAGTTAATCTACCTAAGTCTTTGGCTCTGTATTCAATACTGTCTAAGAAATTTTTAGTAGAAATTGGAGTATCATGAACACTTTCATTACCATTGTAAAACTGTGATTTAAATGCTTTTACTGACTTGATTTTAGTATCGAAATACTCACTAATATCAACCACAAAATCAGGATTTAAATTTTTCCACTGTATGTAATGGTAAATATTTTCTGGTCTCCACGGATTTTGATTAACACCTTCATGATTGGTCTTAATTTTCTTTAGTCCACTAAGAAAACACGAATCAACCACTAGTTTAGCTCCCTTTGGATGATCAATGTGTCTATCATCAATAGCATTACATAAAATTATCTTTGGCTTATACTTTCTGATCACTTTAATTAACTCTAATTGATGTACCTCGTCATTTGTAAAAAAACCATCTTTAAAGTTTAAGTTTTCTCTGAATGAAACACCTAATATACTGGCAGCTTTTTTTGCTTCTGAATCTCTTATTTCAGCAGTGCCTCGAGTACCCAACTCTCCCCTAGTTAAATCAATAATACCAACTTTTTTACCCAAAGCAATTTCCTTTGCAATTGTACCAGAACATCCTAATTCAACATCATCAGGATGTGCACCAATAGCAAGAATATCAACATTTAAATTACTCATTACTTACATTTATTTATTGCTTGCTCAAAGTCGTATACAACATCAGGAACGTCCTCTATACCCACAGAAAATCTAATCAAATTATCAGTGATTCCTTGAGCTAACCTATCTTCTGGTGTTAACAGGTAATGTGAAGTTTCTGCAGGGGATAACATCGTACTCTCTACTCCTGCAAAACTCATTGAAGGGTTTATCATTTCCAGAGACTTTAAAAATGTCTCAGGATCTATTTTTTTATTTAGTTCAAATGAAATTACAGCACCAAAACCATCCATTTGATCTTTAGCAATATCATGACCTTTATGAGAGGGTAATCCTGGATAATATATCTTATCAATCATGTCACATTTACTAAGATAATTAGCTAATTCAACTGCATTTTTTTGCTGCCTGAAAAATCTTACCGAAAGAGTCTTCATACTTCTTTCTAATAACCATGCGGTATAATCACTTAAACTTCCTCCAATATTTTTAGAAAGATTCCATATAATCTCCCTGTGTTCACTAGAGGCTGCTATCGCACCAGCACATATATCACTATGCCCTCCAAAATATTTAGTAGCACTTTGTAATACTATATCAATCCCTAATTCATGAGGTTTCTGAATTAAGGGTGTAGCAAATGTATTATCAATAAAAGAAATTAAACCATTCGCTTTTGAAAGTTTAGCTATTTGTTTAATATCAACAATCTTCAAAAGAGGATTTGAAGGGGTTTCTAAATAAATTGCCTTTGTATTTTTTTGAATTTTCTCTTCAAAACTTTTAATGTCTATTCCCTCAGTGAAAGAATATTCAATCCCATATCTTTTAAATTGAGCTTCAACTAAGTTTCTGGTTCCACCATAAATATCATTTTGCAAAACAATATGATCACCAGAGCTTAAAAAAGCCAATAGAGATGTGCTAATTGCTGCCATTCCTGAACCAAAAATCATCGCATCTTCAGTTCCTTCTAGCGCGGCAATTTTTTTTGATAAAAATTCTTGATTTGGAGTTGAACTATATCTGGGATATCTGTCTAATTCCTTATCAATGTATTCGTATGATGTACCCGGATATATTGGTGAAACTGATCCTCCAAATTGTTCGTCTTTAACCTGTCCAACATGAGTACAGATTGTGTTTACTCCTTTAAATTTGCTTTTTTTAGACATAAGAGGGTCTAATTTAGCGATTATTTTTTAGATAATTTCTATATTTTGGATATGCTAAAAGGGATAAGATCATAATTAAAGTAAGTGAAATACCTATAAATACAACACTGATTTCCTGATCGTCTTTTGCGTAGGAATGTAGACCTGCTAAATAGAAATTCACTCCAAAATAAGTCATTATTATTGAACCAAATGATAAAATTGATGCTACTGTAAATGCAAAATTACTTTTTAGTCCAGGGATTAGTCTCATGTGAAGAACAAAAGCATAAACCATTATACTAATCAATGCCCAAGTTTCTTTTGGATCCCATCCCCAATATCTTCCCCAACTTTCGTTTGCCCACATACCTCCTAAGAAATTTCCTATTGTAAGCATTACCAAACCAATAGTCATAGACATTTCATTGATTAAAACAAGTTCTTTAATATTAATACCTAAAATTTCTTTATTTCTTTTGTTAACCAAAAGCATTAAAATAAGAGATACCATTCCAAGTATCATACTAATTGTAAATGGTCCATAACTACCAACTATTACAGCAACATGAATCATCAACCAATAACTGTCCAGAACAGGAACAAGGTTCGCTATTGCTGGATCCATCCAGCTCCAATGGGCAATCATAAGAATCATTGAAGTAACGAATGTGGTAGATGCAAGGGTAAGATCACTTTTCTTTCCAAAATAAATACCAAATAACATTGTAGCCCAAGCCACGTATATCATTGATTCATATCCGTCACTCCATGGTGCATGACCTGAAATATACCATCTTGCTATTAATCCCAGAGCATGAATTCCAAAGAGGAAATATGTGATGTATTTTGAAAGTCCAACTATAGAATTAATCACTTTATTTCTGTAGAAAATCTGAACTATTAGGGCTATAAATAGAATTGTACTTATATATAAATACCAACTAAATAAACTTTTAAAAATATCGTATTTGTTATATAAAATTTCTGCATCAATTTTATTATCACTTAACATTACCTCAGAACCGTATCTGTTTTGTGTTTCTGTTATTGCATTTAATATATCATCCGCTCTTTTATATCCACCTGTAGTTTTCCCTTCATTTAACATAATTAAATATGCTTTAAATCCAGTATTGATAAAATTGGAATATAAAGAGTCAACGAAAACTACTTCTTTGTATCTATCTTCACTTGGGGAAATCCAAGTATTATTTTCGTCATTTGGTAATGGGAATATTTTTAAAGTTGTTCCATTTACAGCATTATATAAAAGATTGACACGCTGGTCGGTTTCTCTAAATTCTTTTTGAAAAGCATTTGGTACTGCGGCTCTGTAAGCCTCTTCTAAATAGGGGCCTAACTTATACTCACCTGTTGGGGTAAAGAAATCAACTAATGATGCATGTTTTAAATCTTTTGGTACACCAATTATACTCCTTATTGAATCGGCTTTTTTACTTTTTAAAAATATTAGAGGAACACTGTACCACAATAGCGGGCTTTCTTGCATAGATAAATAAACCTGATTGGAATCAAATTGACTGTAGTGATCTTTCTTACTAAGTTTTCTAAGAAGTTCAGATGAATAAGTGTTAACAGGCATCATTCTACCCCCTAAATCCTGAATAACTAGCCTACCAAATTTATCAGCTTGCTCCTTGGAAGCTATGTTTTTAACCAGAATTGAGTCTATTCTTTCGATATCAGAACTTGTAGAACTGTGAACTCCAAAGCCTTGAGCATTTAAAGAAAGTGATATTAGAATAAGTAATGAAGTTACCAGTTTTGTTTTTCTGCTTCTTGCAACATCTAACTGCTTTTTAAGAGAATCAAATCTGGTAAATCTTGCAAATAAAATTACAACCAATCCAAAATATAGAAGTATGTACCCAAGATATGTTAAAAATGTACCCAATGAATCATGATTTACAGATAAAATTGTGCCTTGTTCGTCTGGATCAAAAGAGGCCTGAAAAAATCTATATCCCTTATAATTTAATATGTTATTCATATAAATCCTGTAATCAAAAGTTTCTTCATCTATAACCGTTACCTCACTAGCAAAAGAAGAATAGCTTTTATCTGTACCCGGATATTTTTCAGCTATAAAATCGTTTAATTTTACGCTGAAGGGTAAGTCATAAACTTTTGATCCATACCTTATGGTAAAATCTTGCTCACCAACACTAAAGGTTTTAAATGCATTATTTGTTCCTTTTCCCCCAATAACCCTAACTGTTTTTGTCTCTAAAGGAGTAGTTATCAATAATTCCAAACCATCCTGGTCTGACTTTAATAGTTCTGATTTCTTTACAATATCAAAAACACCTTTCGTAACGGGTTTAGGAAAAACCAGTTGTTGATTGTTTATTATGTATCTAGCTCTTAAGTTCAACGGTTCTGTTGAGTTTTTATTTAAAACTCCTTGAGACATATTAGCCATAACCATATATTCTCCGTCGAAAGGGGAATTTATATAGAGATTTTGCTGATCATCAAAAGTTAAATTTACCGCTCCCTCTATGTAATTGTTTAAAGTATATAGTATTCCGTGAATATTTTCAGCAGAACCTTCCTTCAAGAAATGATTATGAGGCATTCCGCCGGTTGATTCTACCATTTTTAAGTAATATTCACCATTTTCATCATAAACTATATCTTCCTCCGCACCATTAATGAATTCTGTTAGTTTGATCGAAATTGGTATATCTGCGTATTGAGCATTGAATCCAAATTTATTTTCCATTCTAGGAGAAAAATCAACAGGCCTTTCAGTATACCATCTCTGAGGTAATCCGTCAGCCTCATAATCCCCGTCAATGTAAACTGTCAAATATGTTTTTTCAGACAAGAACGAATTTTCAGTAGCTCCTTCTCTTATACTCATTACTCCTTCATAGCTGATGTACCTTGTTACAAAAGCACCAAGCAAAATAAATATCCAAGACAAATGCAATACTAAGACTGGCCATTTCCTCTTGTTAAGGAGATTATATTTGAAAATATTCCCGAAAAAATTTATTACAAAAAGAAGCATGATAGCTTCAAACCACCAGGCATTATAAATAAGGTTTCTAGTAAGCGGTGTTGGTGAAGTATCTTGGCCTGCATCCATAAAAGTACCAATCGCCATTGCAACAGCAAATACAACAAATAACATCCCTGTCAGCCTGTTTGAAAATAAGATTTTTATTATGGTATTCATATAGGATTTAATGGCTTACAAATTTAATACCATTTTAGATTATTTAATGCCTTATTATATTTTTTATTTTGTAATTTTTCATCAATTTATTCTTTATGCTTAAAGTAATTGTTATAGGATCAGGAAATGTTGGTTCACACCTTGTGAATATGTTTGATAATTCTTCTCAGATTGATCTTGTTCAATGGTACTCAAGATCTCAAATTACTCACAAAAAAATAGAGGTGATAAATAATATTAATTTTCTAAAAGAAGCTGATATTTATATACTTTGCGTGAGTGATAATGCAATTAAAGGATTGAGTAACAAATTAAATTTTAAAAACAAACTCGTTGTTCATACATCTGGTAGCACTCCGTTTCAAGATATCTGTAAAAAAAATAAGAGAGGTGTTTTTTATCCTCTTCAAACTTTTTCAAAAATCAAAGAATTAGATTATACTAAAATCCCAATCTGTATCGAAAGTGAAAATAAAGAAGATTTAGAATTACTAAAGAATTTATGCGAGAAAATAAATTGTAAATATTATGAAATAAACTTTGAACAAAGAAAGACTTTACATTTGGCTGCCGTTATTTCAAATAACTTTACAAATTATTTATTTGGTTTATCCAAAGAAATCATATTAGATAAAAATTTAGATTTTGAAATTTTAAAACCTTTAATAAACGAAACGGTTGATAAAATTCATAAATTAGACCCTATTGAGTCACAAACTGGACCTGCCAGGAGAAATGACCAAAATATTATTGAGATGCAAGTTAACATGCTTGAAAATCAAGAGCATCGAAATTTGTATAAAATAATTAGTCAAATGATTAAAAATAAATATGACAACTAATTACAAAGAAAATTTAATCGACATAAAAGCATTCATTTTTGATGTGGATGGTGTACTAACTGACGGAAAATTGTTAATCTCAGAATCAGGAGAACTACTCCGTTCTATGAATGTTAAAGACGGGTTTGCTATGAAGTTTGCTATTGATAATGGCTATAAAATTGGAATAATTTCAGGGGGGACTAACGAGGCCGTTAGAAGTAGATTAGAAAACCTTGGCATTGAAGAAATTCATTTAAAGTCACATGATAAAATTATACATTTTGAAGATTTTGTTAAGAAATTTGGCTTTGATGCCAAAAACATATTGGTAATGGGTGACGATATCCCTGATATTCCAATAATAAAAGCTGCTGGAATTGGTACTTGTCCTCAAGATGCTGTTCCAGAGGTTAAATCTGCATGTCAATACGTTTCAAAAAATAACGGCGGAAAAGGAGCAGTAAGAGACGTTATTGAACAGGTTATGAAAATTCAAAATAAATGGATTTAGATAATAATAAGTGGAGTAATAACTATACACTGCTACTGTTAGTTAATTTTATATACTTTTTAATCTTTTTATTAATTACCAATACTTATTAAATGGAATCATTAGATTGGTTTGTTTTACTATCTACGCTGATCATAATAGTTGTTTACGGAACATTAAAGACAACAGGTGCAAAAACAGCTAGGGAATACATTCAGGCAGGAAACAACGCAAAATGGTGGACCATTGGCCTATCAGTTATGGCAACACAAGCAAGTGCCATAACTTTTTTATCTACTCCGGGACAAGCATTTAACGACGGATTAGGCTTTGTCCAATTTTACTTCGGAATTCCAATTGCTGTTATCATAGTATGTTTAATATTTATACCCATTTATCATAAATTGAAAGTATATACCGCATATGAATTTTTAGAAAGTAGGTTTGATTTAAAGACAAGATCTTTAACTGCTAGTCTTTTTCTGATTCAAAGAAGTCTTTCTGCTGGAATAACCATTTTTGCACCCGCTATAATTCTGTCTTCAGTTCTTGGATGGGACTTACTAACATTAAACATTATTATCGGAAGTCTTGTGATTATCTATACAGTATCAGGAGGTACAAAAGCAGTTAGTTATACTCAAAAATATCAGATGGGTATCATTATTTTAGGATTAATAATTGTTCTATTCACAATTCTAAATCTTCTTCCAGAAAATATAGATTTTAAAAAGGCTGTAGAGATTGCTTCTATAAACTCAAAAATGGAAGTGCTAAACTTTTCTTTTGACTTAGAAAATAGATATACCATTTGGAGTGGATTAATAGGTGGTACATTTTTAATGTTATCTTATTTTGGGACAGACCAAAGTCAGGTTCAAAGATATCTCTCTGGAAAATCTATAAAAGAAATGCAATTGGGAATGATTTTTAATGGAATCTTCAAAATTCCAATGCAGTTTTTTATTTTGTTTATTGGTGTGATGGTCTTTGTTTTTTATCAATTTAATTCCTCCCCTCTAAACTTTAATCCTCAAGCAGAAAAAATCGCTTTGGAATCAAAATATGAAAAACCATATATTGATCTAAAATATAAGTTGGAAGAAAACTTCAATGAAAGGAATCTGGTTATTAATGATTTTATTGAAAATAAAACGATTTCCTCCAAAGATAAAATTGACCAATTAAATATCGAAGAAAAAGACATTAGAGACAAAGCAAAATTAATTATACAAAAAGCAGCAAAAGAAAAAAATATTAAAATTGAATCCAATGACAAAGATTATGTTTTCATAAACTTTATTTTAGAGAATTTACCAAAAGGACTGGTTGGATTACTACTTGCTGTTATTCTTAGTGCTGCTATGTCTTCCACATCTAGTGAAATCAATGCACTTGCAACCACAACATCAATCGATATTGTTAAGAGAAATTTTAAAAATGTAAATGATCAAAACATTGTTTATTATACAAAACTATTTACATTGTTTTGGGGCATATGTTCCATTGGAGTTGCATGTGTCGCCTATTTAGCTGACAATCTAATACAACTTGTAAATATTATTGGATCTATTTTTTACGGAAATGTATTGGGCATTTTCTTAATAGCTTTCTTTTTAAAAAATATTAAATCAAATGCAGTTTTTACAGCAGCAGTGATAACCCAAATAATCATATTAATCGCTTGGTGGGAAAGCTGGATGCCTTACTTGTGGCTAAATGTATTTGGATGTGTTTTAGTAATAGCTCTCTCAAGCATTTTACAGCTATTGATGAAGAATCGTTAGAGTTTATTTTTCCACTGTGAAATAGATTCTTTATTCATCTTAACATAATCCTTATTATCAGCCTCTATTGAAAGTCTTAATGACTCATTTGCAACGACTATGGCGTCGGAATATTTTTTATTTGCAGCCATTATAAGAGATTGCTGCCTTAACTGATAGAATCTAGGATTTTCAAATAAATCAATTGCTTTATTTATCCAAATTAATGCTTTATCCAAATTAGTATTCTCCTGTTTGTAATAAACTGCCGCAGAATAATAATCAGATGGAGACGGGGAACCGCTCATCACTTGTTTAATATTTTCACTAACTATTTTTTTAGTTGGAACAACAATATTGACCGATACAGAAACATAATCCCATGAAAATCTCATATCAACATCGTTATTTGTAATATTTAAAAACGAAATTGTAAAAGTTTCATCAATGGAATTAACGATAGGTTTATTTGTTTTATAAGTTGATTTAAACACTATTTTGTCCTCATCCCAATCTCTTGGTACTCCCCAAAGGTCTGTATCAGAATATAATATAACATCCCAACTTTCCTTATTTGGAATTGAAAAAATAGAATATTTTCCAGATTGAATAGTTTGAGAATCAATAACTACATCGGTTGAAAAACTAATTGTTGTACAATTGTCAGCTCCAGTTCTCCATATTTTTCCATAGGGCACAACATTTCCAAAAATATCTCTTCCTCTTTTAGAAGGTCTACTATACTCTACCTCAATTTCGGTTAAACCAACCATTTGTTCAATAGCAGATGCCGGACTAACTCTAGGGGTTTTAATTTGTGAATAATTAAAATAACTTGATAAAAATAAAATAGTAAAAAAAATAGATCTCATATTTGCAAAATAATTTTATATTGAATTAAAGTTTCAAATTTAAACAAATAATTATGAATAAATATATAATAGAGTTTATAGGAACATTTTTCCTTGTTTTATTTATCGGGCTCACCTCAAATCCAATTGCAATTGGATTAGGCTTAGCAGTACTGGTGTATATGGGTGCTCATATTTCTGGTGCACACTATAATCCTGCTGTAAGTCTTGCAATGTTAATCAGCAAAAAATTAAGTCCAAAAGAACTTGGGTTTTATATTTTTTATCAGCTTTTAGGTGCAGTTTTTGCTACATATACTCTCTACTTTTTAGGAAATGAAGATTTTTCTGTAGTTTCAAATACAAGTGATATTAGTCAATTTATTGTTGCTGAAATTCTATTTACTTTCCTACTGGTATTTGTCATTCTAAACGTTGCCTTAAACAAAAACATTGAAGGAAATCAATATTTTGGACTTGCTATTGGATTAACAGTTACAGCTGGAGCTTTTTCTGTCGGCGATATTTCAGGTGCCGTATTTAATCCTGCGATAAGTTTTGGTGCATCTGTTTACAGTTTCATTGACCCGGAAGTAGGAACAAATGCGCTTGTCTCTAGTGATTTTTTCATTTACTATTTAATTACAGGTATTGTCGGTGCAGTTGTAGCATCATATGCATACAAGAAAATAGCAGAATAAATGCACTTTAATGAAGAGGAAATTGAGAATCTAGAGAAGATTTACAGAGTAAACCTGATAAATTCATGCTCAGGATACAAGGCTGCAAATTTGATTGGAACCGTTTCAGAAAACAATAACAATCTAGCAATATTTAGCTCTTTGGTTCATCTAGGTTCAAATCCTCCTTTATTAGGTTTTTTTTTACGTCCAACCGAGATAGTTCCTAGACACACCTACTTAAATATAAAAGAGAACCAATATTACACTATAAATTCTGTAGAAAAAGAATTTGCTGACAAGGCTCATCATACTTCTGCAAAATATGACAAATCTATATCTGAATTTGAAATCGTTGATTTAGAGCCTGAGTTCATAAATAAATTCCCCTCACCTTATGTAAAATCCTCTTCAATTAAGATTGGAATGAAGTTTGTAGAAGAGATAAAAATTAGTTACAATAAATCGAGATTAATAGTTGGTAAAATTGTTGAGTTACATGTAAATGATGATATGATTGATAAGGATGGATTTTTAAACCTTTGTAAAGCAGAAGTTGCAACTATCAGTGGTTGTGATGGATATTCATTTCCAAAAAACAATTCAAGAAAAGGTTATCAAAAACCAAAATAAAATTGAAAAAGGAATTCTTACCAAGTAAAAATTGCCCTGTTTGTAATTTTCCGTTTAAGTGGAGGAAAAAATGGAAAAGAGATTGGGAAAACGTGATTTATTGTAGTAAAA
>CACEKJ010000017.1 GCA_902560045.1 uncultured Bacteroidota bacterium | reverse complement strand
AATAAATCTAAAGTTAAAATGACATTAGATATTGTAAAAGGAAACAAGCTTAAAGTCAATCAAATAAAATTTAACGGTATTGATCAGCTAAAATCTAAAACGCTTGAAAAAGCAATGAAGAATACCAAAAGAAAAAAGTTTTACAGACTATTTAAAAGATCTAAATATGTTCCAGAAGATTTTAAAGAAGATTTACTAAGTCTTGTAGACAAGTATAAAGAAAATGGATTTAGAGATGCTAGAATAGTTTCCGATACAATTGAAAATAATAATGAAAGTATTGATATCTCAATAGATCTCATCGAAGGCTCTAAATACACTTTTGGAAAAATTGATTATTTAGGAAATAGTGTATATACTGATAAACAATTAAATCAAATTTTAAGTATCAAAGAAGGTGATACTTATAACGGAGTTGAACTTGAAAAGAAAATCGCTGACAAATCTGATCCTGATGCTGATGACTTAAGCAATCTTTATCAAAATAATGGATACCTTTTTTCATCCATAACGCCTGTTGAGGTTAATGCCGATGGAAATATAATTGACCTAGAAATTAGAATTAACGAAGGTAAACCTGCTTATTTTAATAAAATTTCTGTGGTTGGAAATAACAAAACAAATGACCATGTTATATATAGAGAAATTAGAACTAGACCTGGACAATTATACAGTAAAGCCAATGTTTTTAGATCACTTCGTGAACTAGGTCAACTTGGATTTTTTGATCCTCAGTTAATATCACCTGATTTTAAAAATATTAATCCCAACGACGGAACCGTTGATTTAGAATACACCCTAGTAGAAACAGGTTCAAGTCAAATTGAACTTCAAGGTGGATACGGCGGTGGTGGTTTCATAGGAACAATTGGTCTATCATTTAATAATTTTTCTATAAAAGATATTTTTAAAAAGGAGGCATACACACCCATTCCTATGGGAGATGGTCAGAGACTTGCATTAAGACTTCAAGCAAGTAGATTTTATACGGTTAATAGTTTTAATTTTACTGAACCTTGGTTGGGCGGTAAAAGGCCTGTTCAGTTTTCAGTGCAATTATCACAGACAAAACAATTCATGTTTAATCCTTATAACTACACTGCAGATAAATCTAGATATTTTAATATTTCTGGAATTTCTGTTGGTTTGGCTAAGAGACTTACTGTTCCTGACGATTATTTCACACTATCCCAATTTATCGGATATCAATTTTATGATTTAAATGAATATAACACTGGCTTATTTACTTTTGGTAATGGATCGTCAAATAATCTTTCTTATACCATAGCCTTAAGTAGGAATAACACATATACAGACCCTATTTATCCAACAGGTGGTTCAAATTTTTCTTTATCTGCAAAAATGACTTTTCCATACTCTGCATTTAACGATGTTGACTATAAGGCTCTAAAAGATGAAAGGGAAGGCTTAGTAGATGATCTAGCAATGAATCCAAATAATACAAGTGCGGGAGAAAGAATTGCTGAAATAGATCAGGAAAGATATAAATGGTTAGAGTTTTACAAAATAAAATTTAAAGGTGAATGGTTTACTGCTCTAACTAAAAAGTTAGTTCTTAGACCTTCTTTTGAATTTGGGTTTTTAGGTGCATACAACAACGACAGAGGGATTATCCCATTTGAAAGATTTTTCCTTGGTGGTGATGGAATGGGAATGTATAACCTTGATGGTAGAGAAAATATCCCCCTCAGAGGATATCCTAATCAATCTCTTTCTGCACAAGATGGCGGTTCTATTTATAACAAATATTCCTTAGAGCTTCGTTACCCTATTAGTTTAGGAGAACAGGCAAAAATATTTGCTTTAACATTTATTGAAGGAGGTTCATCTTATAACAGTTTTAGAGACTTTGATCCTTTTCAGTTAAAAAGATCGGCTGGTATCGGAGTTAGATTATTTATGCCACAATTTGGATTATTAGGAATTGATTTTGGACATGGTTTTGATCCGGTTCCTGGTCAATCAACGAAACATGGATGGGAAACTCATTTTATCTTTGGACAAAATTTTTAGATAATTTATTCGTTTAAGATTATATGAAAAGAATTTCAATACTTACTTTTTTACTTTTTGTAAATATAACAATTGCTCAAAGAGGTGTTAAAATTGGATATATTGATACAGAATATATACTGGAAAATTTAACCGAATACAGTGAGGTTTCTGACAGATTGGAAGAAAAGGCACAAGGTTGGAAGGATGAAATTTCAAAAAGGTCAAGAGAAATTGAACAAAAAAAAGAGTCTTTAAATTCTGAAAGAATTTTATTAACTAAAGATTTGATCGAAGAGCTTGAAAGTGAAATTGAATTTGAGGAGCAAGAATTAAATGAATATCAGCAAAAAAGATTCGGTACAAGAGGAGATTTAATTCTTCAAAAGCAACAATTGATCCAGCCTATTCAAGATCAAATTTTTAATGCTATTAAAGAAATAGCTAAATCAAAAAATTATGATTTTATTTTTGACAAATCATCTGATATTGTTATGCTTTATTCCAATAGAAGACATGATATAAGTGATCAGATTTTAAGAAATATTTCCAGAGCTAATAATAGAAAAAAATTAGACTCCAGAAAAGATAAAAGAGAGGCTGAAAACGAGACAATAGTAGACGAATCAATTATTTCTGAAAAAATTGAGCAAGATATTGATGAAAAAATAGATAATAAGCCTGAAGATAGCGAACCTAAGAGAAAATTAACAGTGAAGGAGCTACTTGAACAAAGAAAACAAAAAAATAGTAACAAAAGAAAAGTAAAAGATTAGTACCTTTACATTCATTAAAATTTAAAAATAAAACACTGGATATGAAAAAGATAAGAATATCATTATTAGCAATCCTATTAGCATTTAGTTTTTCAACTTTTGCTCAATCTAAAATTGCTCATATTAACACAACTGAGCTGGTTGCTTCAATGCCAGAGATGAACGATGCAAAATCTGAATTAGAAAAACTTGCAAAAACATATGAAACTGATATTCAGACCATGGCTGCTGAATTACAAAGTAAAGTAAAACAATATGATACGGAAGCTGCCGCTCAAACCGATGAAGAAAATGCTAAAAGACTTCAAGAAGTTCAAGGAATGGAGCAGAGTATTAGACAATATCAAGCCCAAGCCCAGCAAGAATTACAAAAAAAAGAATTTGATTTACTAAAACCAATTACAGAAAAAGCACAGGCTGCCATATCAAAGGTTGCCGATGCAATGGGTTTTGATTACGTATTAGATTCTACACAAGGTCAGGGGGTAATCATAGCAAATGGAACCGATCTTATGGTAGAAGTTAAAAAAGAATTAGGATTCTAATTTGAAAAAATATAAAATGAAAAAAGCTGTCAACTAGACAGCTTTTTTTTTATCAAAAATATGGATAAAGCAATAGGGGTATTTGATTCTGGTATTGGGGGATTATCAATTCTCAATTCTTTGGTTGAAAAATTACCATATGAAAATTTTATTTATTTATCTGATAATAAGAATTGCCCTTATGGGAATAAATCTCAAGAACAAATCATAAATTTTAGTTTAAAAAACTCAAAAAAGTTAATCGAGTTAAATTGTAAAATGATAATTGTAGCATGCAATACAGCAACTACAAATAGCATTGATTTATTGAGAGAAAAAATTGATATTCCAATAATCGGAATTGAACCTGGAATTAGACCCGCTATATTAAATACAAAAAGCAAAAATATAGGGGTACTTGCAACTGAAAAAACATTGGAAAGTAAATTATTTAACAGCACATCAAAAAACAACTTAACAGATGACATTACAATTCATGAACAGATCGGATATGGGCTTGTAAATGAAATTGAAAAGGGTGTCACCGGAAATATTTTGATAGAAAAATATTTAAAGAAATATGTAACTCCAATGATTGAAAAAAATATTGATTATTTAGTCTTAGGATGTACCCATTATAACTTTTTAGAGGAAAAATTAAACAAACTATTTTCTAAAAATGTAAAAATAGTTGATACGATCTCACCGGTTACTAACCACGTTATAAAAACTCTAGAAAATCTTAAAATTAAAAATAACAGTATATCTAAAAATTCGGTTAATATATATTATAATGGTAATAAAATTTTAAGCGAATTTACGAGTAACAATTACGAAATAAGTTATTTAGATTTTTAGCCTATTTTAGCCAAGGGCAATTACAATTATATCTTGCCTTACGACATCCTAAATTAAAACCTAAAGTAATCTGATGGTATCCTCCATTGTCAAAAACAACCGAATTTGATTGGTATGCGAATGAGTAAGCAAAAACAAAACTATTAAACTCTAAGCCTAGCATGGGTGTAATGTATGTTAATTTCTGAGTTTTAATTTGATCTTCAGAATCTAAGTATTCTGCTCCATCAAAACTATTTCTATATGAAAGTCCTGCCCACAATCTACCAAAATCCATTTCTCTGTAAACTTTTAAATTTAAATCTAAAAATGTTTCTTTTGTTGCGTCTTTGTGAGCAAACATAATAGACGGCTCATAATTCCAAGTTTGTGAATTATCGGAGAATAAATAACCAGTTGTAAAGAGGTATGTTCTAAGATTGTTGTAACTCAGGCCCTGTTCATTAAAGTTGATTCCATCGTTATTTAAAAGATTTTTAATGGCTGCATGAGCATAAAAATCAAGGTATTGATATGAGAAACCGAAATCAAGATTAAAATCTGTTGCACTTTGTTCTATACCTGAAATTAGAGGATCAAATCCCCCTGCTAAAAATGTAGACTCATCCAATTTGTATTGAATTAGCCCAGCACTTAAACCAAAAGATAGCATATCAATATCTAATTCACTTCTAGAAAACATTATATGGTGAGCATAAGTAAAATACGCTCCAGTTTGAGAATGATATCCATTTTCGTCTTTAAAAGCTATAGCACCTAATGCAGATTTAGAATCTCCTACCCTTCCGTTTACACTTACTGTTTGAAGATTTGGAGATAAACCTTGATCCATCCATTGTTTTCTTCCAGTGAATCTAACTTTTGTACAATTTGATACACCCGCCATTGATGGATATAAAAGATAATAATTGTCGGTTAAGTAATCTGAATATATGGGTAAACCTTCCTGTGAAGAGATTTTGTTAACAGAAAAAACTAAAATAGTAACTAAAAGAAGTAGAAATTTTTTCCCCATTATTTTTATTGCTGAATTCAGATCAAATATATAAATTTTAATAGACATATCTTGTGAATAATTTCTGTAAAGATTGATAATTACTATTTTTGCATTTGTAAATACAAATTATGGAGTTTAAAGTTAAGATTGAAAGAACTCAAAATAAGTTCATTAATAAGTTTGAGGTAAGTAATTTCATTACAAATCACATCAGTAATGAATACAATAATATTGATGAGGCTAAGGATTCAAAATTAGCCCAGGAACTTTTTTATCTTCCATTTGTAAAAAAAGTATATATAACTCCTTCATTTATTTCTATTGAAAGATTTAATATCGTTGAATGGGGTGATATAGAAGATGAAGTAAAAAATTTAATTGAAAACTATTTAAATAGTGGTCAAGAAGTTATTTCAAATACAAAAGAGAAAAAAAACAATCCAATTTCTATATACACAGAAAGTACACCAAACCCAGCAGTTTTAAAGTTTGTGTCAAACAAATTGATTGTTGAAAACAACTTAGAGTTTAATAATATTGATGAAGCTCAAAATATGGAGTTTGCAAAAAAATTGTTTGAGTTTTCTTATGTTAAAAATGTTTTTCTAAGCAAAAACTTTGTTTCAATTACTAAATATGAAATTAAAAACTGGGATGAAATTGTTCACGAATTAAGAAGTTTTATAAAAAATTACTTGGAGAATAATAAAATACATGAGACTTCAGTTAAAAAAGAAAAAGTAGATGTTAAATTAGACGATACATCTGAAAAAATAATTTCTATTCTAGACGAATACATTAAACCTGCCGTTTCGTCTGATGGTGGTAATATTTTATTTGACTCCTATGATTCTGAAAAAAAGTTAGTAAAAGTTATTTTACAGGGAGCCTGTAGTGGTTGTCCGTCATCTACAATAACTCTAAAAAACGGAATTGAAAATATGTTAAAGGAAATGCTCCAAGGTCAGGTAGAAACCGTTGAAGCCATAAACGGATAGAAAGTAATCTATTTTGTATTTTTGAGTAATGAGAAATAATTTCTTAAGCATATTAATCTTATTTTTTATTTTAATTTCATGTAATTCAGAAATCTTAATGAATAAAGAAAATAATTTAATAAATGAATCTAGTCCATACCTTTTACAACACGCAAAAAATCCTGTTAATTGGAATCCTTGGGATAAGAAATATTTAAATATTGCAGAAAAGCAAAACAAATTGGTAATCATCAGTATTGGATATGCCTCTTGTCATTGGTGTCATGTAATGGAAAGGGAAAGCTTTCAAGACAGTGCAGTTGCAAAGTTGATGAATGAAAAATTCATATCATTAAAAGTTGATCGTGAAGAGAGACCTGATATTGATCAAGTATATATGAATGCTATTCAGCTTATGACTGGAAGTGGAGGCTGGCCGCTAAATGTAATCGCTCTTCCAGATGGAAGACCAATTTGGGGAGGAACTTATTTTTCAAAAGAACAATGGCTGTCGGCGTTAAACCAAATTTCAGTGATATATGAAAAAGAGCCTGAAAAATTTACTTCATATGCTGACAAAGTACAGGAGGGTATAAATTCGTTAAATATAGTTGATCCCGCAATCGATGATTTTGAATCCATTGACCTTTTAAAATATTCAGAAAAATTAATTGACAGTATTGACTTGAAGTTTGGTGGGTTTAACGGTGCTCCTAAATTTATGATGCCTAACAATCTAGATTTTCTTCTTAGATATAGTGTGCAAGAAAACAATCTAAAAGCAAAAAATATTATTTTAGAATCACTAGAGAAAATAGCATATGGCGGAATTTTTGATCATATTGAAGGAGGATTTTCTAGATATTCAACTGATGAAAAGTGGCACATACCTCATTTCGAGAAAATGCTTTATGATAACGCTCAATTAATGAGTCTTTATTCAAAAGGTTTTAAAGTTTCTAATAAAAAACAGTTTAAAAAAGTAGTTTATAAAATTCATGAGTATATCAATAAAGAGATGAAAGATAACTCAGGTGGGTTTTATTCTTCATTGGATGCTGATAGTAAAATTGATGAAAATAATTATGTAGAAGGTGCGTATTATTCATGGAGTTTTTCTGAGTTAAAAAATTTGATCAAAGAGGATTTTGATCTTTTTTCAAAATATTACAATGTAAACGATTATGGGTACTGGAAGGAAGAAGACAAATATGTTTTAATTAATAATGTTTCTGACACTGAATTTATATCTGAACATAATTTAACAGAAGAAGTTTTTAATGAAAAATTATCAAATTGGGTATCTATACTTAAAGAAGCAAAAAAAGATAAAAAGAAACCAAGTTTAGACTATAAAATTGTAACGTCTTGGAATGGATTAATGATATCAGGATATGTAGATGCTTATAAGGCTTTTAATGACGAAATATTTTTAAATGAAGCCATTGAATCAGCTGAGTTTATCTATAAAAGTTTAACCAAAAATGATGGGGGATTATTTCATAATTATGTTAATGGTAAAAGTAAAGTCAATGGCTACCTAGAAGATTATGCAACTATTATTCAAGCTAGCCTTGATTTATATGAAATTACATTAAATCAGAAATGGATTGAAAGAGCTTTGAAACTTTCTGAATATGTAATTAAAAATTTCTCAAATGATGAATCAGCTTTGTTTTATTTCACATCAAAAAAAGACGAGGAGTTAATTACTAGAACAATTGAATTTAGAGATAATGTTATCCCTTCCAGTAATTCAATAATGGCAAAAAATCTTTTTAAATTATATCATTATTTTGACAAACAAGAATACTTTGATTTATCAAAGAAAATGGCACTGAGTGTCACCAATGAATTTGAAGTATATCCTAGTGGTTATTCAAATTGGTTTGATTTAATTTATAATTTAAAATCAAAGTTTTATGAAGTGGCAATTGTAGGAGAAAACGCAATTGAAAAAGCAACAGAACTTAACAAAAAATATCTTCCCAATAAATTGGTTATTGGATCCTCTACCAGTAATGATCTTCCTTTGTTACAAAACCGATTTGTAAACGGTAAAACACTTATCTATGTATGTGTAAACAAAGCATGTAAAATGCCTACAGAAAACTTAGACGAATCAATTAATATGATTAATTTTTAATTTTTTTTCCACCAAATTCTTTTAAATATTTTGGTTGAAATTCTGAAATATCTACAAAATCTTTTTTTATAAATTTTAAATGTGAAAGTATTCCCATCTCCTTTGCTGATGGAAGGGAAAATTCTGAAAATATTGCATTTTTATGATTGATAAAATTCATTATTTTTTCATTAGAATTTCCAATAAAATTTACAGTTGAAGATTTCAAAAATTGATGAAATGAATTAGAATTTAAAACCAAAGAATCTGTTTCTACAATTCTTTTAGGAAGCTTATTGTTGTTAAATTCAAAAATCGAGTAATAAATTTCATCTCTCCTGGCATCCATTGCTGAAATAATATACCCCTTTGAACATTCTATTTTTCTTGCTAAGATATACATAGTATCTATTGCTATTAAAGGAATATCTAAAGCAAAACAAATACCCTTGGCTGCAGAAACACCTATTCTTAATCCAGTGTAAGATCCAGGGCCTTCAGAAATAGAAACAGCATTTAAATCGCCTAATGGAATTTCTGTATTTTTCAATAACTTATCAATGAAAACGTGTAAAGATTTTGAGTGTGAATATTGATCAAAATTTTGTTCTACAAAATCGACAAGCTTTCCTTCTTCTGAAATGGAAACTGAACAATTAGTACTCGATGTTTCAATATTTAAAATTATAGACACTAAACTATCTTTTACCTAAATAGTAATCTAATACTTTTGTTTTAAATATAAAATCATATTTAGCATTAATTAATGAAGACCTAGCATTTAAAAGCCTAATCCTAGATTGTTCAAGATCAAATGAGTTTAAGGCGCCGAGATTAAATCTTTGTTTTGAGTTTTCAAAAGCTAATTCCTGAGAGCCTAAAGATAATTTGGAAGCTTCATAAGCTCTAAAAGCAGCCTTTGCATCAGTGAATGCTCTTTGAACAGTAGATACTAAATTTATTTTAACTTGATCAAGAGCTAAATTGGTTGTTTCTTCCTGAATTTTGGATTTATTTACTTGGGCTTTTGTCTGATTCCTATTAAATATCGGAATTGAAATATTCATATTAACAGAATGGCCTTTATTATCGTTTAATTGATCAATAAATTGGTCATCACTTGTTAAATTTGAAAAATTTGCTGAAGCATTGAAACCATATCCCATAGATATGTTTGGTAAATATGCACTTTTAGATATTTTAGTACTTAATTTTGACAGCTCAATATCCCTTTCAGCTACCTTGATTTCATTTCTATTTTCCATTGCATAATTTATAATGGGCGCTACATCATCATACATTAGATTTGCTGAAGGTGCATCTATTTGAACAACCTCAACATCAAAATCCTCAAAGGGTAATTGTAATAGTTGAGATAAACTTAAAAGAGATAAAACATGGCTGTTTTCTGCTATTGTTAAGTTTTGAATATCTCTACTATATGTTGCCTGTGTTTCAATTAACGTAGACATTGGTTCGGAACCAGCTTCAACTAAAGTTTGTACTTGAGAAACCTGAAATTTAGAAAATTCTACCTGCGAATTTGCAAGATCTAAATTCTCTTTATTAAATAAGACATTTAGATATGCATTGGCTACATTTAATGAAATATCATCTTTTAATTTTTCAAGCTCATATTGATTCCTCTCTAAACTAAGTTTACTTTGATTTAATAAATTTATGTTTCTAAATCCGTTAAAAACGCTTTGAGAAAAACCTAATCCAAGAGATGTTGAATAGAACTCCCTATCTCTAAATTCTCCCGGAAAAACTTCAATATTTCCTAAGCTAGCTCCACCACTAATATTAGAATTAACAGCAGGTAAAAAATTTCCCTTAGCACTTACAATATCTTGTTCAGACGACAACAAACTATTTTTTGCCTGAAGAATTGTAATATTATTTTCTAGTGCATGTTTAACACATTGCTCTAAAGTCCAAATATTATTTTGGGCATGAGAAGTGCTAATTAGAAAAAAGTAAGTAGTAAGTATTATAATTTGTTTCATAATTAATTAATAATTTTAATCCTCTAATTCTCTTGAGTTCTCATCTTGTCGTCTTCTTGCTTCATCATCATCTTCATCTTCGACAGAATTCCAAACCTTAATTTTATCACCTTCCTTAACCCCTTTTAGAATTTCAACGTTTATTCCATCAGAGATTCCAACTTCCACATCCTTAGTTACAAACGAACCGTCTTCCTTTAATATCTCTACAAAAGGTTTGTCCGTAATCCTGTTAAATTGAAGTAACG
The DNA here is from genome assembly GCA_902560045.1 of uncultured Bacteroidota bacterium. GTDB lineage: Bacteria > Bacteroidota > Bacteroidia > Flavobacteriales > Flavobacteriaceae > MED-G13. The sequence continues at coordinate 12,292 of CACEKJ010000017.1, read as the reverse complement.
ACTCATTAATACATAAAATATTTTCTTTTTGCCCTATAGACATAATTGCATTTGCGCTGTAACCTGCTCTTACATTTACACTTTCTGGAATACTTACATCTGCTTTGATTTTGAACTGAACTGCACCACCTAACTCAATTCCTTTGGGCGCAACAAAAGTTAACTTTGCCTCAAATTCATCTTTTTCTAGTGCGCCAAGTATCACTTTGATTTCTGCACCCTCTTCAAGCTTTGAAACCTCAGTTTCATCAACTTGTCCTTCAAAAATCATTTTTGTCATATCGGCAACTGTAGCTATAGTAGTTCCTGGGCTAAATGTATTACTTTCAGTAATTGGACTACCCTCTCTTATCGGAATTTCAAGTATTGTTCCAGAGATTTGAGCTAGAACATTTGTGTTTGCAGTACTGCCTCCTGTCAAAGTTCCCTGTTTAATGATTTTAAAATCATTTTCTGCCTGTTTAAGAGATTCTCTGGATTGTTCCATTGACAATTGACTGTTTTCAAAATCCTGTTTGGATATGACGTTCTTTTCAAATAATTTTTCACTTCGGTCATATAATTTTCTGGAATTTTCATAGGATAATTTTGCCGAATTAATTCTACTTCTAGCACTAAGTAAGGCTTGTTCATTAGGAACAACTCTAATATTAGCGATTAAATCTCCTCTCATAACTTTATCACCCTCTTCGACAAAAATTTTATCAATGATTCCACTTACTTGTGGTTTCAATTCAATTTCATCTTCAGGGTTTAATTTACCTGTTGCCACAACTTCTTTTTCAATCGAAGTGTAAAAAGGTTGCTCCGTCTCATAATCAATTATTGAAGCTGAATTCGCATTTTTAAAATAATTTAAAACGTATAATAATGATCCTATAACCAGGATTAAAACTACATACTTAATTTGTTTTCTCATTTATCTAATATTTAATTTATTTATTCTTCTCTTAAAGCATCAATGGGTTTAATACTTGTTGCTCTATTTGCGGGAATTAACCCAATTAAAGTCCCAAATACAACTAATATTATTACTGAAATAAATACCACAAGTATCGGTACCGATGCGTTTATTAAGACCGAGTCAGGGCCATTTCCAAAAGCAGAATCCATGGCAATCAATATCCAACCTCCGCTAATGATACCAAAAATTCCCGCAATAATGGTCAAGAAAATTGATTCTAAAACGATCTGTCTTTTTATCTCAAATGGTGTTGCTCCAATCGCTCTTCTAATTCCAATTTCTTTAGTCCTTTCTTTAACCGTGATCAATAGTATATTCCCAATTGCAAATACCCCAGCAATCAAAGTAGCAATACCCACAAACCAGGTAAGGAATTGCATCCCCATTAAAAACCCTTCAAATCTTTCAAATAACTCTCCTAAATTAAAACTTCCAAAAGCACGATTATCATCTGGATGTACATAATTTAAATTTTTTAATACCAACTTTACATCATTTTCTATCTGTCTAATGTTATATCCATCTTCACCAGTAACGGTAATCCAGCCAATATTATCTCCTTGATTATAAACATTTTGAAAAGTTGTAAAAGGTATATGCAACTCTCCACCAAAATCAAAGTCACCTTGCTCAAAGACTCCTATGACTTTATAATTGATTTCGTTAATTTTAATAAATTCTCCAATAGCTTTTTCGTCAATATCGAAGAGCTGCTTGTAAACGTCATCAGAAATTACGGCAACTTTTTTATTATCTTCAACATCTAACTGATTGATAAACCTTCCGCTTATTAGATTCTTTTTTTGAATTTGATCTAACAAGGGAAAATCTCCTGAAAGACCAAAATTATCATACTGAACTCCTCTTACAACCTGAACATCTCGAGCATTTCTTGGTAAAAGAAACTTAATACCTTTGACTTGATTTTTAATTTTTTCTAAATGTGAAAATTTAAGTCTAGGTCTACGACCCTCTTGATAACCTTTAAAAGCTTTACTGGTAGACTGTCCCCATATAAAAACACTGTTTGTGGCATAATCACCAAACTGAACACTAAACTTGTTTTCAATTCCTTTTGCTGAACCTAGAAGGCCTATTAACAATAAAATTCCCCACCATACTCCGATCATTGTAATGACAGTTCTCAGCTTATTTTTTGTTAAGCTTTCCCTCAATTCTTGCCAGGTGTCTTTATCGATTAAAAATTTAAACATATTATTCGTCTCTTAATGCTACAATCGGTTTGATGGATGCTGCTCTTTTAGCAGGAATATATCCGGCAAGGGTTCCAGCAATAACCAATGTTATTGTTGCTGCTAAAACTAGAGATGTGCTAACTCCAGGATCCGTAATCCAATAATCCTCCAGGTTAAAACTGTTTAATACTGCCCCTCCTATAAGGAGACCAACATATCCTGCAATAGCAGTTATGAAAATAGATTCTAAAATTATAATCAAGATAATTGAGTTGGGTGGAGCTCCAAGCGCTTTTCTTATACCAATTTCTTTTGTCCTTTCCTTTACGATGAAAATCATAATGTTACTTATACCCACGACTCCTGCAACTAAAGTTCCCATACCAATAATTAAAACTAGTATTGCCAAAACTCCGTTAAATTGGGTAATTTCTTGATTTTCTCTAGCTCTATTTCTAGCTCGAACTGCTGATTGATCATTTTCAGCAATAAAGAACATATCTTTTATTTTATCAACTACTTTATTTCCAAAAGCAATTGCTTCCTGTTCTGAAAGCAAAGGATTATATGTCAGATTTATTTGATCTATGTAATCGTTGTTTCCATATATTTTTTGTGCAGTTGAAATGGGCATATATATTACTCTTGCTTCATTACTGTCTGAACCCTCCGTTCTTTCGACAAAAACACCAACTATCTTAAACTTTATCTTATTAAGATCAAGGTATTTTCCAATCGGATCTGTTTCACCAAATAAGTCTTCAACTACTAAATTTCCAATGACAATATTCTTAGTATTATTTTTTAAATCTAATGGATTTATAAACCTGCCCTGTTTCATTTCCGATTTCTCAATAAATTGATGATCTGGATTTACAGCCCTAACTGAATAATTACTTTTTTCAGTTCCAAAACTAGCAGTAACATTTTTATAGACTCTACCGGTTATAAATTCGATGTCGTCATTAAATTCGTCTTTTATTGTATTATAAAGTTCATTATCAAACTGTATTCTTCTACCTGTCTGATATCCCTCAACAGCTTTTGATGTACGACCTGAATAAATAAAAATTGAGTTATTTGCATCACCATTAAATTCATTGTTAAATGTATTTTGGAAACCATTTGCGATTCCAAATAAAATCGTAAACAACATTATTGCAAATGCAACAGTAAATCCTGATAAAAGAGTTCTTAGCTTATTTTTATTTAAACTTTGAAACACTTCTCTAAATAACCCAAGTTCGATCATTATTATAATCTGTTTTGTTTAATTTTTTTATCCTCCATAATCACACCATCTTTTAATCTGACAATTCTTTTACACATCAAAGAAATATCTTCTTCATGGGTAACAATTAAAATCGTTTTTCCCTCATCATTTAATTGCTGAAGAAATTGCATAATTTCATGTGATGTAGCTGAATCAAGCGCTCCTGTTGGTTCATCTGCTAATAGTAATTTAGGTTCAGCTGCTAATGCTCTTGCAATAGCAACTCTTTGTTTTTGACCCCCTGAAAGTTCATTTGGTAAATGTGTAGACCAATCAGCTAGACCAACTTTTTCTAAATGAAACATTGCTTTTTCTTGTCTTTCCTTTCTCTTTTGTCCCTGATAATATAATGGCAGGGCAACATTTTCAAGTGCATTTTTAAAATTTATCAAATTAAAAGATTGAAAAACAAAGCCCAAGAATTTATTTCTGTACTGAGCTGCTTTCTTTTCGGTTAAATCTTTTATTTCAATACCGTCTAATGTGTATTCACCCGAATCAAGTTCATCCAAGATTCCAATTATATTAAGCAATGTTGATTTTCCCGAACCGGAGGACCCCATAATTGCCACCATTTCACCTTTGTCAACATGAAGATCAATTCCCTTGAGAACATGAAGACTTGAGTCTCCCATTTTATAAGACTTGTGGAGATTGTTTATTTTAAGCATTTACTTCTTTTGTTTTCTATGGCAAAGGTTAAGAAAAACTCAGTAAATCGATGTTAATTAGTTGTTAAAAGGAGGTGTGAGATTGTTAACGTTTATTTTTTAAATTTTTTATAAACGAAAAATATCATGAAAAAAACGATCAAATAAGGTAAAAATGCTAGGTACATAATCCCATTATTTATTCCTTCTGCCATGCCATCATTTTCACTACTTTCTAGTACGGCTCTACACATTGCACATTGCGAAAAACTAGGTATTGATAAAAAAATTAAAAAAAAAGAAGTAAGTATCTTATTTTTCATAATTAAACGTAATACGGAGAAATCATTAAGTAAACTATAACTCCAGTCACTGCTACATATAGCCAAATAGGAAAAGTTATTTTAGCAATTTTTTTATGTTTTTCAAAATCATTTGTAATGGCTCTTACGTATGAAACTAAAACAAAAGGGATAACTGTGATTGATAATAATATATGAGAAATTAAAATAAAATAATAAATATATTTTATTAATCCATCGCCTTCAAATTTTGTCGGGTCACTAGTGATATGATAAGCTATGTACATAACCAAGAAACAAAGAGAAAGGCCAATACAAACCTTTATTAAATTTTCATGAATAAGTCTTTTTCCTTTCTTTATAAAATAAACAGCCATAACTAAAATAACAGCAGTTATTCCATTAATGGTTGCATAGATCGGGGGTAAAAATTTAAGCGGTTTTGCTAGCGGTAAATTATCCATCAATATAATGGGTTCAAAATTTGGGGATCTCAAATCAAAAATCAATAAGTCAGCATCCCACTTTAAAAAAAGTAATAATGCTACAACAACAGGAACTAAGACTGAAATTATTATAGTAAGCCTGTTATAGATTTTTATGTTAGCTGGATTCATTTTATTCGTTTAATAATTTTAATAGGTCTTCTTTTAATATTGTAATTTCTTCTGCCTCACCATTATTATCTAATTTTTCATTAAAATCTACAGACCCTTTATAATATATTTTTGGGTTTCCAAATTCATCGATCCTTGATCTAATGTATCCTTCTTTGTCAATTATAGCAAAATAACCTGAATGTTCAAAACCATCCACAAAATCAGAACTTGCTGCGGTGTATAGATTAAAACCGTCATTTGCAAGTTTGTATATTTCATTTCTATCCCCGGTCATGAGGTTCCAGTTGGGGTTTGTAATTCCGTTATCTTGAGCATATAAACTTAAAACTTCAGATGTATCATATTCTGGATTAATCGAAAAGGATGCAATTCCAAAGTCAGGGAAAGCTGTAAAACTATTTTGAATATGAACAAGATTAGTATTCATAATTGGACAAATAGTTGTACAGGTTGTGAAAAAAAACTCAACAATATATACTTTGCCAAGGTAATCTTTATTTGACACCAGTTTTTCATTTTGATTTATAAACTTAAAGTCTGGAACTTTTTTTCTTTCGTTATTTACTAATAAATAAGGAAGAGGTTCAATATTTTTTTCAAAATTATCTAATTTTAAACTCCTACTTTCACTTCGAGATACATCATCGTTCTTTACTCGATCGATTATTCTTGGAACAAAAACTAAACCAAAGACTAATATCAGTATGATAATTATAATATTTTTTTTGTTATCCATCATTTCCTTCCAAATTACTAATTCTTCTTATGTTGGAATTAAAATTCCCTTTTCTTTTTTGTCTATACTCGGTAAATAAAATTCTAATATCATCATTCATTTTTCCTTTGATTTCAGAAACTAGTATTGAGTTGTATGAGTATAGTCCGAATAACTTCACCTCATTTTCTATTTGATCATCATCTCTATCATCAATTCTACCTCTTTGATTTAATAACTTATCTACAATAAATACTTGGTTAGTATAATTTGAACTATCCAAATCATAATCAGATCTTAAGGAATTAAAAATTTCATTAATGGACTTGGTATCTGCATATGCAAAATGCCAATATTTTAATTCATCGGATTTTAGCAACTCTTTTCTAACTTTTTCTAATTCAAACTCTGAATCCTTCCCTCCAATAGAAATAATTTGAAACTTTTTAAAACCCTTAAATTTATCATAAACTAGCTCTTTTAAATTCAAAGCGCTAGTAATATTTTTCATAGGATTGTTACCAAGAAAAGATAATATCGTAATGTTGTCCTTAAAAGTTGATGAATTATTATGAATAAATGTTAATGAATCAGTTTCATTAATATCTTCACCAACTATGTCTAAAGTATTATAGTTATGGGTTGAGGGGTAAAGAAACAATAAAAAGATAACAGGCAACAAAAACAGAATTGCCAGAATAAACCATTTTCTGTAAAATTTAGTGATCACAATTTATAGATTAAAAATCTGTTTTGATATAATTAGATGGGTCATCAAACTCATCAAAAATATATCCAGCTTCTTGAATAAAAATAAAAGAAAGATATAAAATAAGAAAAACAGCGGTCCATACAACAACCCTTCTCAATATTGAGGTCTCATCACGCATATGCATAAAATCCCAGGTTATATAGTAAGCTTTAACAATTGTAAGGATAATAAAAATCCAGTTAAGTAATTTTAGATTTGCAAAAGACTGATTTAAAACTTCAGGCTTATATATTCCAAGTACAACTTCTACTAATGTTACTATCGAAAGTAGAATAAGAACTCCGATTATTTTTTGTGTGTTAGATTTAAACTTAATTAAACCTCTAAATATTTCCAATTTGTGTGCGTGTTCAGCCATATTATTATACTAAATAGAAAAATGTAAAAACAAAAACCCATACTAAATCAACAAAATGCCAATACAATCCGACTTTTTCAACCATTTCATAACTTTTTCTTTTTTCATAAGTTCCTATGATAACATTAAAGAAAATTATTATGTTTAATACTATACCTGAAAAAACATGAAATCCGTGAAAACCTGTAATAAAGAAAAAGAAATTTGCAAAAAGTGGAACTCCATACTCGTTTTCATAAAGATTAGCTCCATTGACAACAGAAACCCCTGTTTCTTTTAATACATTTAATGATTCTTCTCTAGATAAAATAGTTTTATGACCATTCTCATCTAAAATTTGTTTTCTAATCAAAATATTTGGGTTTGCTTCAAAACCTGCAATCACCTCATCAATATTATAAGTTGGTAAGGTGCCTTCATTATCATACCATATTCCATTGTAACTTTGATGTTGGTTTCTGACACTTGAAAATTCAAATGCAAAATCATCAACAGAAACTCTTTTAGATGTTTCAGCATCCAAGAATTGTAATATATTTCCACCCTTTGTTTTAACAGCTCCGTAATCACCCTTAATGAACGTTGCCCATTCCCAGGCTTGAGACCCTACAAAAATAATTCCTCCAATAATTGTAAGAAACATGTAAAATGTAACTTTTGCTTTTTGCATTTTATGCCCAGCATCTACAGCCATTACCATTGTTACAGATGACATAATCAGAACAAATGTCATAAAAGCAACATAGATCATTGGAAGTTCTTTACCGTGAACAAACGGAACGTGTGTAAACACCTCATCAGCTATGGGCCATGAATCAGCAAACTTAAATCGAGCAAATCCATATGAAACAATAAATCCAGAAAAAGTAAGGGCATCAGAAACAATAAAAAACCACATCATCATCTTTCCATATGATGCATTTAAAGGCTTATTTCCTCCATCCCAAATTTTGTCATTTGAAGTAGTGTTAGCAGTAGTTCCCATAGTTTAATTTAAAGAGATACAAAAGTAATTATTTTAACCGAAGAAAACCAAAAATATAAACAAGTAAATCCACAAAATATCTACAAAATGCCAAAATATAGAAGCCAGTTCAAAACCTATTAAATCTTTGCTATTATATAAGCCTTTTAAATTTTTTATAAACACTACGATTAGTGCAATTAATGCAACCATTACATGTAAAGCATGCACAAAAGCGATTAAGAAAATAAAAGAACTATTTATTGTGCTTGTAGGCCCGGTAAAATGATACCCATTGTCAATAATTTGATTAAATCCTAAAAATTGTAGGATAATAAAAATTATTCCCAAGAAAATTGTTGTGAACAATAGAATTGAAACATTTTTTATTTTATCATTTATTAAAAAACGTCTAGCAATAATTAAACAAATACTACTTAAAATTATTACCATCAAACTATAGTAAAATGCATCAGGAAGTTCAAAATTTAAAATCCAATCTTCTCTATTTTTACTAACAATAAAAGCACTAGTTAATCCAGCAAAAGTCATAAATAATGATCCTATCCCAAACCAGAGCATCATTTTCAATGCTTTGTTTCTATTATTTAATTGTGAACTCATATCAGTAAAAATTTATCTAATAAAAATGTTAATTGGACCAGCGTCAAATAAACAATACTGGTTAGCATTAATCTTTTTGCATTTTCATTCTTACCATCTGTAAAAAGCAGATAAGACTTGTAAATAAGAAAAACACCCAGAAGAACTACAAAAATTAAACCAAATAAACTTAATCTTAAATTTCCTGTAATTCCAAAAAAAGGAACTATTGAGATAATAACAGCCCATATTGAGTAAAATAAAATTTGAGCAGAGGTAGACTTATCTTTTTTCCCGGTTGGAAGCATTTTAAATCCAGCCTTTTTATAATCGTCACTTTGTGACCAACCTATGGACCAAAAATGTGGGAATTGCCAAAAAAACTGCATCAAAAATAATGTGATTGCCTCGATTCCTATTTGATTTGTTGCGGCTACCCAACCAATCATAAAAGGAAATGCGCCAGGAATAGCTCCAACAAAAACAGACAATGGACTCACCAGCTTCATCGGAGTATAAATAGCTGTATAGAGGAATATAGAAACAGCTGCTAAGATTGCAACTTTAATATTTATAAGGTACATTAAAACAATACCCAAAACCCCCGTGGTTATTGCTAGTAATAACGCTGTATTTATTTTGATTTTATTTTTAGGCAGTGGACGATTCTTGGTCCTATTCATTAATTTATCTAAATCTCTTTCAATGATCTGATTAAAAATATTAGACGAACTAACTATTAAAATTCCACCAGTCAAAAGATAGGTTAAATCAATAAAGTTGATTGATTCAGAACCTAAAAAATAACTTATAAATGAAGAGAACACAACGCTTAGAGTTAATCTAAACTTAGTCAGTTCATTTATAATTTGTATTGTTAAATTGTTTGACAACTTGAATAAATTAAGTCGCAAATATAATATATATTAAAGCCTTAATAAATTGAAACTACGAAAAAATTAATCTTGTACTTGAAATATAATCGGTAAGGAATAGGGTACTGTAACAGCCACACCTCTTTGCTTTCCTGGTTGCATTTTAGGAAGCAAATTAATAACTCTTTGCGCTTCTTTTTCTAAACGTGGATGTGGAGCTCTAGCTCTTACGCCAGTGACATCACCAGTTTTATTAATTTTAAATATAACACTAATTCTTTGTCTTCCCGTTAGTCCTAAATCACCAGCTAAATCAGTATTAAATTTTCTCTGAACAAATTTTGCAATTTTTTCAGACATACATTTTCTCTTTTTATCATTACTTCCTCTTTCACATCCAGGGAAAATTGGAACATTTTCAATAACTGCAAAAGGGACCTCAACATCTTCTTCAATTTCTTCGATCTCAATTTCTTCGATCTCTAATTCCTCATCAGACTCCGTAGATTCAATAATAGTTTCTTCAATTTCTTCCTCATCCTCAACGATCTCTATTACTTCAGGTGCTGGTGGAGGTGGCGGAGGTGGCGGAGGTGGTTGCACCTGCTCAGTAATTGGCACTTCCTCTTCATCAAGAGCATCCATGTTAACCTTATCTAAATCTAATGCAGATTTGTCATAAACCTTATAGTTAATTGTTCCATAAGATAAAAACATCATTAATGCTAGTCCTAACGCAAAATAAAGTGAGCTATTTCTACCAATGTCAGCTTTTGGATTTTTTTTGTTTTCCATAATTTAGATATGATGAAGCTAAAATAACCAATAATTTATAAAAAAAACAACTTTTTATTTTTAATGTTTTTCTAGAGTTATTTTTACAATAAGATATCCTACTAAGCAGCCTATAAAATTTGAAATTAAATCAAAAAATTCAAATGATCTATAACTTAAATTTATTTGAACAAATTCCAAAATAAGTCCAAATAACAGAGAGAAAAAAAATACAAATAGCGTTGAGTTTTTAAATCTGTTTTTAAACGAATTTGCCCAAAATATTACAAATAAAAAATAAATTAAAAAGTGGATAAATTTATCAGAAATAGGGGGGTTTTTTACTTCATAAGAGTCAAAGTTCCACAAAGAAATAAAAACAACAAATAAGCTGTAGATAATGGGAGTAAAAAAATTCTTTAATTTATTCTCCAATTAATTCTTGGTATTGTTCTGCATTTAAAAGACTTGACAAATCATCAATATTTGAAACTTTCATTTTAATCATCCAACCATTTGAATAGGGGTTTAAATTGACTTCCTCTGGCGTATCCTCAAGAGATTCGTTGAATTCAATTATTTCTCCAGAAACAGGAAGAAAAAGGTCGGAAACTGTTTTGACCGCTTCAACAGTTCCAAAAACCTCATCGGCATTAAGTGTTTCACCTATAGTTTCAACCTCAACATAAACAATATCTCCTAATTCTCTTTGAGCAAAATCCGTTATACCAACGGTTGCAATATCCCCATCTAGAGAAATCCATTCATGATCTTTTGTGTATTTAAGTTCACTTGGTATATTCATTTTTTATAAATTATTTAGTTTCCAAAATTGTATCTCATGGTAAAACCAGCTCTTATTGTTGTTTGAGGGAATGCAGTTGAAATAGCATACTCAGAGAACGAATAATCAAAATAAAATATTCCTGTCAAATTTTGACTAAATGCATAATCTGCTGAATACTTTAAATTTAAAATAGTTTGACCAGAAGTAACCTGATTATTTTCTAAGTCCAAATATCTTACAATTGTTTTATTATTCCTAATAGAAAAGTCAGCTTTCATATTTAAATCACTCTTGATTAATTGTCTTGACCCACCTAATCTTGATCTTATTTGCAAATCTTTAACTCTATAACCTAGTCCAATAATATATTCATTGCCTTGAATTTCAGTTAAAAGATTATTATCAAAACTCAATGAAAGTAGCCTGTCCTTTCTAATTTCTGTTAATAATTTAAATGAATTTTTCATTTCTATATCAACTTTAATCAATGGGCTAAATTGCTCCATAAGATTAATATTACTGAACAGAGTTTTATTTTTATAGTTATCAGATTGATCAAAAACATCAGGATTCTGTAATGTATATGTCTGATTAAAATCGGGCTGAGTATAATCTAAGTTGGACCTAAATTGGTTAATCGTATACATGGAATTATATCCATGAGTAACGGAAAAACGTTTAAAGTTTTTCCTAAACCATTTCATTTTCATAAAGCCTGAATAACGTATTGACCAATTTGGTATTGGAACATCCCGAAACGCACTTAAACTAACCTTTGTTGCGTCCGTTCCAGAGTATGCTGCCAGAAAAGAAGGTAATAAAACTGACTGACTTGTCTTTCCAAAACCTAGAGGAAAACCTTCTAAATTCCCATCTTCAAAATTATCTGGGTTACTAAAATCTACCCCAGACTGGGCTGCTAGTCTTCTTGAAATTATTAGTCTATTGGATTTAAATGTTTCAAAAACCTCAGAGTTGTATTCATCGCTTGTTGAAAAAGCTGTTTTGATTAAAACAGTAGAAATATTAAAATTACCTATAGAGTTTTGAATCATAGAATTATATGAATCACTTAACCCATCATTATCAAAATCAACCGTATTAAAAGATTCTGTTAAATTATCAGAATAATTTCTGCCAGCTGTCAAATCAATTTTTAAATCATTAATAGGAACAAGATTTGCGTTAAAACTAAGATTTGTATTCGTTGTGCTTGTATACTGCTGATTAAATTCTGGGAACACAGTAAGCCACCCATTTCTTGCTGCTAAGTATCTAATATCTTTTTGACTACCAAATACATAGCCAAATGAAGGGGTAAATGAACCGATAAATCCAGGAGTTTGCAGAAAACCTGGTAAGAAGGAACCATTATTTTCAGAGTAATTTATCTGAATTCTTTTTACCATTGTAATTAAATCGGTAAGTGATTTTAAAAT
>CACEKJ010000016.1 GCA_902560045.1 uncultured Bacteroidota bacterium | reverse complement strand
TCATTTAACTCCTGATGCCTATGGTAATATGGCCTACATGAATGCACCACATAATACACCTTGGAGAACGATAATCACAAGTGATGATGCACGAGATATTTTAGCAAGTAGAATTACTTATAATTTAAATGAGCCTTCAAAGATCGAAGATACATCATGGATAAAACCTACCAAATACATGGGAGTATGGTGGGAGATGATCACTGGTCAAAGTACATGGTGGTACACAAATGATCTCAAGTCTGTAAGGATTAACGAAACAAATTATGATGAATTGGAGCCAAATGATTCACATGCTGCTAATAATCAAAAAGTGATGAGATATATAGACTTTGCTTCCAAACACGGATTCGATGCTTTATTGGTAGAGGGTTGGAATATAGGATGGGAAGATTGGTTCGACAAGAAAAAAGATTATGTGTTTGATTTTTTGACTCCATATCCCGATTTCGATATTGAAAAATTAAATAATTATGCAAAAGAAAAAGGAATCGGTTTAATGATGCATCATGAAACTTCAGGGGCCATAAGAAATTATGAAAGACACATGGACGAAGCATATTCTCTTATGAACAAATATGGATATAAATCTGTAAAAAGTGGTTATGTAGGTAGAATTATTCCTGCTGGTGAAAGGCATTATGGACAGTATATGGTAGACCACTACATCTATGCTATCGATAAGGCAGCTGATTATAAAATAATGGTTAATGCTCATGAGGCTGTAAGGCCTACAGGAGTTGGTCGAACATACCCCAATCATATAGGAAATGAATCAGCAAGAGGAGCTGAGTTTCGTGGATCAAAACTAAATCATACAACGATTTTACCTTTTACAAGATTAATTGGTGGACCAATGGATTATACGCCTGGAATTTTTGAAATGGATCCAAGAAAAAACAGGCCTGATTTTACACCAAATTTAAACGAAACTCTTGCACCAGGTTCTGTTACAACTACTTTAGCAAACCAATTGGGATTATATGTAGTTATGTATAGCCCACTACAAATGGCTGCTGATTTACCCAAGAATTATATGCGCTTTCCTGATGCATTTCAGTTTATTAAAGATGTGGCATTAGATTGGGATAAATCTATTTATCTGGAGGCTGAGCCAGGAGAGTATGTGACAATTGCTAGAAAAGAAAAGGGTACTGATAATTGGTTTGTTGGTAATTCAAATGGTTACGATAAAAGAGAGGCTTTGGTTGATTTTAAATTTCTAGATAAAAACAGAAAATATACGGCTACAATTTATAGAGATTCTAAGGATGCAGACTATGCAAAAAATCCTCAATCGTATAAAATTGAAAAGATTGAAGTGTCCTCAAAAAGTAAAATTAAAATACCCACTGTTGCTGCCGGAGGATTTGCTATTTCAATTTTACCAAATTAAGTTTCATATTTGAAAATTTATCTTAAATTTGCATCCGCACTTATGGTGCTAGGTTCTTTAAAATAATGCGAAAGTAGCTCAGGGGTAGAGCATCACCTTGCCAAGGTGAGGGTCGCGGGTTCAAATCCCGTCTTTCGCTCCACAATATTAGTTTAATGCTGAAGTGGTGGAATTGGTAGACACGTTGGACTTAAAATCCAATGGATAGTAATATCCGTGCGGGTTCAAGTCCCGCCTTCAGTACATAATATCCTCAAGAATAATAATTTATTTTTGGGGATATTTTTTTATATTTATTAATATGAAAAAATTTATTCTATTATTCGTAATGATTCCTGTACTGAGCTTTGCTCAGGGGGAAGAAGCTCAGATCCTATTGAATGGGACAGTAAGTGCTGAAAATAATCAAATTAAAAATGTTGAGGATCCAACTGATAATCAAGATGCAGTGACTCTAGTTTTTCTATTGGAAAAATTATCGTATTTACAGGATCAAATTGATGCACTCCAATCTTCTGTAGGTATTATAGACCAAGACGGGAATACGTATAATATTATGACTTATTGTGACCAGGTGTGGACGGTACAGAACGCACAAATGTCAACTTACCGTGATGGAACACCAATCCCAGAAGTATCAGATAATACAGAGTGGGCTAACCTCACAACTGGTGCCTGGAAATATACTACTCATACTATAGGTGATTCTACACCAGAAAAACTATACAATTGGTATGCTGTTATGGGTATACACGATACGGATCCAAATACTCCAAACAAAGAATTTGCTCCAGAGGGCTGGCACGTACCTTCAGATGCCGAGTGGACAACATTTGAAAATTGCCTTATAGACTCTGGCTACAATTACGATGGAACAACAACTGAAGACAAAATAGCTAAAGCGATTGCATCCACCTCTGGCTGGGCTGAAACCCAGGATTATCCTGGAGCACCTGGATATAATCAAAGTACAAATAATAGTAGTGGATTCAATATTTATCCATTTGGTACTATAACACCGGAAGGTATTCCAGTGAATGGTGCGAGTAACTCTGTTTTGTGGTCTTCGACAGAGGCTGATTCAGCAAACTCTGTAAGAAGAATTTTGCATTGGGGAACTGAGTATCTAGCAACTTCTTCTTCTGAATTAAAGACTAATGGCTTTTCAGTCCGTTTGGTAAAGGATTAGTTTTAAAACTCAATTTTATCTAAATCTTGATTTTTTCTTTTTTCTCTTTCTTGATGAATTTCTAGAATCGGATCTTTTACCACGATTTCTTCTATCCCCTCTATCTCTTCTTCTTTTAGGAGGATTTTGATCAAGATCGGATGGCTCCGCTAAAACCAAATCATTCCCCTTAAAATCGATTTTTTTAATATTTTTTATAAAATCATCCTTATAGTCTTTATCAATCTCAAAAAATGTTTGATACCTGCCTAATTCAATTTTACCAATTTCAATACTGTTAGATTTTAATGCCCTATTTACAATAGAAATAATGTCTAATGGAGTTGCTCTGTGTTTTCTTCCGATATTAATAGAAAATGCTGTTAATGATTTCCCATTTCTATCACCTCTTTTAGAGCTTCTTTTATCTTTTGACCTTTTGGAAGTAAGTTTATTGGATTCTTTATAATACTTTAAAAATCTATTAAATTCAGCAGATACAAATCTTTTAATTAATTCTTCTCTGCTTAGCCACTCAAGTTTTTTATAAATGTTATCTAAAAACGGTTTGATTTGTTCCTCATCAACATCAACATTTTCGATTTTATCTATGAGCTTAAATAACTGATTTGAACATATTTCGCTTCCTGTTGGGACCTCTTTTGGAATGAATTTTATAGCTCCTTTTTTTTCGATAGATTTTATTTTTCTTCTTTCGCTTTCATTTGAAATAGCAATTGAAATTCCGCTTTTTCCAGCTCTAGCGGTTCTACCACTTCTATGAACATAAATCTCAGGGTCGTCAGGTAGTGAATAATTAATTACGTGTGTAATATCATCAACGTCTAGGCCTCTCGCCGCAACATCAGTAGCAATTAATATCTGCAAAGACTTATCTCTAAATCTCTGCATCACTTCATCTCTTTGATTTTGAGAAAGATCTCCATGAATTGCATCAGCATTATAACCTTCAGCCATGAATTTATTAGCTATTTCTTTGGTATGTCTTTTTGTTCTACAGAAAACGATTCCGTAAATATTTGGATTAAAATCAGCGATTCTTTTTAACGCCTCATATTTATTTCTTGAGCTTACATTATAAATATGATGCTCAATATTTTTTGCGGTTGAATTTATTTTGGAAACAGTAATTTCTTTAGCATCTCTCATATATTTTTTTGAGATACTTTTTACTTCTTTAGATATTGTTGCTGAAAACAACATTGTTTGTCTATTTGATGAGGTTTTATCCAAAATAAAATCCAAATCATCCTTGAACCCCATGCTAAGCATTTCATCTGCCTCATCTAGAATTACCTTATTAACTAATTCTAGTTTTAAATTTTTTCTTTTTAATAAATCTTTAGTTCTCCCAGGTGTTCCAACTACAATCTGAACTCCTTTTTTTAATGATTTAATTTGTGTTTCAATATTTGTACCTCCGTAAACAGATAAAAGCTTAATACCTTTAACATATTTTGAATAGGATTCTAAATCTTTACAAATCTGAACGCACAATTCACGAGTTGGACAAAGAATAATTACTTGAACATTTTTATTTTCCACATCAACTTGTTGAATTGCGGGCAATCCAAAAGCAGCTGTTTTACCTGTACCTGTTTGAGCAAGTGCGATTAGGTCCTCATTTTCAGTAAGTAAAAAAGGGATTGATTCTTTCTGAACTTCCGTAGGGATTTTAAAACCCAGTTCTTCGATTGCCTTGCAGAGCTCTTTATTTACGCCTAATTCTTTAAACTTTGTCATTTAATTATTTAATCGTGCAAATGTCGACTATTTAATCGGGTATTCAATCATAAAAAATAAATTAAAAAATTTTCATTAATATCTTTACAATAAATAAATAGATCATTATATTTATATCAATGAAAAAATTACAATTAAATATGTGGTGGTGGAAACATGAAATTTTGGTTTCGTGAGGTAGTCGCTATATTTTAATTTGAGAAAAAGCTTATCATCACGATAAGCTTTTTTTTTTGCTAATATTTAAAAAGTTAACATTTAAAATGAGAAGAAAAATTTTATTAAACGAGAAAGAAATCCCGGAAAAATGGTATAATATAATTGCTGATATGCCTAATAAACCATTACCTCCATTAAACCCTGAAACATTAAATCCTATTGGACCTGAGTCACTTGCCCCCTTATTTCCAATGGAGTTAATAAAGCAAGAAGTAACAACAGAGAAATATGTTGAGATTCCAGATGAAGTTAGAAAAATATACAGTATGTGGAGACCAACTCCGCTATACAGAGCATATAATTTGGAAAAATTTTTAGACACGCCTGCTAAAATATATTATAAATATGAAGGAGTAAGCCCAACAGGTTCGCATAAGCCAAATACTGCTGTGCCGCAGGCATACTATAATAAATTAGAGGGAGTAAAGAAAATCACCACTGAAACTGGTGCTGGTCAGTGGGGAAGTGCATTGAGTTTTGCTTGTAATCATTTTGATATTGATTGTGAAGTATACATGGTTAAATTATCATTTGATCACAAACCTTATAGAAAAATTATGATGAATACGTGGGGTGCTGATGTTTATGCGTCTCCTTCTGATAGAACTTTAGTAGGTAGAAATATTTTACAAAAAGATCCTAAGAACACGGGATCACTAGGAATTGCTATTTCTGAAGCAATAGAAAGAGCTGCTTCTGATGACTCTACAAAATATGCATTAGGTAGTGTTCTTAATCATGTAAAGCTTCACCAAACTATAATTGGACAAGAGGCAATTTTACAAATGGAGAAGGCAGGAGATATGCCAGATATTGTTATTGCCCCTTTTGGTGGAGGATCTAATTTCTCGGGAATTGCTTTTCCTTTTTTGAGATTGAATTTTGATGAAGGTAAAAAAATAAGATGTATTGCTAGCGAACCTTCATCATGTCCAAAACTCACCAGAGGTGTTTTTAGATATGATTTTGGAGATACTGCAGGAATGACTCCATTACTACCAATGTACACACTTGGGCATGATTTTATTCCAGCCCCTATACATGCTGGTGGACTAAGGTATCATGGTGCTGGAGTAATTGTGAGTCAATTGCTAAAAGACAAACTTATTGAAGCAAAAGCACATGATAATATGGAAGTTTTTTCAGCTGGAACATTATTTGCAAAAGCTGAGGGAATAATACCGGCTCCTGAAGCAACTCATGGAATAGCAACAGTTATTGATGAAGCTGAAAAATGTAAGCGTGAAGGAGTATCAAAAACAATATTATTTAATTTATGTGGACATGGAAATTTTGATATGAAGGCATATCAAGATTATTTCGAAGGAAAAATTAAGAAACATGAATTATCGGAGGAAGAAATCAAAAATTCAATTCAAAAATTGAATACGCCAATTATATAGTTAATAATTAGTTTAGTTAGTTTGTTTATGTTAGAAAGGGGGGGTGATAAATCCCCCTTTTTTTGTTTCTTTATAATTTATTGGTTTTTTATATGATTTAAAATAAGATTGATAGCTCCTTTTTGCTTTCTAAAATAGTCAGAATTGCTATTTGACATTCTATTTAATTCTTCTTGATTACTTATCACTTTTTCAAATGAATTATTAAACTCTTTATAGTTAGATACACTGATCATTCCCCCATTTTTAATCATGATCCTAGCTTCGTCAAATGTTTTGTAATTTTTACCAATTATAACAGGTTTTGCAAATGAAGCTGGCTCCAATGTATTATGTAGTCCTGCTTTTCCCATACCTCCACCAACGTATGCAAGTGTACAATAAGAATATAATGAAGATAGCATTCCAATATTATCAATTATTAAACATGAAAAATCACCCTTAGATTGATTTAATTTTATTTCTGAAAAAAGAATAGATCTTTTTTCAATTTTTTGTTTTATTCTATTACAGTTTTTGCCTATTTCGTGCGGAGCAATTATATATTTTAAATCTCTTTTTGATTCATTTATATATTTTAAAATAAATCTTTCGTCTTCTTCCCATGTACTTCCAAAAACAATACATCTTTTACCGTCTATGAATTCAGAAATAATTCCTTCATCCTCTTCACTTAGATCAGGAATTACATTATCAAATCTTAAATCACCACAAATAAATACATTTTTATTTCCATAGTGTTCTATTAAATTCTTTGAATTTTCATTGACAACAAAAACTTTATCAAATTTTTTTATCGCATAACTGAAATAAGATGTTCTTCTTTTAAAAAAGTTATTTTGAAAGTTTCCACCCACAGAATATACTTTAGATCCATACATTTTGGCATAATTAATATAACCAGGCCATATTTCATTCTTAATGAATAATGTAATTTTTGGAGATATTAATCCGTAAAACTTTTTCAAGTTTTTGTTTGAAGCGAGAGGTAAATATATTACGCAATCAAACAAACTTTTATTTGCATTTTCATAGCCAGATGGTGAGATAAAAGAGAGGAGAAATTTATAATCAGTAAAATTCTTTTTCAAATTAGCAGTTAGCTCTTCTGAAATCAGGTATTCACCATAAGATGAACAATGTATATGGATTATTTTATCATTCTTTGAGAATGATGTTTTTATTTTATCAAAGCTTTTTTTTCTACCTTCTACTCCTTTGGCTATTTTTTTAAAAAAAAGAGCGTAGAAGTTTAATAAAACTTCAAGAAATGTGTGTATTAATGAATTAATAATATTCGTTTTAAACAAAAGTAACTAAAAATAAATATTATATTAGTTGGTCCTAAATCTACATCATTATGAAGAATTTATTGTTTTTAATCTTAATATTTTGCTCAGCTTCAAATGCACAAGATTATTACATCCATGCAGGAAAGCTATTTGACTCAGAAAAAGGAGAAATGATTAGTAATATGACGGTGATAGTTTCTGATAAAAAAATTAAAGAAGTAAGAAAAGGGTTTAAAACTCCAAAAAAAGATGATGATATAGTAATTGACCTAAAGGATTCTACTGTAATGCCTGGATTTATTGATTTACATGTTCATATTGAAAGTGAATACAATCGAGAAAAATACATGAATGCATTTACTGCTGAAGAATCTCAAATTGCATTTAGTTCATTAAAATTTGCAAAACGTACGCTAATGGCAGGTTTTACTACGGTTAGGGATCTTGGTGGGTCTGGAGTAAATATTTCGTTAAGAAATGCGATCAATAAAGGAGAAGTAATTGGACCTCGAATCTTTACAGCTGGAAAAGCTATCGGGACAACCGGCGGACATGCAGATCCAACAAATGGATGGAAAAAAAGTCTTGCAGGCGATCCAGGACCTCGACAGGGTGTCATTAACGGAGTTGATGAAGCAAGAAAAGCCGTTCGACAGAGATATAAAGACGGAGCAGATGTTATTAAAATTACTGCTACAGGTGGGGTAATGAGTATTGCTAAAAACGGAGAAAATCCACAATTTACAATCGAGGAAATAAAAGCGATTTGTGAAACAGCTAAAGATTATGATATGATTGTTGCTGCGCATGCTCACGGTGATGAGGGAATTCAAAGAGCGGTTAGAGGAGGTGTAAAGACTATTGAGCATGGAACCTTATTAAGTGAAGAATCAATGCGTCTTATGATTGAATATGGAACCTATTTGGTTCCAACAATGACAGCTGGAAAAGAAGTTGCAGCAAAGGCAAAAATTCCTGGATATTATAATGAACTGGTAGTGCCAAAAGCTTTGGCTATAGGTCCCAAGATTCAAAATACGACAGCTAAGGCTTACAGGGCTGGAGTTAATATAGCATTTGGATCTGATGCTGGAGTTTTTTCTCACGGAAAAAATGCTAAAGAGTTCAGGTATATGAATGAAGCAGGTATTCCAGTTATCGAATGCCTTCAAGCAGCAACGATTGTAAATTCAAAAATACTTTCCGTTGATGATGAAATAGGACAAATCAAAGAAGGTTTCACTGCTGATATTATTGCAACTAGGTTAGACCCAACAAAAGATGTCAAAACTCTCGAAAATGTAATTTTTGTAATGAAGGATGGAGAGGTTTATAAAAATTAGGGCTTTCTCTTAAAGCTTGATATTAGTATTAAAATCATTCCAGTTGTAACCGAGAGGTCAGCAATATTAAAAATCCCAGTTTTAAATATTCCACCTAAATTTATGTACAAAAAATCTGTTACAGACCCGAATACAATTCTATCAAAAATATTTGCAATACCCCCACCAATGATCAATGAAAAACCTATAATTGATAACTTATCCAACGATTTATCAATGTACGTGTACAAGGTTATTGATATTAAAACAATAACAGGTAATATAATTAATAATAAAATCCTAGGAATTTCTGAAAGTTCACTACCCATTCCTAGAAATGCACCGGTATTTTCAACTTTTATTAAAGTAAATACATCACCTATAATGCTTTTCTCAGAATAACTTTCAAAATTATTTCTAACCCATATTTTCGAAATTTGATCAAATGCAATACTTAAGAAAACAAGTATCGTAATTAACAAATACCTTGATTTTTTATTCAACATCTTTCAAATTTAACGAACTACATTCAATATCTCTATTTATTTTTCTTACCAAGCCTTGTAAAACTTTACCAGGTCCCACTTCAATAAATTCAGACGCACCATCTTTTATCATTTTGTCAACCGATTGAGTCCATTTAACCGGGCTGGTAAGTTGTAAGATTAAATTATTTTTTATTTCCTCTTCTGAGGAAAATGGTAGTCCGTTAACATTTTGATAAATTGGACAAATTGGAGCAGAAAATACGGTTTTATGAATTACGTCTTCCAACTCTTTTTTTGCTTCTTCCATAAGAGGTGAATGAAATGCACCACCAACAGGTAATACTAATGCACGTCTGGCTCCATTTTCTTTTAATTTTTCGCAGGCTGATTCAATTGATTTTATTTCACCTGAAATAACCAATTGACCAGGACAATTATAATTTGCCGCGACAACTATTCCGTCAACTTTTTGACATACTTTTTCTACTATTTCATTTTCAAGGCCTAAAACAGCTGCCATAGTTCCTGGATTATTTTCACAGGCTTTTTGCATTGCATTTGCTCTAATTGAAACTAGTTTTAAACCATCTTCAAAGGATATGGATTTATTAACTACAAGAGCTGAGAATTCGCCTAATGAATGGCCAGCAACCATTTTGGGTAGCACGCTTTCTCCTTTACTAATTGCAAGGATAACAGAATGAAGAAAAATTGCTGGTTGTGTAACCGATGTTTGCCTTAAATCTTCCGCAGAACCATCAAACATGATATCACTGATTTTAAATCCTAGAATTTCATCTGCTTCGTTAAAATATTTTGCAGCAATTTTTGAAGATTCAAATAAATCTTTACCCATACCTGGATATTGCGCCCCTTGACCTGGAAAAATATATGCCTTCATTAATTATTTTTTATATAAGTTTTATATGTGTATGAAAAGTCATGTTGTTCGTCTTTTTCGTGTTTTTCCGAATTTATTAATTTCCATTTATCCGTATCAATTTTTGGAAAAAAAGTGTCCGCCTCAAAATTTTCATGAACCCTGGTTAATTCAATTCTGTCACTTAAATCCATTGCAAGTTTATAAATTTGTCCCCCACCGATAATAAACGGGTTTTTGTCATCTCCTGTTTCTTTTAACGCATCTTCAATACTTTTAACAACAACAACATTATCAGGAAAAGAAGTAGCTGATTTTTTTGATATGACAATATGTTTTCTGTTAGGCAATAGCCCTGGGAATGAATCAAATGTTTTTCTACCCATAATGATACAATGACCTGAAGTTAGTTTTTTAAATCTTTTTAAATCATTAGGCAAACTCCATATAAGATCATTGTTCTTTCCAATTGCATCATTTTCAGCAGCAGCAACAATAATGGTGATGGTTTTTTCTTTCATGAAAATCAATTAAACGGCAACTTTTCCTTTGATATGAGGGTGAGGATCGTAATTTTCTAAAGTGAAGTCTTCGAATTTAAAATCAAAAATATTATTAACCTCACTGTTTATTTTAATAGTTGGCAAATTCCTTGGTTCTCTGGCTAGTTGTAATTTCATCTGTTCAAAATGATTACTGTAAATATGAGCATCTCCAAAGGTGTGAATGAAATCACCGGCTTCTAAATTACATACTTGAGCAATCATTAGAGTCAACAAAGAATAGGATGCAATATTAAAAGGTACACCAAGAAAAATATCAGCACTTCTTTGATATAATTGACATGAAAGCTTTCCGTTAATAACATGAAATTGAAAAAATGCATGACAAGGCGGTAATGCTGCTTTTCCGTTGGCAACATTTGTTTCAAAAGACTTAGAGGTATCAGGTAAAACAGACGGATTCCAAGCAGAAATTAAATGCCTTCTGCTACTTGGATTATTTTTCAAATCATTAATCAAGTTTGATATTTGGTCTATTCCATCGTTGTTCCAATTTCTCCATTGAAATCCATAAACTGGACCTAGGTCGCCATTTGAATCAGCCCATGCATTCCAAATATTTACTCCGTTATCTTTTAAATATTTTATGTTTGTATCCCCTTTTAAGAACCATAAAAGCTCATAAATTATAGATTTTAAATGAAGTTTTTTGGTTGTTACCATTGGAAACCCTTCACTTAAATCAAATCTCATTTGATATCCAAAAACACTTTTGGTACCCGTTCCTGTACGATCAGCTTTAAGTTCTCCTTTTTCAAGCACATGTTTAACTAAGTCTAAATATTGTTTCATAAGATCAGTTGGTAAAAATAAATAATAGTCCTAATTTAAGTTAATAAGCAAATTAAAAGTTATTAACTTTTTAGCCGATAATCATCCCTGCAATTGTAGCAGATAGAAGAGAAGCTAGTGTACCACCAATCAGTGCTTTGAATCCAAGCTTAGATAAGTTTGTTCGTTGTTTTGGTTCAAGAGCACCAATACCACCAATTTGAATTCCTATCGAAGCAAAATTTGCAAAACCACATAACATGTAGGTAGCTATAATTATCGATTTTTGGTAATTCAGGTGAATCAGGTTAGATGCATCTTTTAAACTGGATAACTGAATGTATCCTATAAACTCACTGGCCGCAAGTTTAATTCCCAATAGTTGCCCCATTAATGTAATATCCTCTTTAGCTACTCCGATTAACCACATGATTGGGGAAAATAAATATCCTAAAATTAGTTCAAGAGATAATTCATTATAAACAGTATTATCTTTTATGAAATCATTTATATTTAAAACACTTCCAGCGCCACTAAGCAGATAGTTTATTAAAGCTATAAATGCTATAAATACTAAAAGCATTGCGGCAATATTAGCAGCTAATTTTAATCCTTCAGAAGTACCAATTGATATTGCATCTAAAAAATTAGCACCTATTTTTTTTTGTGAAATTTTCACATCAGAATTGATTTTTTCGGTTTCTGGGTAAAGAATTTTTGATATTACAATTGCACCAGGTGCAGCCATAACTGACGCTGTTAACAGATGTTTGGCATAAAAAACTTTTAATTCTGGATCATCTCCACCAAGAAAACCAATATAAGCAGCAAGAACCCCGCCTGCCACGGTTGCCATTCCTCCAACCATTACCAAAAGTATTTCAGATTTTGACATTTTTTCTAAGTAGGCCTTAATCATTAAAGGCGATTCTGTTTGACCAAGAAATATATTTCCAGCAACACTCAGACTTTCAGGACCAGAGACGCCTAAGATTTTAGAAAGTAATAGAGCCATTACCCTTACTATTTTTTGAATTATTCCTAGGTAAAATAATATTGAGGTTAATGCTGCAAAAAATATAACTGTTGGGAGAATCGAGAAAATAAAAACATTTCCAAAATTATCTGGGCTTACCAAATCGCCAAATAAAAATTTTGTTCCCTCCATCGTGAAATCCAAAATCTTAACAAATATTTTACCAGCATTTTCAAAAACAGTTTTTATCCAGGATACTTTTAAAACTCCAATTGCCAAGACAAGTTGAAGGATGAGTCCAAATCCTGCAGTTTTCCAATTAATTGCTTTTTTATTATTGCTAAGTAGATATGTAGTAAAAATTAAAAAAATTATTCCTAAAACCCCTCTCATAAAACTTTCTGTACCAAAACCTTGGCTAGGGATAATTTCTTGATTTTGAGCTAAAGTAAGGTTAGTAATTAGAGTAAAAACTATAAAAAATAGTAGTGTTTTTTTGTTATCTGTTAGAAATTTCATCTCTTATTTTTGCTGCGGATTCATAATTTTCATTTTGAATTGCAATTTTTAACAATTCTTCTAATTCCTTAGTTGATTTATCTTGAAGATCTGGACTTTCAATATATGTATCATCTTCAGAAAACAATTCCTTAAGTAAAGATTTCTCATCAAAATCTTTTTCGACTTGTATTACAACTCCTGCTTTTTCTAGTATCGTTTCATAAGTGTAAATAGGGGCTTCAAATCGAATAGCTAGTGCTATGGCATCACTGGATCTGGAGTCAATTATCTCTTCAATTCCATCTCTTTCACAAATAACACTTGAATAAAAAACACCATCAACTAATTTGTGAATGATTACTTGTTTAATTTTTATATCAAATCTTTCACAAAAGTTTTTAAATAAATCATGAGTTAAGGGCCTTGGTGGTTTAATTTCTTTTTCGATTGCTATTGCTATAGATTGTGCTTCATTAGTGCCAATAACAATCGGAAGTTTTCTCTCTCCTTCAATTTCACTAAGAATTAATGCGTAGGCACCATTTTGTGTTTGACTGTAAGAAATTCCGTTTATTAGTAACTCAATAAGGTTCATAATGTAAATCTAATCTTAAGTTTTTATTTATAAAAAAATTGGGCCTAATTATTTGTTGACTTAAAATCTTTTAGTTTCTGTATTAATTTTGGCACCACATCAAAAGCATCACCTACAATTCCATAGTCAGCTGCTTTGAAAAAAGGAGCATCTGGATCGGTATTAATTACTACTTTAGTTTTTGAAGAATTAACTCCAGCCAAGTGTTGTATGGCCCCAGAAATTCCAATGGCAATATAAAGATTTGAAGAAACAGGCTTACCGGTTTGACCAACATGTTCGCTGTGCGGTCTCCATCCTAAATCTGAAACTGGTTTGGAACACGCAGTTGCAGCACCTAATACTTCTGCTAAATCTTCGATTAAATTCCAATTTTCTGGACCTTTTAACCCCCTGCCACCAGAAACAACAATATCAGCATCTGCAATGGTAACTTTACTGGACATTTTTTCAATAGAGGTTACCTTATTTGCAGCTAAACCAATATCAAATTTTTTATCCTCGATATCTGAATTGACATTATTTTCCTTTAATCCAAATGAATTTTTAGAAAGCCCTATAATTGAGTTTTCCGTTAATATATTTACGTTTTCAAAGGCTTTATTTGTAAATGTATTTCTCTTTAAGGAAAGGCCATTTGAAAAAGATGGCTTTGAAATTACATTTGTTGCATAACCAGCATTCAATTTAATTGCTAAAACCCCACCTAAATATTTAGAATTTGAGCTTGAGCTCAGAATTAAAATATTTGAATTTTCCGAAGCAAAGGTTTCAGAAATACAATCAGAGTATATTGTTACATCAAAATCTTTTAGTTCCTCGTTTGAACAATTTATTATTTTGTTTACACCATAATTGGATAGACTCTCAGGGTTTATAGCATTGAAACAAATAGCCGTCACAGATGAGCCTTTTTCTGACGCTATTTCATATGCATACGATGCTAATTCGTATGAATCTTTTTTAAATTCCCCTTTGTATGTTTCTGCAAATATTAATATTCCCATTTAAATTGCTTTTGCTTCGTTATTTAATAATTCTATAAGTTTTTCAACTTCATCAGGTGATACCAATGTCACCTCTCCTTTTGGTTCCGGTTTTTCAAAATTATCTGTTTCTAGTGTATCGGAATAATCGCCTGGATCCAAAACCAATAGCTCTTTTTTTCTGGCCATCATGATCCCCCTCATATTAGGTATTTTTAAATCATTTTCTTCAACTAGTCCCTTCTGACCTCCAATTATTAAAGGCAATGAAGTAGAAATATTCTCCATACCCCCGTCAATTTCTCTGGAGGCTAACACCGAATTTTCAGAAATATTTAAATCAATGCATTTATCAATAAAATTAATTTTTGTTAATGCTGAAATCATTCCCGGAACCATACCGCCATTATAGTCAATAGATTCTCTTCCTGCGATTATTAAATCATAATTATTATCTGAAATATAATCTGAAATAGATTTTGCAACAACTGAACTATCTGTTGGCTCGATATTTATTCTTATGGCCTTGTCTGCACCTATCGCTAGGGCTTTTCTTAATGTGGGTTCGGTCTCTTGTAATCCAACATTTATCACATCGACACTCGCGTTATTTTTTTCTTTGAACCAAATAGCTCTTGTTAATCCAAATTCATCATTAGGGTTAATGATAAATTGAACACCATTTTTATCAAACTTTGAATTATTTTCGGTAAAATTAATTTTTGATGTGGTATCAGGAACATGACTTATACAAACCAATATTTTCATAAAAATTTTGCGTTAAAGTTCTTTAAACAAAGTTACGAATTTGACAAATAAAAAAACTTTACAATGAAAATATTTTTAAGTTATTAATGATTAATTTTATGTGCTTTATTATTTTTGTGAAAAATTTATTTTATGAGGACTATTCAATTTAGAGAAGCTGTTTGTGAAGCGATGAGCGAAGAGATGAGAAATGACGAAAGTATATTTCTAATGGGAGAAGAAGTTGCTGAATACAACGGTGCATATAAAGCATCCAAAGGAATGCTTGATGAATTCGGTCCTAAAAGAGTAATTGACACCCCAATTTCAGAACTTGGTTTTGCAGGAGTTGCTATTGGTTCAACTATGACCGGAAATAGGCCAATTGTTGAATATATGACTTTTAATTTTTCCCTCGTTGGTATTGATCAGATAATCAATAACGCTGCAAAGATTAGACAGATGTCTGGTGGACAATTTCACTGTCCTATTGTATTTAGAGGGCCCACTGCTTCAGCAGGTCAATTGGCTGCAACACATTCTCAAGCTTTTGAAAATTGGTTTGCGAATACCCCTGGTCTTAAGGTAATTGTACCGTCAAATCCTTATGATGCGAAGGGCTTATTAAAATCAGCAATAAGAGATGATGATCCTGTAATTTTTATGGAAAGCGAACAAATGTATGGGGACAAAGGGGAAGTTCCAGAAGGTGAATACACTATACCTATTGGTGTCGCTGATATTAAAAGAGAAGGAAGTGACGTAACCATAGTTTCTTTTGGAAAAATAATCAAGGAAGCATATAAAGCAGCAGATGAATTGGCAAAGGAAAATATTTCATGCGAAATTATTGACTTAAGGACGGTTAGACCTTTAGATACCGAGACAATTTTAAAATCTGTTAAAAAGACAAACAGACTTGTTATATTAGAAGAAGCTTGGCCTTTTGGAAATGTTGCTACAGAAATCACATTTCAGGTTCAATCCAAAGCATTTGATTATTTAGATGCACCAATTGAAAAAATTAATACAGCTGATACGCCAGCACCATATTCACCAGTTTTACTAAAAGAATGGTTGCCTAACAGTGAAGATGTTATCAACTCTGTAAAAAAGGTACTTTACAAATAATCAAAGAGTTTTTCGTAATTAACTCTATTTCACTATTTTTGCCAACTAAATTAAAAAATTAACTATGGATTCAATGATGATATACATGCCAATAATCATGTCAGTTTTAGGCCTTGCTTATGTTTTTGTAAGAAGGTCTTGGGTAATGAAACAAGATGCCGGAGATGGAAAAATGAAAGAAATTTCTGATCATATTTATGAAGGAGCTTTAGCTTTTTTAAATGCTGAATATCGTTTATTATCGGTTTTTGTACTTATTGTAAGTGCAGTTTTAGCAGGAATCTCATTTATTGTCCCTACAACTCACATTCTGATTGTTGTATCATTTATTTTTGGAGCATTTTTCTCTGCCTACGCTGGAAATATAGGAATGAAAATAGCTACAAAAACAAATGTAAGAACTACTCAAGCTGCTAAAACATCACTACCAAATGCATTAAAAATTTCCTTTGCAGGTGGAACAGTTATGGGGTTAGGTGTTGCAGGTTTAGCAGTTTTAGGTTTAACAGCCTTTTTTATAATATTTTTCAACCACTTTATGGGTGGTGTGTGGTCCGCTACAGATTACGGATCTGCTAGTGATACCATGACAATTGTTTTAGAAACATTAGCTGGATTTTCATTAGGTGCTGAATCTATTGCATTGTTTGCCAGAGTAGGTGGTGGTATTTATACAAAAGCTGCTGATGTAGGAGCTGACTTGGTAGGAAAAGTTGAAGCTGGAATTCCTGAAGATGATCCTAGAAATCCTGCTACAATTGCAGATAATGTGGGAGATAATGTAGGTGATGTTGCAGGTATGGGAGCTGATTTGTTTGGTTCATATGTGGCAACTGTATTGGCTGCAATGGTTCTTGGAAATTATGTGATAGTAGATATGGGCGGTTCAATCGAAGATGCTTTCGGAGGAATCGGACCAATTTTATTGCCTATGGCTATTGCAGGTGTTGGTATCATCATATCATTAATAGGTACATTGTTTGTAAAAATTAATTCCAACGATGCAAAAGAAGCTGAGGTTATGGGAGCCTTAAACAAAGGAAATGGCATCTCAATATTGTTAGTTGCAATATCTTGTTTTTTCCTTGTAGATTATATGCTTCCAGGTACTTTGAATATGGAATTTTTTGGTGAAGGATTAAAAGAAATTCCTTCTATGAATGTATTCTACGCTACTTTAACAGGTTTAATTGTTGGATGGTTTATTTCAGCAATCACCGAATATTATACAGGATTGGGTAAAAAACCTGTTCTTGAAATTGTTCAGAAATCTAGTACTGGGGCAGCAACCAATATTATTGCTGGTTTGGCAACGGGTATGATTTCTACTTTTGGTTCTGTTATCTTATTTGCTGCTGCAATTTGGGCTGCATATGCATTTGCTGGATTTTATGGTGTCGCTTTGTCTGCATCTGCTATGATGGCAACAACTGGAATGCAGCTAGCTATCGATGCATTTGGGCCAATTTCTGATAATGCTGGAGGTGTTGCTGAAATGAGTGGTCAAGACCCAATTGTTAGAGAAAGAACAGACATATTGGATTCAGTTGGTAATACTACTGCTGCTACTGGAAAAGGTTTTGCAATTGCTTCAGCTGCATTGACTTCACTTGCATTATTTGCAGCTTATGTAACATTTACTGGAATTGAGGGAATTAATATTTTCAAAGCTCCAGTTTTAGCAATGTTATTTGTAGGAGGGATGGTACCTGTGGTATTTTCAGCTCTAGCTATGAATGCTGTAGGAAAGGCTGCCATGGAAATGGTATATGAAGTGAGAAGACAGTTTAAAGAAATCCCTGGAATTATGAAAGGGAAAGCAAAGCCTGAATATGATAAATGTGTTGATATTTCAACAAAGGCATCTCTAAGAGAAATGATGCTTCCAGGAATTTTAACGATTGGAACACCGATTATAATTACTGTGCTTCCAATGCTATTTGGATTAGACAATCAATTAATTGCAGAGATGTTAGGAGGATACATGGCTGGTGTTACTGTTAGTGGTGTTTTATGGGCAATTTTCCAAAATAATGCTGGTGGTGCTTG
The DNA here is from genome assembly GCA_902560045.1 of uncultured Bacteroidota bacterium. GTDB lineage: Bacteria > Bacteroidota > Bacteroidia > Flavobacteriales > Flavobacteriaceae > MED-G13. Next base: position 4,817 of record CACEKJ010000016.1, on the reverse strand, counting down.
GGATAATGCAAAAAAATCTTTTGAAGCAGGTGTTGAAATTAATGGAGAAATGACATTTAAAGGATCTGATGCTCACAAAGCATCTGTTACCGGAGATACTGTTGGTGATCCTTTTAAGGACACCTCTGGTCCGTCAATGAATATTCTTATCAAATTAACTTGCCTTATTGGTTTAGTTATCGCCCCAATATTAGGTGGGCATGGAACACATCATACTGATGAGGCTGCAACAAACTATATTTATGATGCAACGTACTTAGACTCTTTTGAAATAGGCAATGATGCAAAAGTATTACTTGTTCAAGGAATGGTTAGAGATTTAATTGCCAAAGACTACGATAAGGTTTCTGAATATTTATCAGATGATGTTGTTTTTAATCTTTCTGACGGTTCTTCAGTTGAAGGTAAAGAAGAAGCAATGAAATTTATCTCAGACACTTATTCAGGAGTTGATATTAAAGATTATAATGTAGCAGTAAATTTTGCTGTTACCGGAGATAATGGAGATGAGTGGGTACTTTTATGGGACAATGGAAAAGTTGTTGCTGCCGATGGAAATGTCACTAGTTTAAACTGGATGGAGTCATTCAGATTTGACGGTGATAAGATTGCTTTTATTAACCAATTTTCTAAATCAAGAAATTAAAAATAAATAAAGGCCTCAATTGAGGCCTTTATTTATTTTATCTTTTTATCAATTAAAGATATTATTTTTTTAAAATCATCTTTGTTTTCAACAAAGTCTAGATCATCAATATCGATAATAAGAAGTTCCCCCTTTTTGTACTTGTGAATCCACGCTTCATACCTTTCATTTAGTCTGCTTAAGTAGTCAATACTAATTGAATTTTCGTATTCTCTTCCTCTTTTATGAATTTGAGAAACGAGATTAGGAATTGAGCTTCTTAGATAAATTAACAAATCTGGTGCAGAAACATTTTCCTCCATTAAATCGAATAATGATTTATAATTTTCAAAATCCCGATTAGTCATTAATCCCATAGCGTGAAGATTGGGTGCAAAAATATTAGCATCTTCATATATCGTTCTGTCTTGGATTACATTTTTATTTTTTGCGTGAATTTCCTTTACCTGTCTAAAACGACTATTCAAAAAATAGACTTGAAGATTAAAACTCCATCTCTCCATCTGATTATAAAAATCGTCTAGGTAAGGGTTTTTTACAACGTCCTCAAGTTCTTTATTGAATTTGTAATGCTTGGCAAGATATTTCGTTAATGTTGTTTTACCTGCGCCTATATTCCCAGCTATAGCTATATGCATGTTAATTTGTTAAAATTAAATATTTATTTAAAAAATCCTCATCATAAATATACAAGGTTTCATTGATTACGAAAAAATCTTTTATAAATAATTTTTCTGAATTTATTTTTTGAAATGTAAAATCTCTAATATCAAATAAATAAATATTATTTGATCCGGTAAGCAATAAATTATTTTTTAAAAAATTAACCTTATTAAATCCTAAATTTTTTGATTCGCTAATAATAGTCCCATTGTAATTTATCATGTAGAAATTATTTTTCGTCAAAACCCATAAGAAATTATAATTACTATTCATATCAATAATATTTTCCGTGAGAAGCACTTCAACTCCCTTTACAAAACTATTTTCTATATAATCAAATTTTTTAATTTTCATTGATAGTTGATCAAAGACCCACATTGTATTTTCATTAGAGGAGGAAACATGAGAGATTTCATTTAGATCATTTAAATTATTGAAATTTACCCTAACTATTTCGTTTAAAAAGTTGTCTAATACAACCATGGTGTTATAGTCCTTGTACCATACCTTTAATTTTAAAGGGTTAAATAAATCAACATTGGAGATATCACCCAAGGAGAAGTCAGAAAAAAATAATTTTTTGTTTTTCGAAAGCTCGGATCCTGACAAATAATATATATTATTCATCATGTCTACATGTATTTTTTTTTCTGTATAAATAATTTTTTCTGAACTTATCTTATCTAGTGATGGGCTGTTTTGAGAAAAAATTAAGTTTGTAAAAACAAAAAGGAATAAAAATTGTACCCTCATAAGATCAATGTACAAAAATATTATGATTAATTTAACTAGAAATTAACAGCTGCAAAACAGTCTTTTAAATAATTTTAAAAAAAGTATTTCATGAAAAATATTATTACACTACTGCTAATCTCTTTATTAAGTATTTCTTTTGTTGCACAAGATTTTCAAGGTCAAGCTTTTTATAAAACACAGACTGCTATGGATTTAGGATCATGGGGGGATCGTATGTCTGCTGAACAAAAGAAAGCGATGAAAGAAAGGATGAAGCCCTATTTAGAACCTGTTTACATATTAACCTTTGATAAGACCAAATCCATTTATAAACAAGAAGAAAGATTAGATGCACCTGGCAGTGGTGGTGGAAGAGGATGGGGGAGAATGATGGCGGCAACTGGTGGACCTGTTTACAAGGATGTGGCTTCAAAAAAATCTCTTCAAAGTACCGAGTTTATGGGAAAAAAGTTCTTGATATCTAATGATCAAGATAATATCAAATGGGTCATGCAAAATGAACAAAAAATGATCGGAAACTACTTATGTTTTAAGGCAACAGCTCAGGTTAAAAAACCAAAAACAATGACCAGTGCATGGAGGAATGCAGAAAAGAACTCAAAAGAAGCTAAAGATGATAGTGCTAAAAAAGAAAATTCAGATAACCAAATAAACAAAGAAGTAGAAAAGCTAGACGAAGTTGTTGTTACTGCAGAAGTTGAAACCATTACGGCTTGGTATACCCCTCAAATACCGGTAAGTCATGGTCCAGGTGAGTATGGTGGTCTTCCAGGGCTAATTTTAGAATTAACAAATGATAGAACAGTGATGCTATGCACTAAAGTCGTTATGAATCCTGAAAAAAGGATTGAAATATCTGAACCCACTAAGGGTGAATTTGTTACTAAGGGTGAATTTGAAAATATTGTTGAGGTAAAAGTCAAAGAAATGAGAGATATGTGGAGAGGACAACGAGGTAAATCATCCAGAAGAAACTAATATATGAAACTTAATAGCTTAAAATTATTTGATGGTTTTCTTTTCAGCGATCTAAAATATTTGATGGCTTATTCAATCCCGCTAACCGCAATTTTTGGATTTTACATGGGTGGATATTGGTTATTAACTACACCTATTTATATTTTTTTAATAATTCCAATTGTTGAACATTTATTAACTTTTCTTAAAATCGATGACTTGGAAAAAGGCAGAATCAATAAATCTACTCACTGGATTTTTGATTTTATGCTTTACATTAATATACCCCTTGTGTATGGTATTTTAATTTATGCCTTAATTTTTCTGAAAAACAAGGAAATATTTTCTGTTGAATATATTATCGGAATTTTAGCCGTTGGATTAGTGGTCGTTTCAAACGGTATTAATGTTGCTCATGAATTATGTCATAGAAGTAAAAAGTATGAAAAATTCTTAGGAAAATTTTTACTTATCCCTTCTTTATACATGCATTTTTATTTGGAACATAATTTTGGTCATCACTTAAAGGTTGCCACTAATGAAGATCCCGTAACGGCCAAATATAATCAACCACTTTATTCCTTTTGGATTAGCGCTATAAAAGGTGAAATTTTATCAGCAATAGAAATTCAAAGTAAGAGATTAGATAAAAACAATCTTTCTTTTTTCTCTGTTTATAATGATATGTTCTGGTATGCAATTATACAATTTTTATATATTCTAATTGTGTTCACTTTTTTTACACTTAAAGGTTTAATTTTTGTTTTATCGGTTGCACTGTTTTCAATTTTGATGTTTGAATGCGTTAATTATATCGAGCACTATGGACTATTAAGAAAAAAATTATCAAACGGAAGATATGAAAGAGTTACTGATATGCATTCTTGGAATTCAAACCATATTTTAGGAAGAATTGTTCTTTATGAACTGACAAGACACAGTGACCATCATAGAATTTCTGTCACAAAATATCAAAATTTAAAATCCATAGACAAATCCCCTCAATTACCATTTGGATATCCAACAAGTATCTTATTATCCTTTATTCCCGTCTTATGGTTTAAAATAATGAATCCAAGAGTTCCAAAACAAATGTTTCAGATAGAAACTAACAATAATTAAGATGAAAAAAAACTTATTTCTACTGTTTATTTTTACAAATTCTGTAATTTTTTCACAGATAAAAATGACGGGAAAAGTCACCGATAGTATCGGCACACCCTTAGAATTAGCCAACATTATATTAATTAATTCTGAATCTAACTCATTAGAAACATTTGCTATGTCAGATGATAAAGGGAATTATAAATTATCCCTTAAGAAAAATACATCTTATAATTTACAAGTAAGCTATATTGGTATGTCTACTTTTTCACAAATGTTGATGACGAAAGATGATGATATATATAAAAACTTTTCTCTTCAGTCTAATAATCAATTAGATGCCGTTGAATTGACTTATGAAATGCCAGTTGTAATTAGTGGTGATACATTGGTTTATGATGCAGATTCTTTTAAAACTGGCACCGAAAGAAAATTAGAGGATGTTTTAAAAAATTTACCAGGTGTTGAAATTAATGATGATGGAGAAATAGAGGTAGAAGGAAAAGCGGTTACTAAGGTCATGGTAGAGGGAAAGGATTTCTTTGACGGAGATTCTAAAATTGCTTCAAAAAATATACCTTCTAATGCTGTTGATAAGGTTCAAATACTTAAAAATTATGCTGAGGTTGGACAATTAAGCTCGGTTCAAAATAATCAAGATAACATTGCAATTAATATCAAATTAAAAAAG
>CACEKJ010000015.1 GCA_902560045.1 uncultured Bacteroidota bacterium | reverse complement strand
AGAAGTTATTTTTGAGTTCTTTAAAATATTATCCTGGTCGTTATTAAAAAAAGAAGGAATAACATACTTTAAAAACATCTCACCGAACATTTCACTTGAGTCTCTTGGAAGTTCACAAGGCAAATTGTCAACAGCCATTACAGCTAGGGCGTTTTCATCAAGAAAATCACATTCAACCAATTTTTCTTTATGAAACCCATAAGTTGGATTTTCAATGGTTGAAGGTCTAATAGTAGATGCAATAGGTCCATTAATATCACAACTTATATCGGCTATTACCTGAACATTAAAATCAGGGTTTTTAATGTCATCGAGAGTGATTAATTTAGGGGCTTTGGGATTATGGTAATGTCCCGCAAAATAAATATCAGAAACAGATAAAAATTTAGAAAAAGTAGATCTAAATTTTTCTGGGTAATTATAAAAGTTAGATACTGTATTCTCAATTGAATCAGAATAATTATAATCCAACACATCTATATTTACATAAACCGACTCATTATAAGACTCGTTAATAAAATCTTGAGCTGAAACCTCCTTAATTTTTAAAAAATCTAAAACTTCTTTTGTACCACTTCCAACTCTTCCTTTACCTGTTAAAAGTATTTTCATATTAGGAATAGATAAACTCTTTAAAATAGAATTAAATTCCTGTCTATCTTTTAAATCAATTGCCTTAGGAATGGAAAAAGTATGGTTTTTTAAACCATAGGCTCTCAATCCATTGTAAGCTCCAATAACTCCAGCATAATATCCAAAACCTATTAACCTATTGTTATTATTATCAACAATAGTTTCGTGATCAAATAGTTCAATATTTCTTTTAATTATTTGTTGAAGTAACTTTTTATTATATGGTTGCTTTTTAATAGTATGGGAAAAAAAGAAATATTTTTTATTGTCAATTAGTTTCTCAATCGGCACTTCCTTAACACCTATCAAAACATCACAATTTGAAAGATCGGTTACTACTTTGAGACCCATTTCTTCATATTCTAAATCTGAAAAACAACGAATATCGCTTTTTTCAATAAAAAAATCAACCTGAGGAAATTTTTGTAAAGTTTCTACACATTTTTCTGGAGAAAAAACAACTCTTTTATCAGGGGGGCTTTTATATTCTTTGATGATACCAATTTTCATGGGTCAAAAATAACCCCTTAAAATTCCTTGTACAAGTTTTTTATATATTTGCAGTTCATTTTTTGTTCATTGAAATTATGGGGTCGACTGGTTTTGACAGCAAGTCAAAGTTAGTATTAAGCATGTCGCGCAATAAAATAGTACGCGTTAAAATCAATTTTAAATTTTAAACGGCGAAAATAAATACGCTTTAGCTGCTTAATCTGAATTATAGTAAGATTAGCCTCGTTCCACTAGGTGGAAAAGCTAAATGTTTCATGAAAGCCTTTGTTAACGGCGTTCAATAAGAAACATCGTAAATGTTAACATAGAAAATATGAGTTTCGACATATTTTTGAAATTAAGAAACTAAGTGATATATGGGTTGTTTTTAATCAGTATGTCATCGAAAATTAAATAAAAACTAAACATGTAGAAATTTATTAATTTTCTTGTTTGGACCCGAGTTCGATTCTCGGCGACTCCACAATTTTCAATATTTATCTGTCATGAAACTTTTACACAATCATCTAAAAAAAATAGTTCTTTTTGTATTACTACTCAGTATTTCTTGTGACGAAAAAAAAGATATTATTGTCAAAAAGGTAAAAACAACAAAAAAAGATTTTAAAAAAAATACTTTAGAAAATGAATTTAGACTCTCAGATGATAATGTAATGGAGTTTTTTTTAAAATATGACAAAAATCACAAAGAAAACAAAGTAAGAATATTCACAGATTTCGGTGAAATAGATATTCTACTATTTGAAAATACAAAGTTTCATCGATCAAATTTTATTTATCTAACCAAGAAGAATTATTTTGAAAATACGCAGTTTTACAGGGTAATCAATAATTTTGTCATTCAAGCTGGTAATAGCGATAATAGAAAAATTTCGCAAAAAAGAAAAAAGATTGGAAGATACCTGCTCCCAAATGATCTTAATAAAGGACATACGCACAAACGAGGAATGGTTAGTATGCCAAGCAGTCTTGTTGACAATCCATATAAAATGGCTTCTCCTTTTGAATTTTTTATTGTTCAAAAAAAGGATGGAGCTCATCATCTAGACGGTGATTATACTGTTTTTGGGAAGGTTACAAAGGGTATGGATACGGTAGATAAAATTGCTTCTATACCTACTGATAATAGAGATTGGCCAATTGATAATGTCTACATTAAAAAGGTTGAAATAATCGAGTAAATATTTAAATAAAGTCAAACTTTTTTACGGTATAATTATTGTTTTGTTCAGAACATGAACAAATTTCCAACAGACTTCGTCGAGATTTTAAAAAAAATTGACCTTATAGATCCTATAAAATATGCCAGTACCCGAAATTTTAAAAATGGTAATGTTTCTAGACTTTCCCCATATATTTCCAGAGGTGTAATTTCAACTAGATTTGTCTACGATAAATTAGTAGAAAAAGGTTTAAACCTAAAAAAGTGTGAAAAGTTCATTCAAGAATTAGCTTGGAGAGACTTTTGGCAGCAAATATGGGTGAATAAAGGTGGGCTAATAAATAAAGATATAAAAAGACCTCAAGAAGATTTTATTGATAAAAAAATTGCAAAATCTGTAGTTAATGGAACAACAAAAATTAATTCAGTTGATAAGGAAATTAAAAACTTATATGAATATGGATATATGCATAATCACATGCGAATGTATGTTGCTTCCATTGCTACTAATATTTCAAAAAGTCACTGGAAAAAACCTGCAAAATGGATGTATTATCACTTACTAGATGGTGATTGGGCAAGTAATTCACTTAGTTGGCAATGGGTGGCTGGATCTAATTCAAATAAAAAATACTATGCAAATCAGGAGAATATAAATAAGTATTTTAATGATGTCCAAAAGGGAACATTTTTAGATAAATCATATGAAGAAATAATAAATATGGATATTCCTGAAGTTCTAGATGAAAAAATAAATCTTGAAAATAAAACCAACTTACCTGAATTAAAAAAACTAGAAATTGATAATAAACTCCCTACCCTAATTTATAATTATTATAATATTGATCCTAATTGGAGAATTGATGAAAAAGCAAATAGAATATTGCTTCTTGAACCTGAAATTTTCTCAAAATATCCTGTCTCAAATAAATGTATTCAATTCGCTTTAAAACTTTCTGATAATATTCATAAAATTCAATTATTTTCTGGGTCTTTTGAACAATTAAAAAAAGAATATAGCATAAGTGAATTTGTGTTTAAAGAACACCCGTTAAATAGTCATTACATTGGAACTGAAGATGAAAGGGATTGGCTATGCAAAATCGACGGAGATTTTCTGTCATTTTTTAAATATTGGAATAAAATAAAGAAAAAACTTATTTGATAATCAGCTTTTTAATATCTGACCTACCATGTCTTAATAATTTTAAACTATATATTCCTTCGGATAAGACACTTACGTCAATAGAATCAAAAACACTTTTTTGAGAAATAACTTTTCTTCCGTTAAGGTCAAAAACTTCAATATCCAGAGGCTCGTTAGAATGATTCACTAAATTAATAAACCCATCGCTAACAGGGTTGGGATAAATTGAAATACGTAAATTATTATCATTGATTGAAAGGGATGTAGACTCATAAATATCTTTTACAACATAGTATGACAGTTTTGGTTCTCTATCTCTTGTTACTATTCCCCAATATTCTTCGTTGGCATAATTATCATAGGGTATTGCGTTTGCAAAACCGCCGATGTCCTGCTGATTTGGATTTCCAGCCTTCCACCACTCATCACAAAACTCAAATAATGTAACACCTACACACAAATCAGATTTTTCAATTATCGCATTTAATATAATTTCAGTTGCCTGGGCCTGTTGCGCCTGGTTTTCTGAATTTGAATTTGAATTAAAACTATCTGCACCTGCTTCGGAAATATACATTGCTTTATCGGTTTGAGCAGCTAATTCGTCAATAGCAGAATCAGGGCTTAGCCACCTATAAACATTCATACCCCATACATCTACACTGGGACAAGAATTTAGTGCCTGAGCGTTAGGAACCTCGCCATGACCTGTACTAACGGGATGATTTGGGTCGATTGACTTCACGGTTGAAGCACAATTTTCCAAGACATTGTACCAATTTTGAATATTGTTTCCAAACCACTCTGGATGGTAATTAAATTCATTACCAAATTCCCACATTAAAATTGCAGGATGATTTTTGTATTGATTAACATACCATGTGTAGCTGTTTTCGTTAAGCATCATAATAACCTTTATCCCGGCATTTGCAAACGCATTTAATTCTGCTGAATTTGTAATGGCTGCATAGGTTCTTATGGTATTAATATTTGCATCAACCAATAAAGGTATATCATCGTTAAAAGTGTATCCAGAATTTTCCCCGTTACCCTCTCCTCTAGCATAGCAAATACCATTAATTCTATATTCCTGATCATCAACAAATATTTTTCTGTCCTCAACATAAACTGTCTGCGCAGAAAGTTGAACACAAAAAACATAAAATAAAATAAGGACTAAATTTTTCATATAAATTAAATCGAAAACAAAGTTAATACTGCACTATTTAAATCATCATTATTTAAAAACTCTTTAACTCTAAAGTGTAGTAGTTTAATTTTTTCTTTATGATCGGCTAAACTAATAATTTTTTTTATGTCATTATCCTCTTTGAACTGGTTTATTAAATCTATGTTTGGAATCTCTTCAATATTTCCTAATCTAGCTAAATCATTGTGGGATAAAATTAAAGATTCGCTAGCGTGATTTGGTAATGAATCCACTCCAATTGCATTTACTCCTACAGGTTTTTTAATTTCAAATAAACTCTCTTTTTTTACATCTAAATAATAGTTTTCTCCCATTCTTGCAACAAGATTTAATTTTAACGGATCTATATCGCCATTATCATTTAAAAATTCTTCATTTATATGAATCATTAGTACTTCACATATAATCAAATTTCCTGCACCGCCATTATTTCCCAGGGAAATGACATCATTCACTTTGCATTCATAAGAAACAGGTGATTCTAAAACTCTTGGTGGTTTTACTTTTATTGATTCCATTTTAGTAAGTCCAGATTTTAAAAATTCATCAATATTTTTTTCAAAATAAACACTTGATAAGGAAGTGGGTTCAACAATATTATAATCAACTAAATTTATTACTACCTCTTTGACTTTACTTATGTTATTAAGAGTATCTTTTTTTGAATTATCTGTGACCCTATTCGCTGGAGAAAAAATTAAAACTGGAGGATTCGCGCTAAACACATTAAAATAACTAAATGGGCTTAAGTTAACTACTCCGTCCGAGTCAATTGTACTAGCCAAGGCTATAGGTCTTGGAGTAACTGAACTTAAAAGTATTTTATGTAAATCCTTGGTTGAATAATCAATTGGATTAATTGTTTTAAATTTTTTCATATTAAGTAGATGGTAATATTTTAGACTTTACTTCTCCAAAGCCAACTCTTATATTATTTTTTTCACAATACCCCTTCATAATAACGGTATCCATATCGTTTATGAAAGTTCTAGTAGATCCGTCTTTTAACTCAATTGGATTTTTTCCTCCCCAAGATAATTCAAGCATCGATCCATAAGAGTCTTTGGTGTGTCCACTAATAGTACCGCTTGCCATCATATCACCAACATTCAAATTACAACCATTTACAGTGTGATGAGCTATCTGTTGATTCATATTCCAATACATATATTTAAAATTAGAATTGCAAACGATAGACTCAATATTTGAATCCTCTGGGGTTATTGAAACTGATAAGTTAATGTCGTAATTTTTTAACCTATCAAATTTTAAATAATCTAAAACATTTGGTTCTTGAATAGGCCCTGCAACTCTGAAAGGATCTAGTGCTTCCATGGTTACCACCCATGGTGATATGGAAGAAGCAAAACTTTTACCTAAAAAAGGGCCAAGTGGCACATATTCCCATTTTTGAATATCTCTAGCTGACCAATCGTTAAACAAAACTTTTCCAAAAATATAGTCCTCAGCATTTGTAGTTGATATTGATGAGCCTAAAGAGGAATTCTTTCCAATTATATAACCCATTTCTAATTCAAAATCTACTCTATTTGAGCTGGAATATATTGGAGTTTCTGAATCAAGAGGCATTATTTGCCCTTTGGGTCTATGAATATTTTTACCACTAACAATAATTGATGATGCTCTACCGTGATAACCAACAGGCAGGTGTTTCCAATTAGGAAGTAATGGGTTTGAAGGATCTCTAAACATGGAACCAATGTTTGACGCGTGTTCAATACTAGAGTAAAAATCTGTATAATCACCAATATTGACAGGTAAGTGCATTTCTACTGTATTAATTGGGATTATACAATTAGAATTATGCTTAATTAATGAATTTTCGTTGATTAATTCCAACTGAATGATCTCACGTACTTTGGAAGTGATTCCCTTACCTAATTCAATAAAATTATTTAAAAAACTATTTTTAAATACATAACTCTCAATATGTAGGTCTTTGAATAAGTCTAACGAGTTACAAGCATGCAAGTCAATAACATGATCTCCAATTGCAACACCAATCCTTTTATTTTTTTTATTTGTAGAAAAAATACCAAAGGGTAAATTATATATTGAGAAATCTGATTTAGATGAAACTTTTAGCCAACTTTTCATTTTATTAATCTTAATCCATTAGTAATTAAATTTGAATACTTTTCATTTTTTTGCAACTCTAGTAAAGAGACTAACACCTTGTCTTTTAAATCTAAATTCTGATGAAAAAGAATTTCATATATCTCAAGTAATATAAGCCATTCATCGGGAAAATTTAATTTTATGTTATTATAAATTGGTTCAATTTTTAAAATCTCACAAACTTTTGAATCTCTAATAGATCGAACCTCTCCATAAAGAGTGTGCAACTCTAATTCTTCCTCACTGTAATTAATTGGAGCAGAGGTGGTATTTGGTTTTTTTCTGGTATTCTCAAAAGAATTGTCATCTGCTGGACCCGCAAAAACAGAAACAACATTTTTACCAACAGCCATATCATAAGTACCCCAATCAGGATTAAATAAAATTTCTGAATTATAATTTACAGTACAATTTGAAAAGCTAATAAGCTGAATTTTGCCTTGTATATCTCTTTTACCTGTTATTATTTTTCCCTTTACACAAACTCCACCCTCAAACCTTAATTCAACAAATTTACCCTCAACAATTCCGTATGCTTCCAAGTCAGTGGGAGACATATCCTCTATTGCAATATTGATCCCTTCAAGTTTACCGATTGGAGAACCAAATCCGTCTTTATGATAGTTAATACCATGACCTATTAACTCTTTATTTTGATCTGATAAGGAGGTTTTATGTGAAGATTGAATATATATAGGGTTGTTATCATATGAAATAACTCTTTCAAAAACTGAACTAATCTGTATTCCTGTAGATAATTGAATTGTTCCGAGTTTTTTGGAATTAATTAATTTATTAACGCTTGACAACCCTCCTGTTCTGACAGACATTTTGTTTGCAAACTTTTCTAAAACATAACTTAAGTGAGAAAATGATGGAGTTACAAACAAATGAGGTTGTGTTGCAGTAATGTCAAAACTAGTATCAGCAGCTTCTATTGTATAAGGGATTTTTTTAATTTCAGGGGAAAGACATTCCTTGCTCTCGTCAATGGATGATAATAATCCTGCACCATAAATTTTAGGGTTGTTAATGTCACCTATTAATCCGTACTCAACACTCCACCAATGTAAATTTCTGATTTTAGCCATTTCAGAAAGCTCTGTCATATTATTTTGAATATCTTCAACTTTTTTGGTTGCTAATAATATGTCTTTTTGGGAAGAGTTTGGGTTTTCTTTTAAAATAGAAAGTTCTCTAATCGCATGATAAATTTTATCATCTTCTGGTGAAGAAATTGCTTTACTTCCTAATTCTCCAAATCTTCTCAAGTACTCTGAATACTCTGGATTTGCAATAATTGGAGCATGACCAGCAGCTTCATGAATAATGTCTGGTGCTGGAGTGTATCCAATATGATCAATAGTTCTGATTTCAGATGAAATAACTAGTACATTATGAGCCTGAAATTCCATAAAAGCATTAGGAGGTATAAAACCATCTACAGCAACAGCAGCCCATCCTATATCCTTCAAAATTCTATTCATTCCTTCCATCATCGGAATTTCATCAATTAAAATTCCTGTAAGATCCAATCCTTTTAAATAGGATTTATGCGCAACATCTTTTAAATAATCAATATTCAATCTCATTACATATCTCCAAACTGCTTGATTTTGATGGGTGTATTCAGAATATGGTTGTTTTACAATAAATGTATGTAGACTCTTTGGTAATTTTGAAGTTACTTCGTTAAATTCTATTTCTGATTTTGAAGATTTTGACATAAAAATAGATTACAAAGTTCCTCTGCTACGCTGCTCCCTTTCTATAGCTAAAAAAAGAGCTTTGAAATTTCCTTTCCCAAAAGAATTAGCACCTCTTCTTTGTATTATTTCAAAAAATATAGTTGGTCTGTGAACCAAAGGTTTGGTAAATATTTGAAGTAGGTAACCGTCATCGTCTCTATCGATCAAAATGCCATTTTTCCTTAATAAATTAACATCTTCTTCAATATGACCGACTCTTTCAATCAGATCATCGTAATAAGTTTCAGGAACATAAAGAAATTCAATACCTCTCTTTTTCATATCTTCAACTGTCATAATTATATTATCGGTAGCAAGTGCTAAATGCTGAACACCTGGGCCGTTATAAAAGTCTAAATATTCTTCAATTTGAGATTTATTTAATCCTTCAGCTGGCTCATTAATTGGGAATTTAACCCGACCATTACCATTACTCATTACTTTACTCATCAAAGCAGTATACTCAGTAGAAATATCGTTGTCGTCAAAAGAAACAATTTGAGTAAAACCAAGAACATCTCGATAAAAATTACACCACTTGTCCATTTCATTCCAACCTACATTTCCAACTATATGATCAACATATTTTAAACCCACTGGAGGTGGAGAAAAATCGTTATTCCAATTTTGAAAGCCAGGTAAAAACACGCCCTTATAATTTTTTCGTTCAATAAATAAATGAACCGTTTCACCATATGTGAAGATTCCTGATTTAACAATTTTACCTTTTTCGTCAGAAACTTCAATAGGTTCTAAAAATGATTTTGCTCCTCTTTTGATTGTTTCTTCATATGATTTTTTTGAATCTTCAACTAAAAAGGCAACAAATTTGACTCCGTCTCCATGCTTTAAGTAATGTTCATTTACTAAGGAATCTTTTTTGTAAGATGATGTTAAAACAAAACGTATTTTGTCCTGTTTTATAACATAGGAAACTTCTTCATTATTTCCGGTTTCCAATCCTGAATAAGCTTCAGACTCAAAACCCAAAGCCGATTTGTAAAAATAAGCTGACTGCTTAGCATTCCCAACATAAAACTCTATATAATCAATTCCTAAAATCGGTAAAAAATCTTTTGCTTCAGAAAAAATTTTATCAATTTCATTTTCTTTTTTATCCATTATTTATTTTTTTCTAACCATGATTTATAATATTTACCGTCGTCTATGTCTAATGCTTCCTGAGTAACCATAAGGGGTTTAAATGTGTCAACCATTACAGCTAATTCATGTGTTTCTTTTTTGCCAATACTTTTTTCCATTGATCCAGGATGTGGTCCGTGAGGAATTCCTGCTGGATGAAGACTTATATATCCTTTATCAACATTATTTCTACTCATAAAATTACCGTCAACATAATAAATAACCTCATCTGAATCAATATTACTGTGATTATAAGGTGCAGGTATTGCTTTGGGATGATAATCATATAATCTTGGAACAAAAGAACAAATAACAAAAGAACTGGTTTCAAAAGTCTGATGAACAGGGGGCGGTTGATGAACTCTTCCTGTAATTGGCTCAAAATCATGAATGGAAAATTTATAAGGATAATTGTAACCATCCCACCCCACTACACTAAATGGATGACTAGCATATATACACTCATGAATTGCACCTTTCTTTTTTATTTTAATTAAGAAATCACCCTTTTCATTATGAGTTAGCAACTCTGATGGAGGATGCATATCTCTTTCGCAGTAGGGTGAACTTTCAAGATGTTGCCCAAACCAATTTCTATATCTTTTTGGTGTATATATTGGAGATTTAGACTCAACAATAAATAATCTATTATTTTCATCGTTAAAGTCAATTTGATAAATAACCCCTCTAGGAATAACCAGGTAGTCCCCGTAGCTGAAATCAATATTTCCTAAAAAGGTTTTTAATTTACCTGATCCTTTATGTACAAAAAGAACCTCATCAGAATCAGTATTTTTATAAAAATAATCAGACAATGATGACGTAGGTGCAGCCAAATTAATTTGACAAGTATCATTAAATAAAATTGACTTCCTACTTTCTAAAAAATCTGAAACTGGTTTTACGCTAAATCCATTTAACATCATGGATCGCATATTATTTTGAACTGCTGCTTTGGGAGATACGGAATAGGTTTTTAATATTTCTTTAACCTGAGTGGGTCTTTGAGTATGATACATCAATGTAGACATTCCGTCAAATCCAATGGTGCCAAATAACTCTTCGTAAAGAAAATTACCATTTTTATCTTTAAAAATGGTGTGTCTTTTTTTTGGTATATCTCCTAGTTTATGATATCTAGGCATGTTTTAGTTTGTTTTCCTAAAAATACAAAATTGCGAAGAGATTGAAAAAAATTATTTTTTAATAAAAACTTTCGAAGTAGAATAAAATCTTGAGATAAAATTTAAAATATACATTCCATTATCAATATGCCTTACATCAATCAGGGACTTATTATTTGAGAAATGAACTTTTTTTCCAAGCAAGTCATAAATTTCAATTTTATATTCGCCCAAATGAGTCTCTATATTGATAAAATCATTAGTAGGATTAGGATATAAATTTATAGTAAACCTATTTATTTCGTTTAAACTCATTGGATCACCTGTAAAGTCAAAATCTATCCAGTTAATGTCAAATCCTGATTGATTTACAGTAAGCCTTAATTTATAGGATCCTTCTTCTAAATTAAGAGAAGTTGAAACAGTTTCCCAAGTTTCCCATCCGCCAGTTACTGGCAATGAGATTTGAGTTAGATACTGTTCGTTCGAACCATCTATCAAATGAAGTATTAATGAGCCTGAACTATTTTCTGACGCAATCCTAACACTAACATCGTACTCGCCCGTTTCAGTGATTAAGACTGGATATTCAGCATAATCTCCTGAATCAGTATAACCTAACTTATAACCACCGTTTATGTCAGTAGTTTCAGAAATACTTAGCCCCTCTTGAAAAGAATAATCCTCAGCCTGAATCAATCCAGGAATTAACATTCTATCAGGAAGATTATTAAAAACAGGAAAGTTTGAAAAAACAGGCAGATAATCATTTAAGAGTGATTGTATTTCATTTTCCTGATTAAAACTTACAGAAATTTGATCTAAAAAAGTAAACTCCTCTTCCAAAGAAATTAATAGTAATTGAGGATTTTCTTCGTCGATTTCAATATTTGTTATGTTGATACTTTCAGTATTCACAAAAACCTCAAAATTTGATACATCCAAATCTTGATCTAGATTTAAAGGGTGATTTAATAAAAGAAAAATTGACGATTCATCTCCCTGTGTTTCAGCATATTCAATTGAAAAGTCAGGGACTTCCTGCGTTAAATTAAAAGTGAATCTAGTAAGGTTATATCCACCAGTAACCATTCTAACTTTTAACTTATGTACACCTTCTGTCAAATAAATACCCTGAGTTAGTTTATTAACAAAATTTGAATAACTACCGGTGTTATAAAGATTAATATTTCCAGTGATTGGAAAACCATCCATTGATAGGTTTAATAAACCTGTAGACGTAGAGGCATATCTAGAAACTATATTGTAAAATCCTGATTCGAGGACATTAACTGTGAATTGAAGCCATTCATCATTATCGGTAAATCCTACCTGAAAACCATTACTGTCAGGATCCTGACTATTTTCAATATCTACACCATCGTTTCTATACTGCCAACCTTGATTCCAAGCCTGAAAATTATCAGTATTAACGTGATATGTGGCATAGTCGCTATCGTTGTATGCAAATCCATTTGTACCTAAATCATAATCTGAAGCATAAAATAAACCAGGAATTTCAGAGTTTTGATTAAAAGCAATTGTTTGATTAGAATTTGGCTGACGTAGCATTGCATCAACAACATCTTTTTGAAAACTGGCGTTTGTAATATTTGCATCAGAGGCTAATTGCATTAATCCCTGTACAGCATTTTCAACACTTGGGGCATTACCCTCTCCTCTGAAATAATTTACTAAGGATTCGTAATTCGAGTTTGAGCTGATGGCGTATGGAGCAGAAATTGATTCTACTTTTTTCCATGGCCAAAATGCCCATCCAATATAATTTTCTTCAAATACCTTGATTGCTTCTGTGAACCATTGATTTGAATTTTCTCCTGCTTCTCCCATCCACAAAGGAGTTCCGTATTCATTTCTCATCCATGTTACCCAGTCAAGAGAGTCATTATAACTCCAATATTTATGAAAACTATATACCATGTTGTCGTCCCAGGGCGGAGTTAATCCTGAAAAATCATTTGCATATCCATTTCCTTCAATAAAAATAATATGATTATTATCGTATGCTCTGATTTCATTTGTGACATCGATGTAAAAATCCCTAAGTTCATTTTCAGCAAGGTCCCAATGAGTTTCATTTAGAAGATCATAACCTCCTATCCAAGGTTCATCCTTATATCTGTCTGCAATTTGACCCCACAATGCAATTGTTTTATTTTTATTTTCATCGCTTTCCCATAAAGAAGGTAAATCAGGATCATAATCATTGATATCAGAACCAAATCCTTGACCTCCAGGCGCAGCATGAAGATCTAAAATTAAATACATATTATTTTCCTCACACCATTCTAAGAGATTATCAACCAAAGTAAATCCCGTTTCAATCCAAGTATTTTCACCAATATCTGGTTCTTGTTGAATTGGTAATGTGAAAAGATTGTAATGCATGGGTAGTCTTACACTATTATATCCATAAGATGCCAAAGAGTCAATATCCGCTTCGGTTATAAAATTTTCAAGCCAAGAATTGTAAAAATTATCAGTGTTTTCTTGACCAATAAAATTAACCAGCTTTTCTTTGAACTCATGTTGAGAATCAGCAGCTCCTGTAAACTGAAACATATAAGGCTCCTGTAACATCCAACCGCCTAAGTTTATTCCTCTTAATATTAAATTATTACTATTATCGTCCTTGATATAAGGACCAAAAGTTGTTAAATTCTGCGATGACATCGAGAAGGAAAAAAATAAAATAAAAATTAAAAGATTTCTTTTTATCATTAGTCTACGTCATCTAAACCCCAGAGTGTAATTTCAGAACCATGAACATAAGTATCGCTACCGTAATTTGAAGTGATAGAAAATTTAAGATATCTAAAGGGTTCTGAAACACCTTCTAAATCAAAATCATGACCGTTTGCAGCCTCGTCAATAAAATCCTGAGGTATGTTTCCGTCTTGATCACTAGGATCACCTATATCAAATTGACCTAACAATGTCCAATCCAGTGAATTATTACTTGCATACAAATCAAAGGACCTCATATTTTCCTCTTGATAATAATAGGGTATTCCCGTTGGGCCATTATACCAAAAAGCTCTTTGCCATACTTTAAACCTGTGAATTTGAACATTTTTATTTAAATCTATGACTATATCTAAAGGCCAGTTTAAAATACCTCCATTTTGATCTCTCCAAATTATAAAATAACTGTTATCAGAATTGGTCGCCGCTGTGTCAACTACATCATCCCAAAAATTTACTGTGGAACCTTCCCATGCGTTTCCGTTAACCGAAAGGTTACTAACTAAAGTCCAAGTGGATTTATCAATCATTTCTTCAAATAGAGGGCTTAACGAAGCCTTTTCTTCAAGATCTGTAATATTACCGTCAAAATCTTCAACCTTTGTCAAAAATGTCATCTCAACAGCTTCTAATCCACGAACTGAAATATTTTCAAATTCTTTATCAGAGGATAGAATTCTAATTTCTTCATCATCACCATTGACAATATGTAAATGTACATACACTGTTTTTTCTGCAATATTTTCCCATTGTATTCTAACCCCTCCAAGTTCAGCACTTAAAGATATACTTTCTTGAACCAAATAAATAAAAGAAGGTAAGGGTGTAAATTCGACTTCGGTTGGTTCTGAAATATTTTCATTTTCGTCGACAACGTATAATCTAACAATAACCGGAGTGTTTTGGTTTAAACCATCTATTTCAATTGAATTGTTATGAGAACTTGAAACTCTATACACATCAACACCAAGAGAGTTGGTATATTCAGCTCTTACAAATAAAATATCGGAGTCATTTGGCAAGGAATAAGACAATATTCCACCTCCGTTTGTTGGTACTATATTTTCAATTGTTAGACTGCCTGGAGCAACTGAATCTCCATTTTCATTTTCATTACAACTTATTAAAAATGTAAAACAGATTAAAAAAATTGATAAAAAATTATGTGTTTTCATATCTTATTAAATTACCAACCCAGATTTTGTGTAAGGTTTGGATTAATCGTTATTTCATTTATACTTATTGGATGAAAGTAATCTCTTGGACTATTAAAAGATCTTGTTCCAACCTGAGTAATATTATAGTATCCACCAACAGATGTTTCATCAACAGACCATCCAAAAACAGGGGAATTGAAATATTGTTCAGCTTGTTTCCATCTTCTGATATCATTATATCTATTACCTTCAAAAGAAAGTTCAATTAATCTTTCTTGTCTAATTATTTCTCTGAAACCGTCTTGGGTTGTGTGTTTATTAAGTGTTGCTGAGATACTCGCATTACCCCATGCATCTTCAACATTTGAAATTCCAGCTCGTTCTCTAACAGTATTTAAGGCATCATAAGCCTCTTGGTTTGGACCTACGGATTCATTGATTGCCTCTGCATAATTTAAATAAAGCTCAGATAATCTTATCATTGGCCAAGCATAGGTCACAATCTTATTATAACCATCTCCTTCTGAATCAGGATGTACTAATTTTTTAAGTGCATATCCAGTGATTAAATAATCATCAGAATTGGCAATTCTACCGTGAATTTCTCCTTTCTTCATTCTTAATTGCCACAAATTACCCCATGTTCTGTTGTAACCTCTATCAAAGCCTAAGGATGAGTAAAACCTAGGCTCCCTGTTTAGGTTTAGTTTAGCTGTAGTTGTTCCGTATTGAGCTTGATAGTTTTGCGAAGCACCAACAGTAGCGGTATTAAACCTATTTTGAAAATCATAAGTTAAATCCTGGTCGATTGGAAGCCCATTTTCTGTGTAAAATAATTCAGCAATTCTAAGTGTTGGCGCAATCCATTGCCATGCAGCCTCAACAGACGAAGCACTTGGATTTTTCATCATACATGCTGCCTGCATTTGCCACCAATCATTATCTCTTACAGGATTTGAATTTCCCCAAATCAATTCTGAATTCCACTTATCCACTATAGTATACTTTAGATCATATAAAGTTCTTAAAAATTCGGACTCTTCATATTCATCTTCGTAGTTTGGAGGTGTTGATGAAAATTCATACAATCCAACTCCATTTTCTAAAGCAGCATTTATTGCATCAAGAGATGCGTCTTTAGCTAAATCCCATTTAGTTTGATCATAAGTTTGATTAAAATAATGTTCTCCATCCTCATTAATAAAACCTGAATACATTTCAGAATTTCCGTTAAATAAAGGACTAGCTGCATACAATAGAACTCGTGATTTTATAGATTTAGCTATAACCTGGTCTATCCTGCCTAAATCATTAGAACTAAGCTCTCTTACAGGCAAATCAAGTATCGCATCATCAATTGTTTGAACAATGTAATCAACACTCTGATCAACCGTACTTCTTTTAACCCTTACTTCATTATCTGATGCAGAAATAGGTAAGTTTTCATCAACAATGGGGATAGGTCCATAATAGGTAAATAATAAAAAGTGATAATAAGCTTTTAAAAACTTAGCTTCAGCGGCCCATGAATTCATCTCCTCTTCGGTCATATCGACAACATTGTGTATGTTTTCAATTAGAATATTACAATGTCTTATACCTTCCCAAAGCGAGCCCTGGTCTGACCAGCCTGACCATAAACCAAATTTTGGGTTTGAAGCTGATTGCTGACCTTTCATAATTCTAACACCATCAGTTTCTTTTGAAATAGGTGTGGTAATTTCATCACTCATTGTCATAAATGATGTATAAACTCCATCATTTTTTGGCAAATAAGCATAACATGTTGCTAATGCTGTATATGCAACTTCTTTTCTTTCAAACAATAAATCTACCTGCTGTGTTTGATCTGGAACAATGTCTAGATAATTGTCACAACTAAACAAGCCAGCTAGCAAAATAATGATAAATTTTTTCTTCATAATTTTTAATTAAAAATTAACCTGTAAACCAATATTATAAACTTTTTGAGGTGGATAACCTAAACCATTACCTCCCATTTCTGTATCCCATAAATCAAATTTTGAAAAAGTTAGTAAATTAAGACCTGTAAAATATATTCTTGTATTCAGTCCTGAAAACAACCCAGAACTTTTGTCAGGGAAGGTATAACCTATTTCAACATTTTTTAATCTCAGAAAATCACCATCTCTTTGCCACCATGTAGATTGCTGTTCATTATTAGCTATAGCATATGTTGATAATCTTGGCCAAAATGCATTTGGATCTGGATTATTAATTGACCAGTGATTGTCAGCTATTACATCCAATGCATTTCTTTCATTAACAAATGGTGAAATATCATTAGGATTAATAAAGAATGATGTTCTAGCTACACCCTGCATAAAGACAGAAAAATCATATCCCTTATATGATGCTGAAACTCCAAAACCATAAACAATTTCAGGAACGGTTGGCTTTCCAATAGGAACACGATCTAGTTCATTTACTACCCCATCTTGATTTATATCAGTGTATTTTATATCTCCTGGCATGTAAGCATTAGAGGAGGAAGAAAACCCGTTAAATTGTTCGGGCGAATTATCTATATCTGCTTGATCGATAAATAATCTCTCAGCTACTAACCCCCAAGCTTGATTAACCGGATGACCAATTCTACTAAGATAATCATAAGTATAATCAGGTTCACCATTGATCAGAACTTCATTGGTCGCATATGTAAAATTACCTCTTCCAGAAATAATTAAACCCGAATTAAATGCCTTGTTGTAATCAATAGATAAATCAATTCCGTTGGATTTAACTTCTCCAAGGTTGCTACTAATTGTAGTTGTTAAACCCATTGTTGATGGTATATAATCACGAGACATATATATTTTAGATCTATGCTCTGTAAAATAATCTACTTGTAAATTAAAATCGTTAAATAGACCTAACTCAAGTCCATAATTGGTTTTTTCTGCTACTTCCCACGTAACATCAGAGTTTGAGTACCTATCAATTATATATCCTTGATAATAGCTATTAAAATCAGTACCCCAAGTATATCCATAAGCATCACTTTGTAAGTTTACTTCTGATAAATAAAAGAATCTGTCATCAGCACTGGAAATCCCATCGTTTCCAACCAAACCGTGAGTAAGTTTTAACTTAAGCATGTTTACGTCAGGTAACTTTTCATTAAACCAATCTTCGTTAGATAAAATCCAACCAAACCCAACTGAAGGGAAAAATCCAAATCTATTATTTTTTGCAAATTTTTCAGAGCCATTGTATCCAAAATTAAATTCTGTAAAATATCTACTATCGTAATTATATGAGAATCTACCAGATAAACCCATATTTCTTGAGGGTAAGGTTGAAAATGCACTATTTCCACCAATTGTATTTAAAGATTCACTAAAATTAAAAACAAGTAGACCTCCAACTTCATGAAGCTCTTTAAACTTTCTATTGTATTCAGTGACAAACTCATAATAAAACCTACTATTACCAAAATTATTTACTGAAGGATTATTTAAAAATTCTGTTCCTTCTTGAATTCTGTAGAGATAATTTTCTATTCCCAATTCGGTTTCTACCTCTGCCATTCCGTAATAAAAAGGTGTATATTCTCTAGAATTTTCATTTTCGGTATATGTTCTTACAGAAGCCATACCTCTGAATTTTAATCCCTCAGTTATAAAACTTAAATCTTGCTCAATTTGTACCTGGGAAAATATTGTGTTTGTGAATCTGTCCTTATATCCTTTTACCATATCAGCATAAGGGTTAGGAAACCCACCATTTCCTTTGTTACCAAATAATGTATGATTGTATCCTAAATTGTCTTGGTAAGCAAAATACTTTGGAAAATTCGAAGGATTTGCCTGCATAACAGAGCCAAAAATATCATTTGCAGAGACAGAAGGACCATTATATCTTTCAAATAATGAATAGAATTTAACGGCGATTTTAGTGGAGTTAGTTAAATCAATATTAATGTTTGCTCTTAAGTTTGATCTTTTAATATCTATATTATTATTGAAATTATTTAGAGGGTCCACTTTGAGTAATCCCGTGTCATTATTGTGGGAAACTGATAAATAATATTGTGCAATGTCACCCCCTCCATTAACATTTAAATTTGCCTTTCTGTTAATTGTATAATCTTTAAATAATTCGTTGTACCAATTAACATTTGGGTATATGTTTGGGTCACCACCATTTAATGTCCCATATATTTTTGAAATACTATAAGTTAGCGGAGCTGATGCGTCTCTAGTTCTTGTGGCCCTATTATATAAATTCATGTAATCTACACCTCCTAAAAATTCGTTAGTTTGTGAAGGTGCTGAAATTGAATTTTCATATCTAAATGAAACTTTAGCCTTTCCTTTTTTACCTTCTTTTGTTGTCACCAAGATAACTCCGTTTGCACCCCTAGCACCATATAAGGAGGTAGCCGTTGCGTCTTTCATTATTGAGAAACTTGCTATGTTATCCGGTTCTATTCTCGCTAAATCATTTGTAGTTACTTCTAAACCATCAATTAATATGAGGGGGTTATTTGCATAACCAAAACTTGTTACACCCCTGATGAAAAATTCGGCATTATCTGCTCCGGGCTCCCCTGATCTTTGATAAGAAATCATTCCTGCTAGTTTTCCTGCCATTGCATTTGTAATGTTGGAGGTTGGAATTTTTAATTCAGACGGGTTAATCGTATTTATAGATCCGATAACACTATTTTTCTTTTGCTTCTGAAATGCAACTACCTGAACTTCTTCTAAAGATTCAAGACTTTCAACAAGTATGACATCAATATTCTTTTGATCTGAAATTAGTATTGATTGTGATTCAAAGCCAATGTAAGAAAATTGAATATTTTGATCTACATTATCTGCTTTTATGGCATAGGTGCCTTCAAAAGTAGTTGATGCACCACGATTTGTGCCTTCAATTAAAACTGTAACCCCAGGAAGAGGATTTCCACCTTCATCAACAACTAATCCACTAACCAAAATTGATTGGGCGTAATTAAATGATGCAACGAATAGCAATAATGCCAGTAGTTTAGCTCTTAACTTCATTTTAAGAAAACGATTTAGTTTAATTCAGCCACAAAAGTACGACTAATTTATATCTGTACAATAAAGAGGTAGTAATTTTATGAATATTTTAATTTATCATTGCTTTATTAGAAAAACAATAAAATAAAATGAGTAAAATTGATAATTTGTTAAGAAAATTTTCTATCGATAGAATACTTTCCAGGCCCCATCATCATAATCACAATAAATCCGATTAAAAATAAAATTGCTTTTTCTTTTCTAGCAAAAGGATCACTTAAATGAACAATAAAAGCTGCAACAAACATAGTAGCTGCAGGAAAGAAACTAAAAATCTTAGTTTTATAACCTATTAAAATAAATAAGGGGGCTAAAAATTCAGAAAAAACGGCAAGAACTAATGTTGGAGCTTCGCCTATACCTATCGGATTTGCAAAACTTAAATTCCCTTCAATTAATCTATAAAATTTACTTAAACCATGACCATAAAGCATAGATCCAGCAAATACAATTCTTATTAATAATAATGCTATGTTATTCATTTTATATTTTGTTTAATACTCAAAGATAATTAAATTTAGGAAAGACCAAATTTTAATGAATAGGAGAAATTTTATAAAAAACACTGGCTTGATGGGATTAAGCCTTACCACTATCCCTGTTTTTGGAAAGTCTATTGCATATAAAAATGACTTCTTTTCAAACAGACCGTTAGAAAAAAATAGAACTTATCAAAGTGATGCGGTAGAAGAAACTATCAGCTTTATAAAATCTAAAATTAAAAATAAAGAGTTGTCTTGGATGTTTGAAAACTGTTATCCCAATACAATTGACACTACAGTAGATTATGAAATCATAAACGGCAAGCCTGATACTTTTATAATCACAGGGGATATAGACGCTATGTGGCTTCGCGACTCTACAGCTCAAGTATGGCCTTATTTGCCATTAGTAAAAAAAGATGTGAAAATTAAAAATCTAATTAAAGGATTAATAAATAGGCAAGCAAAGTGCGTAATTAGGGATCCCTACGCAAATTCATTTTATAAAGATTTATCAAAAATATCTGCTCATAATCAAGATGTGCCAACTCCAATTGCAGGTGTTCATGAACAAAAATGGGAAGTTGACTCATTATGCTATGTAATTAGATTAAGTTACCATTATTATAAACTGACAAATGATAATTCAATTTTTGACGAAACATGGATTAAATCAGCCAGAATTATTTTAGACACATTTTTAACTGAACAAAGAAAAAACGGTAAATCTCCTTACAGATTTGTAAGATTTGGATCAGCGATGGTTGATGCGCCTCTATTTTCTGGAACAGGAAGACCGTTTAAGCCAAATGGATTAATTTGTTCAATGTTTAGGCCGTCTGATGACGCAACAATGTATCCTTTTTTAATTCCTTCAAATATTTTTGCTTCTATTTCTATGAAACAGCTTTCTGAAATATTTATAGGTGAAGATATTGATATTCATTTTTCGCAAAGATGTTTAAGCCTTTCAAAGGAGATAGATTCAGCAATAAAAAAGTATGCTGTTAAAGAACATCTTGATTTTGGAAAAATATATGCCTACGAAATTGATGGTTTTGGAAATAACTTATTTATGGATGATGCCAACGTACCCTCTCTGATGTCATTAGGATATCTTGACCCAACCTTTTTAAATGATGAAATTTATTTAAATACTCGAAAATTCCTATTAAGTGAAAATAACCCCTATTTTTTAAAAGGAAAATCAGCAGAAGGACAGGCTAGTCCTCACACCGGAAAAGATAAAATATGGCCCATGGGCATAATACTTAGAGCTATGACTAGTGATAATGATTCTGAGATTACAAAATGTATTCAAATGCTTATAAATACCCATGCAGGAACAGGATTTATGCATGAAGCCTTTGATAAAGACAATCCAGAAAATTATTTTAGATCTTGGTTTGCATGGGCAAATACACTTTTTGGAGAATTAATCATTAAAATATATAGCGAAAGACCTCACTTGCTAAAGAAAGACTTTTCTGCTTAAAATTTTATTAATTTTTCGGTTTTTGAAACTCCAGAAGATGTCTTGATTTTTAACAAATAAATTCCAGAATTCAAATCTTCAAAATTTCTTCTTATTTTATGCATTCCAGCATTTAGAACCCCCTGGTGAATAACGCTGATAAGGGATCCTTTGAGATCAAAAAGTTGAATTGTAGTGTTTTCTCTGTTATTTAGTTCAAATAAAATATACAAATCACTTACAAAAGGGTTAGGATATATCCTCGAATACATATCTTCAACTTCAGAAATTGATGCTGTAGCGGAATTAACAGCATTAGGACTTCCATGGTAATTGATATTAGTCCAATTCTCTGGTAATATATTATCATATAATGGATCAATAAGCTCTAAGGTATACCCATCTCCGTCGGATAATACTGGCCAAGGATCAGAAGATTCGTAATATACTTCATCATGAATAACCAGTTCATTATCAAATAGTCTTACTGCATCTGACCCGGAAAGACCAAAGTCAAACTCGCCAATAAAGGATGTTATTTCAGGGAAAAAGTTCGAGAAGTCATCAGATTTTCTGACAATTACTAAAAAGGAAGTAGCTTCAATAATTGTACCTTGAGGAAAAATGAACTCGTTAGAATCATTACTATCTTTTAAGACCCAACCTGAAATATCTATTTCATCCTCATTTGGATTATATAATTCAATCCAGTCTCCAGTATCAAAATCATCAGAAGATTTGTAATTGATTTCATTAATTACAATATTTAATTCATCACTGGGATTAAAATGAGCAGTAATTTGTGAGGTGTCAATTAAATTTATTTCAATTTCTGGGTCTGTTGAGTCAATTAGCCCACTCCAATGAGAAAATTCATAACCAGATTCAGCAATAGCTTTTAATATAATTGGCACATCTTCAAAATAATCTCCACCCCATTGCTCTTCTTGAATCCTCAAATTATTATTTACCCTTATATAACCTCTTTCAGGGTTATCATTGTAAAGTCTAACCTCAAAATAATTATCCAAATTAAATTCATTTAAAATTTGTTGTTTTACAATTGGTTGCCTGTTTATTGCAAAATTATTCATGTTGTCCACAAATTGATATACAGTATTTACATTGACCCAAGGTTCACTTTGTATCCATCTATCAATATGATTTAACATCTCATTGTACATGTTATCATGAATTTCTAAAAAATGATCAGTGACATTGCTGGGTAAAAATCTTGTATTCATTTCGTCAGCAAATCTGTTTATGAATTTGTGACGGAATTCTTCATTTTGCATAAGCTTTCTTAAAAATAATGTAGCCCATGGGGGATTAGCCCATGTAGTTTGATTACCAGAAAGTATAAAGTCTAAAGTATTAAATGTGTGGGCATAGTACTGATCCCATTCAGACCACCATTGGCCTGCAAAACCAAAATCTGTATCATATAAAATCCACTTCCATTTACCCCCAGGAACCTTCCAGTATTTTATATTATTTCCAGGGTAATCTCTGTTATCCATATAAATTTGAGCTACATTGTAAATAATGAAGTTATCAATATCTATTTGATCAGAAACGTAATTATAGTTATCCTGATTATAAAAATTATTCTGCTGTATAAAGGCTGTTAGTTCAATATATTCTTGATTATCACCGTCAACCATTTCAGCATTATTGGTTAACATAGTTACATCATCTGCATCTACATCGTGCTTTGATGCTATGAAATTTTCACTCACTTTTTCTCTGAGATTATAAAGACCCCAATAATTATCATTTATGTAGGAGGAAACTGTTTTAAAACTTTGGTAGTCGAGACCTGAATTTTTCATCAAACTTGTAATCGCTGCATCTCTTAAGTTTGTTCTCATCCAATCATTTCCAGAGTTTCTCAGGACCAATGATTCAAAAGAATCATAAGTTAAATCATCAAAAAATTGATATTCAAAATCTCCTGCACCATAATCGTTTCTCGCATATAGGGCTAGAGATTTTTGATCCCATCCTCTACTATATGCTCCATAAATTTTTATACCTCCATTTGAATTAAAAACTAAGTTATTATCCTCGTACATAGATATGTGAACTGGACGCTCCCAATCTTGCCAAAAATTAGCTCCGAAATACGGATAATTTGAATTATAGTCATCCCCATAAGCGTATATTCCATAATCATCATCGAACAAATTATACTCATCACTAACAAGATGAATTATTGGTAAATCACTCTGAATATTAAAAAAATAATTTCTTGTGTTGGAATGTAATGAAATGTAATTTTCTTTAAATGCTTTTGCTCTAACAATACTATTTTGCTGAATTGAAATTGGTCCAGTATATAACTCAGAATTAATAGTTGGTTCAGTAAAATCTAATGTATATCTAATTTCCTCATCCCCTTGACCTGTAATCTCAAGGTTTATGTTTGTGTTAATAATTCCACCGTCATGGGAGAAAATTAAGGGAACTGCTAAAACACCCTCAAATTCAGCGGAGTCATTTAATTCTCCGGGGGTTGGCGTATCATATACAACCAACTGGTTAGAAAATGAGACACCATATGAAATATTCGCTGACAAAGCAGGTACGATTAAAGAATCAATTACATCTCCGTTTTCATTTTTTAAAAATAACGAATCACCTGATGCAGATAATTTAAAATCTGTATGTAAGGGTGATAACTCGCTTTCTAAATCCAAAATTGAAGGAGGTGATATTCCTTCTGATGTATCAACGTTATAATACGCAGATAAAAAAGGGATTAATGTCATGTCAGAAGACGTGTCTGAAATATTATGCACTTGAATACTTAGAAGATTTTCACCATCGATAAGAAATTCGTCTGCGTCTTCAATAATAAATCTTTCAGGACTACCTCCCCA
>CACEKJ010000014.1 GCA_902560045.1 uncultured Bacteroidota bacterium | reverse complement strand
ATATTCTTGTTAAGGAAAAATGTATTTCAAAAAAAATTACTTGTTCTTACCATGGAAGAAGATTTAATAATAAAGGTGTTTTTGAATTTATGCCTGAATTCAAAGAAACTAATAATTTTCCAAGAGAATGTGATAATTTACACAAGTTTCCGTCTTATAATTGGAAAAAACTTCTGTTTTTAGGACTAAATCCTGAATTTCAAATTGAAGAAGTTTTAAATAAAATTGAAAACAGAATTGGGTTTTTACCCTTGGATGATATCAAACCCGATTTAAAACTTTCAAAAGACTACTATATTGATGCAAATTGGGCATTATATTGTGATAATTATTTAGAAGGGTTTCATGTTCCATTTGTTCATAAGGACCTAAACGAAGTATTAGACTACAAGAATTATCACACAGAAATAGATAATTTTTTTAATCTTCAAATTGGTTATGGAAAAAATAAAAGTGAGTGTTTTGAAATTCCGGAATCTCACAAAGATTTTGGAAAAAATATTGCGGCATATTACTATTGGATATTTCCAAATTTGATGTTAAATTTTTATCCATGGGGAATATCAATAAATCTAGTATGCCCTTTGTCTAAATCTAAAACTAAAATATTATTTAGGTCTTATGTTTTTAACGAATCAAAATTAAATCTTGGTGCTAGTGGAGATTTGGATAAAGTAGAAATGGAAGATGAAGAAATTGTTCAAAACGTTCAAAAAGGGATTAAATCATCATTTTATAGTACCGGAAGATTTTCTCCGTCTATGGAAAAAGGAGTTCATCATTTTCATTCACTTATTTCCAAGTTTTTAAATAATAAATAAATTAAAAAAACTTTAATCTTAAAGAGGCATTAATTAAATTTGTAAAAAATTTATATATATGAAACCTGATCTTTTTGAGGCTCCTGATTATTACTGTCTTGATGACCTACTTACAGATGAACACAAGTTAATTAGAGATTCAGCCAGAGATTGGGTGAAAAAATCTATTTCTCCAATAATTGAAGAATATGCTCAAAAAGCAGAATTTCCTAATCATATAATTAAGGAATTAGCTGATATTGGTGCTTTTGGTCCTTATATCCCAGAAAAATACGGTGGACCTGGACTTGATAATATTTCTTATGGATTACTAATGCAAGAAATAGAAAGAGGAGATTCAGGAATAAGATCTACAGCTTCAGTTCAGTCTTCTCTTGTAATGTATCCAATTTGGAAATACGGTAGTGAAGAACAAAAAACGAAGTTTTTACCAAGATTGGCAACAGGTGAACTTATGGGATGTTTTGGCTTAACAGAGCCTGACCACGGGTCAAACCCTGGAGGGATGACCACTAATTTTAAAGACAAAGGAGATCACCTTTTGTTAAACGGAGCTAAATTGTGGATTTCAAATGCTCCTTTTGCGGATATTGCAATTGTCTGGGCTAAAAATGAAGAGGGTAGAATTCATGGGTTAATTGTTGAAAGGGAAATGGAAGGATTTACTACACCTGAAACTCATAATAAATGGTCTTTAAGGGCAAGTTCAACAGGAGAATTAATTTTTACTGATGTGAAAGTGCCAAAAGAAAATCTTCTCCCAAATAAATCTGGTTTGGGTGCTCCACTTGGATGTCTTGACTCTGCTAGATTCGGAATAGCTTGGGGTGCTATAGGTGCTGCTATGGATTGTTATGATACTGCTTTGAGATACAGTAAAGAAAGAGTTCAATTTGGAAGACCAATTGGCGGTTTTCAGTTACAACAAAAAAAATTAGCTGAAATGATAACCGAAATTACTAAGGCCCAATTATTAGCTTGGAGATTGGGTACCTTAAAAAACGAAGGAAAAGCAACTTCTGCTCAAATTTCAATGGCTAAAAGAAATAATGTTGAAATGGCAATTAAAATCGCTAGAGAAGCAAGACAAATTTTAGGAGGAATGGGAATTACTGGCGACTATTCAATTATGAGGCATATGATGAATTTAGAAAGTGTAATCACATATGAAGGAACTCATGACATACATTTACTAATAACTGGATTAGATATTACCGGTCTTAATGCTTTTAAATAATTAATGTGGATATAAATTATATAGAAAATAAAATAAAACCAATAAGAGATAAGCTGTTAAATCACAGACTTTACTCTAGGATTAGTAAAATTGAAGATTTACAAACTTTCACCGAAAATCATATTTATGCAGTATGGGATTTCATGTCATTATTAAAAGCCTTACAAATAAATTTAACCTGTACAAAAACTCCTTGGGGGCCTAATAAAAATTCTCAAACGGCTTACCTTATTAATGAAATTGTACTTGCTGAAGAGACAGACGTAAACCAGGAAGGTGATAGAAAAAGTCATTATGAATTATATTTAGATGCCATGGAAGATATTGGCGCATCAACTAAGAAATCTACTGACTTAATAACCAAGATGATAAATTCAGATGATATTTTTAAAACAATCGATAATTTAGAAATACACCCCAATATAAAAGAATTTTTAAAATTTACTTTTTCCGTTATCGAAGAAGGAAAGGCTCACAAGATTGCAGCAATTTTTACATTTGGAAGAGAAAATTTGATACCTAATATGTTCAATGAAATTCTTCATGAATTTCAAAAAAATATAACAGAAATAGACATATCTAAACTAATATATTATTTTGAAAGACACATTGAGTTAGATGAAGATGAACATGGCCCAATGGCCTTAGAAATGGTCACAGAGTTAGCTAAAAATGATAAAATAAAGTGGCAAGAAATTGAAGATATTTCTATAACAGCATTAAATAAAAGGATTTTATTATGGGATGCTATATATGACCAATTAGAAAATACTATTGATTGGACTAAGGAAAGATCAAATGATAATGAAACTTACTCTCTAAATTATGAAAAATGAATAGCTAGGTATAGCTTTAAAGAAAATAAACTGTTAAGATTTTTTAGTAAACTATTTGATAGATTTAACAACTGAACCTTCAGCTTTTTTCATTGATCCATCAAACCCCTCCACTCCAGAAACAGTCGTATATTTTAGGATGAATTTCTTTTCGGGGTTTATTATTTTAAACGCTGCTTGACACATTAACGCTGCTTCATGAAAACCGCACAATATAAGATTTAATTTTCCTGGGTAAGTGTTGATGTCACCAATTGCAAAAACACCCGGAATATTAGTTTGATAATCCAAAGAATTATTTACTAATATTGAATTTTTTTCGATTTCTAATCCCCAATCAGAAATTGAACCAAGTTTAGGTGTTAATCCAAAAAGTGGAATAAAATAATCCGTTTCAATTTCAATTTCAGAATTATTATTTCTTACTACTACAGAATTTAATTTTTCATTGCCATTAAGGGAAATAACTTCTGCAGGTGTCAACAGATCAATTTTGTTTTTATCCTTTAAATATTGTACTTTTTCTACGGAATCATTAGCTCCTCTAAATTCATTTCTTCTATGAATAAGAGTTACTTTTTTAGCAATTTTAGATAATTCTATAGTCCAATCTAATGCTGAATCTCCACCACCAGCTATAATTATATTTTTATCCTTAAAAGTCTGGGGCTCCCTAATAAAATATAAAACTCCTTTATCTTCAAATTTTTGAATTCCATCAAAGGTTGGTTTTCTAGGCTGAAACCCACCTAATCCACCAGCAATAACTACAATAGGGGCATTATGAACTGTTCCTTTATCTGTTATTACGTTAAAGCTGCCATCATGATTCTTTATTAATTTTTCTGCTTTTTCACCTAATGTAAATCCTGGTTTGAATTGACTATTTTGTTTTAGTAAATTATCTATAAGATCACCAGCTAAAATTTCTGGGTAAGCAGGTATATCATATATAGGTTTTTTTGGATACAACTCGATACATTGACCTCCAGGTTTTGGAAGTATATCAATTAAATGACACTTCATTTTTAGCAAACCAGCTTCAAATACTGCGAAAAGGCCAACAGGGCCAGCACCAATGATAATAATATCAGTTTTAATCATCAACTAACCTTATTCTACACTAATAACATGCTCAATTTCTGGCGCATGTTTCTTAATAATCATTTCTACTCCAGATTTTAATGTCATCTGATTTACGGTACATGTTGAGCAGGCACCCTCAAATTTTACCTTAACAGTATTCTTATCAAAAGATACCAGAGAAATATCACCTCCGTCATTCTTTAAAAATGGTCTGATTTCATCTAAAGCAACTTCTATATTGTTTTCTAATGTTTTATTCATTTTTTTTGTTTACAGCAGAACAACCTGCCATTGTTGTAATTTTTAAAATTTCAGAGGGAGGTAAGTCCTTATTCCTTTTTACTAATTCAGAAACCATATTTTTTGTAATATCTCTGAAAGTTAATGAAATTTTTGAATCTTCTTGCAATGATGCTGGATGTCCAAAATCTGAAGCTTCTCTAATACTTTGTACAATAGGAACTTCTCCCAAAAATTTAACTTTCATGTCGTCAGATAAATTCTTGGCTCCGTGTTTCCCGAAAATATAATATTTATTTTCTGGTAATTCGTAAGGAGTAAAATAGGCCATATTTTCAATCAAACCGAGCACTGGAACATTTATACTTTTTTGTTTAAACATTGCAATTCCTTTTCTTGCATCAGCCAATGCAATATTTTGAGGGGTACTTACAATTATACTTCCGGTAACTGGAAGAGCTTGTAAAATACTTAAATGAATATCACCTGTTCCGGGAGGTAAATCAACCAATAAAAAATCAAGATTTCCCCAGTCAGCATCAAAAATCATTTGATTTAAAGCTTTTGAAGCCATTGGCCCTCTCCAAATAACCGCTTGATCAGGTTTAGTGAAAAAACCAATAGATAAAATTTTAATTCCATAATTTTCAACCGGCTTCATTTTATTTTTGCCATCTATTGTAATGCTTAATGGTCTAGCATCGGCTATGTCAAACATAATCGGAATTGAAGGTCCGTAAATATCTGCATCTAAAATACCTACCTTGAAGCCCATCTTTGAAAGTGATATGGCTAAGTTTGACGTTACAGTTGATTTTCCAACTCCTCCCTTTCCTGAAGCAATTGCAATTATATTCTTTATGCCCTTAATAGGCTCACCTTTTATTTGATTTGGTGTTATTTCAGCTTTTTCGACTTTAAAATTCGTTTTTAGGTCAAATTCAGAATTGATATTTTCTTGTATTAATTTTTTAATAGAATTCTCAATGTTTTTTTTTGATTGTAAAGTGGGGTTTGTAGTAGAAATATCTAAAATGATCTCTTCTCCAAAAATATTTAAATTAATAATTTTGAAATCTTTTTTATCTAGTTTTTCTAAAATTTTAAGAATATTTGCCTTCGATATTTCCACAAAGTAAATTTTTACAAATATACTATGAATTAAAAAATTTTAATAGAAAAAATGATTATTAATCTAACTCATTTGAAGGATCCCAAACAACATTTTTAAAATCTATAATAATATTATTTTTTACTTTAACCCCTTCACTTTCTAATAATTCTTTCATCATGTTTGATCCTGAAAAGTGATGCTTTCCTGTTAGTAAACCGATCCTATTTACAACTCTATGAGCCGGGACATTATGAATTTTATGTGATACATTCATAGCATATCCTACAACTCTTGAACTTTTAGGTGCACCAAGATATTTTGCTATTAAACCATAAGTAGAAACTCTTCCAGTCGGAATATTTTTAACCACTTTATAAACTTTTTTAAAAAAAGTAATTTCTTCTTTCATAATTATTTTAAAACCTTAAAATTTATAAATGTTATTGGCTTTTTTTGTTTTAAAAATTTTAACTCATAAAAGGTTTGAATTGATAAAACATCGTCTGGTGCACCAGAATTATTATAGATGTTATGATTGGAATATATAAGCTCTAAAAACTTTGTTGACTTTATTAATCCTAACATGTAACCATGTAGAAATTCACTATCGGTTTTTAAATTTATAATTCCATTAGGGACTAAAATATTCTTATAAAGATTTATAAATTTTAAATTAATAAGTCTATGTTTTTCTCTTTTAAATTTTATCTGAGGATCAGGAAATGTAATCCATATTTCAGAAACTTCCCCCTTTGAAAATATTTTATCAATTAATTCTATTTGAGATCTTACAAAAGCGATATTATTTAATCCTTCATCAATTGCAGTTTTTGCTCCTCTCCAAAACCTTGCTCCTTTTATGTCAATTCCAATAAAATTTTTTTCTGGATTTAATTTTGCTAATTCAATTGAGTATTCACCCTTTCCGCAACCTAATTCAATTATTATTGGGTTATTATTTTTAAAAAATAAATCATTCCATTTTCCTTTGTACTCAAAATTGTTATCAACCAATATTTCTCTTGAAGGTTGAATTACATTTTTGAAAGTCAAATTTTCTTTAAATCTCTTTAGTTTATTTTTACTTCCCAATTGATTTAATTTTGATTGGCTAAACTAATTAATTTAGGGGAATTTATGATTTTTTTAAGGTGAAAGAAAATTCACTACCAATACCAATAGCAGACACAACATTAATAGATTCACCATGAGCATCAATAATATGTTTGACAATTGATAATCCTAATCCTGATCCGCCATGGCTTCTACTTCTACTTACATCTACCCTGTAAAATCTTTCAAATAGTCTAGGCATATTTTCTTCAGTAATGCCCAATCCATTATCGTTAACTCTTATTAGACATTTATCATTTTCAGCTTGAAAAGTAATTTCAGTAGTTCCTTTTTCTTTCCCATAATTTATTGAGTTTGAAATCAAGTTAACCAATACTTGCTGAATTCTGTTTTTATCTGCCCTAACAATGATCTCTCCTTTAAATTGATTATCTAATAATAATTTTATTTTCTTTTTTGATGCAGAAATTTCAAGTTCATCAATAATCTCATTTACAAGAGCTATTATGTTGAAAGAAGATATTTCTAATTTCAACGTTGAAGCCTCAATTTGAGTTATTAAATCTAAATCTTTAATTATGTATGTAAGCCTTTCAACACTTTTATCAGCTCTTTTTAGATATTTTGCTAATAATTCTTTATCGCCTGCTGCCCCATCTATTAAATTTGAAATATACCCCTGAATTGAAAATAAGGGTGTTTTTAATTCATGTGCTACATTTCCGATAAACTCTTTTCTGTACTCATCTTCTCTTTTTAAAGACTCAATTTCGGTTTTCTTTATTTTTGCAAGTTCACTAAGATCTTCAATTAATCCCTCCATGTTAGGAACAATGCTAGAGGTTGAAATTAAAAAATCGGATTTAAAATTTAAATCTTCATAAATTTTTCTAATTCGATTTAAAAATGTCTTTTGAACCCTAATTTGAATGACAATAAAAGAGATAAAAAATAATAAAGACGACAGAATTAAAGATTTAGCTGAAAATATAATCAAAATTATTTCCTCTAAAAAACAAAGTCCTGAACATTGTATTTGAAAAATGTTTTCAGCATTAGTCAAAATTAGAACAGCTAAAGAAATATACAAAGAGGTTACAGTGGAGAAACTGTAAGGATTGGATTTAAATGTGTTTGGTTTCAAATTTTAAATTTATAGCCAACTCCTTTTATGGTTTTAAAGTATGAATCGCCAATTTTCTCTCTAAGTTTTCGGATATGAACGTCTATAGTTCTGTCACCTACAATAACATCTTTACCCCAAATTGATTCCAGTATGAATTCTCTTTTAAATACCTTGCCAGGTTTTGACGCTAATAAAAATAGCAATTCAAACTCTTTTCTTGGTAATGAAATTTCATTTTTTTCAAATGTAGCTTTATAACTGGACCTATCTATTATAAGTTCTCCATATTTTATTATTTCAGCTTCGTCATCAGAAATTCTCCTCAATAAAGATTTGACTTTACTCAATAGTACCTTAGGCTTAATCGGTTTGGTAATATAATCATCTGCACCGGCATTAAAGCCTGCTATTTGACTGTAATCTTCTCCTCTTGCAGAAAGAAATGTAATTAAAGTTTTTCCGATCTTGGAATCATTTCTAATTATTTCACATGCTTCAATACCATCCATTTCAGGCATCATTACATCAAGAATGATTAAATGAGGCTCAATTTTTTTTGCAATTTTAATTGCTTCTAAACCATTAGAAGCAGTGTAGACATCATAATCTGCATTTTTTAAACTGTATGAGATAATTTCTAAAATATCGGGCTCATCGTCAACAAGTAGAATTTTAAAATTATTAGTTTCCAAAACAATTAATTTATTGAATTACAAATTAAGAAAGTTATTTCATATAAATTTGATTATTTAAAATTGGTAACAATAACATAACATAGAATTGGTGTCTGTTTTCTAAAATTATTTTCAAAATTATGATCGATATTGATGACATTTTTAAAATTTCTGATCCTACATATTTTAAGGACTTAGCTTTAAAAATTTATGATTTT
The DNA here is from genome assembly GCA_902560045.1 of uncultured Bacteroidota bacterium. GTDB lineage: Bacteria > Bacteroidota > Bacteroidia > Flavobacteriales > Flavobacteriaceae > MED-G13. The sequence goes on along the minus strand of CACEKJ010000014.1, from coordinate 17,688 downwards.
CAATATAAAAATAATAGGGTCTACAGACAATTTTGTAATCTAAATAATAAAAATTTAGAAAATGTTCAAGAAATTTTAGAAATCCCATTTCTTCCTATATCTTTTTTTAAAACACATAAAATACTAAGCTCAAAAAAAATTGAAAAAACATTTTTTAGCAGTGGAACTACAAATAAAATTAGCAGTAAACATTTTGTTTCGGACCTAAATTTATACGAGAAATCATTTCTGACAAATTTCCAAGAAAATTTTGGCGATCCACGTGATTATACAATCATTGGACTTCTTCCCAACTACTTAGAAAATAAAAGCTCTTCTTTGATTTATATGGTTAATAAATTAATTCAAAAATCAAATTGTAATGAAAGTGGTTTTTATTTGGAAAAATATGAAAGTTTAATTTATAAATTGTTAGAACTGGAAAATTTAGGCAAGAAGATTATTTTAATTGGAGTTTCATATGCCTTATTGGATTTAATTGAAGTCAAAAAAATCAAATTAAAAAATACCATAATCATAGAAACGGGGGGGATGAAAGGAAAAAGAAAAGAAATGATCAAAAGCGAACTACATGAAATTTTAAAATCTGGTTTTGGAACTAAAAATATTCAAAGTGAATATGGAATGACTGAGCTACTATCACAAGCATATTCAAAAAAAAACGGAATTTTTAAATGTCCAAAATGGATGAAAATATTTATAAGAGATATTAATGACGCCAATAATTTGAACTCAAACAAAAAAACAGGAGGTATTAATATAATTGACTTAGCTAACATATATTCTTGCAGTTTTATAGCTACGGATGATCTTGGAAAAATGGTAGCTGAGTCAAAATTCGAAATTCTAGGAAGAATCGACAACAGTGACATTAGGGGATGTAATTTATTAATCTAATTACTTAACCTTAATTATAAATGTTTTTTTCTTACCTCTGTTAAGAACAATGTATTTGTTATTAATTAAATCTGCATTTGTTAATTTATAACTTTCATTGACTTTGGTCTTGTTAACAGAGATGGAATTTTCCTTGAGAGCTCTTCTTGCTTCAGATTTAGAAGATAAAAACCCTGAAATCTCAGAAAGAGATTTTATAATATCGAGACCATTTTTTATTTCATCTCCTGATATTTCACAAGTAGTTACTCCTTCAAAAATATCCAAAAAAACCTGTTCATCTATCTCTTGAATTTCTTTCAAAAAATCTTTACTAAAAAGAATTTCAGATGCTTTAACAGCATTGTTTAACTCGTCAGTACTATGAACAATTTCTGTAATTTCAGATGCTAATTTTTTTTGTAATATTCTTAAATGAGGATTGGCTTCATGATCAACTATCAATTTTTCGATTACATCTTTACTTAAAAAAGTAAAAATTTTAATATAATTTTTTGCGTCCACATCAGATGTATTTAGCCAATATTGATAAAATTTATAAACCGATGTTTTTTGAGAGTCAAGCCATATATTTCCGTCTTCAGACTTGCCAAATTTAGAGCCATCGGACTTTGTAATCAAAGGACAAGTCAGGGCATAGCCTTTTCCCTTATCTATTCTTCTAATAAGCTCTGTGCCGGTAGTAATATTACCCCACTGATCACTACCTCCCATTTGAATGGAACACTTATTACTTCGACTTAGAAATAAAAAGTCAAATCCTTGAACCATTTGATAGGTAAATTCAGTAAAACTCATTCCGTTACCGGAATCTGATGAAATTCTATTTTTAACCGAATCTTTAGACATCATGTAATTGACAGTAATGTGTTTTCCAATATCTCTAATGAACTCTAAAAAAGAAATTTTTTTCATCCAGTCATAATTGTTTAAAAGAAGAGCATGGTTTTTTGATTTATCTTCAAAAGATAAAAAACTAGATAATTGTTTTTTTAAACAATGCTCATTTTGTCTTAATGTCTTTTCGTCTAAAAGATTTCTTTCGGATGATTTTCCAGATGGATCTCCAATCATTCCGGTTGCACCTCCTATTAAAGCAATGGGCTTATGACCTGATCTTTGAAAATGCGATAAAAGCATGATTGGTACTAAACTACCAATATGTAATGAATCTGAAGTTGGGTCAAAACCAATATAAGCAGACCTTGGTTTTTCGTGTAAAAACTCTTCAATTCCAGGTGTAAAATCGTGAATTAAACCACGCCATTTTAACTCTTTAATAAAGTCACTCATTTTTGGTAAATTAATCTATTGTAAGATAATCTAATTTTTTAAAATTTCTGAACGATATGGTTTTTTAGGTTTAGTCAACCTGTTATTTTTTTGCTCCTCGCTAATTATCTGCTTACTTCTCTGAGCTCTATTTTTTTTATAATATTCTATACTATCCACTATAATCTCCCTGTTAATTTCTAACCTTTTTAACACACTTTCATATATATATAAATATTTTTCAAGATCCTTAGAATAATATTCGTTACTCTTTACAAATTGTAGGCTGTCAATTTTGTGCTTATTTAAAATATAAGATTTAGGTTTCATGCCATTATTTTCAAGAATCCGTTTATTAATTCCCTTTGAAACACTTATTAATGACATATCATAAATTATATTTATCATTTTTTCCTCAGAAATTAAATTTTCAGGAATATTATTTTTTTCTTTATTAATAAGATTACAAGAATAAAAAATAAGTGTAATGATCAATATTTTTTTCATCTCTTAAATTTGATTTTCATACCCATGACAGGGTCAATAATTGTCCCATTTGAATAAACTAAATTCCCGTTTACAATTGTATGTAAAATTCTTGATTTAAAAGTCTTATTTTCAAACGGAGACCATAAACACTTATATAAAATATTGTCTTTTGATACTGTCCAAGGGTTATTTAAATTAAATATAACAAGATCAGCAAAATATCCCTCTTTAATGTATCCTCTATTTTTTATATCAAATAATATTGCAGGGTTATGGCACATCTTTTCGACAATTTTGGTTAAAGAAATTTTGTTGTTGTGATATGCCTCCAACATTGAAACTAATGAATGTTGAACCAATGGACCTCCAGATGGGCAAGAAGTATAGTTATTTGACTTTTCTTCAATTGTATGTGGAGCATGATCTGTAGCAATTACATCAATCAAATCATTATTAAGCCCAGCCCATAACATATTCATATCATTTTCTGTTTTAATTGCAGGGTTCCATTTAATCATAGCTCCAAATTTATCATAATCTTGGTCTGTAAAAGTTAAATGGTGGATGCAAACTTCTGAGGTTATCTTCTTATCTTTTAACGGAATATTATTTGAAAATAATTCTAGTTCTTTTGCTGTTGAAAGATGAAACACATGCAATCTAGCCCCGGTTTTTTTTGCTAATCCAATAGCCATGCTTGAGGAAATATAACAAGCTTCTTCACTTCTAATTTTTGGGTGATAATTGATTGGAATGTTATTTCCAAATGTATCTTGATGAAGTTTTAAATTATTTTTTATTGTTTGCTCATCTTCGCAGTGGGTAGCAATAGGTATCTCTACGTTAGAAAAAATTTTTTCTAATGAGTCTATGTCATCAACTAACATGTTTCCAGTAGATGATCCAAGAAATAGTTTAACAGCTGGAATTTCTGAAAAATCATTTTTTAAAATTTCTTCAAGATTCGTGTTAGTTCCTCCAAACATAAACGAGTAATTTGCAAGAGAATTATTTTTAGCAATTTCAAATTTCTTATTAAGCTCATTAATTGTTGTTGTGTTAGGATTAGTGTTGGGCATCTCAAAAAATGAGGTTATACCTCCTGCTACTGCAGCCCGCGACTCAGAAAAAATATTTCCTTTGTGAGTTAAACCAGGCTCTCTAAAATGTACTTGATCGTCTATAAGCCCTGGTATTATATAATTTCCCTCAGCATCGATAATTTTCGTGTTTGGATAGTTTGGACTGATAGAATTTGAAATTTTTGTAATTATTGAGTCTTCAATTAAAATATCAGATTCAAAAATTTCACCTTCATTAATAATATTGCAATTTTTTATTAAAGTCCTTTTCATAATCTATCTTGAAAATATACTTTTTAATTTCATAGAAATAACTCCAAAAAAAGCTTCTCCGATAATTGAACCGTCAAGTTTTGATTTGCCAAATTCTCTATCAGTGAAAATTATAGGGATTTCATTCAATATATATTTCATTAAAAACAATTTAAATTTCATTTCAATTTGAAATGCGTATCCGTTAAACCTTATAGAATTTAAAGATAATCTTTTTAAGGTTTTTATAGAGTAACACACAAACCCTGAAGTTGGATCTTTTATATTCATTCCGGTAATAATCCTCACATACCAGGAAGCCAAATAGGAAAGTATTATCCTTTCTAATGGCCAATTCACTACATTAATTCCTTTGATATATCTTGAACCTATTGAAAGATCATTATTATCATAAACACACGAATTATATAGCTTTTCAATATCTAAAGGATTATGGGAAAAATCAGCATCCATTGAAATAACGTAATTAAATTTATTTTCTATCGCCCATTTAAATCCTAAAAGATAAGCTGTACCAAGACCAAGTTTAGACTCTCTGGTTTTAAGATGTAGGTTATTATTGGTTTTTGAAATAACTTCTTTAACTTTACCAGAAGTTCCATCAGGTGAATTATCATCTATTACTAAAATATTAATGTCCTTATGTAAGGAAAATATTGATTCGATTATTCTTAATATATTTTCTACCTCATTGTAGGTGGGAATTATAATTAGAACATCCTTCATAGAATTGCTTTTTGCAAAAGTATAATTTTTAGTCTAAAAAGGAATCTTATTTAAAAAGATATGATAAGAGAATATTTTTCAAATGACACATTAACTTCTTTAATTCTTTTTTCAATTCTATTATTATTAATCCTGAAAAAAATAGACAGTGAGATTTTTTATGATAATTTACAATTACGTAAAAAAAAATTACTTGGTAAATTATACAATAATGATTTTATTTCATTTCGATTTGTTAATATCGTTTATCTATTTGTGTTTCTTATTAATCTTTCTGTTTTACTTACAATTTTTTCAAATGGAGAATTTAATCTAAAAATTTTTCAAAATAATTTCTATCATATTGGTTTATTTATTTTTTTAAAATACCTGCTAGAGAAATTTATTGGTTGGTTATTTAAATTTAATAGGATTTGCAATAACTATCTTAATGCAAAACTTTTTTATTTTAATACTTTGGGGACTCTAGTACTATTTCTAAATATCCTCAGTGTTTTTTCGGAGAGTTTTAACCAGGAATTAGTTTATGTTTCACTTACAATCATACTTTTGTATTTGATTATCAGTCACTTCACAATATTTTTTTCTTTTAAAAACCTGATTTATAAAAATTGGTTTTATTTTATTTTGTATCTTTGCACACTTGAAATTATACCATATTACTATATCATTAGTAATATTATAAATGTGTGACAAAATGAAAGTTAAAACTATATTAGTTTCTCAACCTAGGCCTAAGCTGGAAAACTCACCTTTTTTAGACCTAAAAAAAAGACGAAAAGTAAAAATAGATTTTATCCCTTTCATACACGTCAAAGGAGCTACAGTAAAAGAAATAAGATTACAAAAAATTGATTTAACAAAGTTTTCTGCAATTATTCTTACAAGTAGATACGCTGTTGATCACTACTTTAGAATTTGTGATAAAATGAGATTTAAGGTTCCTGACTCAATGAAATACTTTTGTCAGTCAGAAGTTGTTGCCTTATATCTTCAAAATCATGTAGTATACAGAAAAAGAAAAATATATGTTGGGAAAAGAACTTTTAAAGATTTGTGTCCTTTAATTGAAAAGCACAAAAATGAAACATTTCTTTTACCTACAACTGATAAACTAAAACCAGAAGTTCCCCAACTACTTGATGAAATAGAAATTAACTGGAGACAATCTGTTTTTTACAAGACTGTCATTAGTGATTTATCGCACTTAGCAGATGTAACTTATGATATTTTAGTTTTCTTCAGCCCTTCTGGAATTGAATCACTGCTTCATAATTTTCCGAATTTTAAACAAAACAATACAAGAATTGCTGTTTTTGGAGCAATCACAAAAAAGACTGTTGAAGAAAAAGGGTTAAAAGTTGATATCTACGCGCCGTCACCAAAATTTCCGTCAATGACTATGGCTTTAGATAATTATATTGCTAAAGCAAACAAAAGATAATCTATTTAATATTTGGAGCTCCGGCCAAAATTTGACTATCTGCTTGGTCCTCAAATTTTTTAAAATTATTAATGAAAGCTTCCGATAGCATATATGCTTTTTTATAATACTTTTCATCATTATTCCAAGTTTGTCTTGGGCTTAGCACACTTGTTGGAACATTTGGACAAATTCTTGGTTGCATTAAATTGAAAACCGAATGAATATGGTAATTTTCGCTATTTGCCTTATCCAATTCACCAGACATAGCCGCATTAATCATTGCTCTTGTATACTTTAACTCCATTCTTGAACCAACCCCATAGGGTCCTCCAGTCCAACCTGTATTAACGAGCCAAACATTGACTCCTGAATTTTTCATCTTTTTTATAAGCATTTTTGCATATACTGTTGGATGCAATGGCATAAAAGGGGCTCCAAAGCACGCAGAAAAAGAAGGAACTGGCTCATCAACTCCAGCTTCGGTACCTGCTAACTTGGATGTGTATCCTGAAATAAAATGATATGCAGATTGACTGGGGTTTAGTTTAGAAATCGGAGGTAATACCCCAAAAGCATCAGCCGTAAGAAAAAAGATATTTGTTGGATTTGATCCTAAGGAAGGTTTTTTAATATTATCGATATGATGTATTGGGTAACTTACTCTTGTATTCTGAGTAATTGATTTGTTATTAAAATCTACAACACCACTGTCGTCTAAAATCACATTTTCAAGCAATGAACCCGGCTTAATTGCATTGTAGATTTCGGGTTCTTTTTTAGCTGATAAGTTTAAAACCTTAGCATAACATCCCCCTTCAAAATTAAAAATATTATCATTTTCATCCCACCCGTGTTCGTCATCACCGATTAATTTTCTAGACGAGTCTGTTGAAAGAGTGGTTTTACCGGTGCCGGAAAGACCAAAGAAAATAGATGTGTCATTATCTATTCCAGAATTAGCACTACAGTGCATCGGTAAAATATTTTTTTGAACAGGTAAAGTGAAATTTAAAACAGAAAAAATACCTTTTTTAATTTCTCCAGTATATCCAGTTCCTCCAATAATAATTACTTTTTTTGAAAAATTAATTATAGAAAAATTTTCATTATCTACCCCATCAATTTCAGGGCTTGCCAAAAATTTGGGTGCAGAAATCACAGTCCATTCAATATTAAATTTTTCGTTTTCTTCTGGTCTTATAAACATGTTATGAGCAAAAATATCACTCCAAGGATATTCACATATTGTTCTTAGATTTAATCTATTTTTTTCTGAAGCACAAGCATAGCAATCACGAACATAAAGCTCTTTGCCAGATAAGTGATTGGTAACCTTTGAATATAAATTATCAAAAACTTGAGTGTCAACAGGTCTATTAATTTCACCCCACCAAACTTTATCTTTGGTGATTGAATCTGAAACGATATACCTATCCTTAGGAGATCTACCGGTAAATTTTCCTGTGTTGATTGCTAAAACATTTTTATCAGTTAATTTTCCTAAATCGTTTTCGACACATAAACTATACAATGTTTCAACCGATAAATTGTAATTGATTTTAGGACTATCTATTCCGAAATGATTTAAGGAAATTTTGAGGGTATCTGAATCGTTTGAGACTACGATCATATTTGATATTTCAATAGATTATAAGAATTAAAATTAATCTAAATTATTTAATTAATACTAATAATTATTTACTAATATTATAATTAAATTAACACAATATGAGAAAAATTTTAATTGTAGGTGCCGGCAAATCTTCACCTTATTTAATTAAATATTTACTCGATAAATCTCAAGAAGAAGAATTGTTAATTCATATTACTGATTTAGATACAAATCATTTAAAAAAATATCAGAAATACGAAAACTGTAAGGTTTCACCAATTAACATTTCAAGTGAAAGGGAAAGGGAGGAATTTATATCAGAATCTGATCTGGTTATTTCAATGCTTCCAGCTAGGTTTCACATTATTTTAGCAAAAAGTTGTCTGAAATTAAAGAGAAATCTTTTAACCGCCTCCTATGTTAGTGAGGAGATGAAAACTCTAACTGATGATATCAAAAACAGTGAATTATTGTTTTTAAATGAGATGGGACTTGATCCAGGAATTGATCACATGAGTGCGAAAAAAATAATAGATGAACTAGTGGCAAATGGTGCTAAAATAAACTCTTTTAAATCTTATACGGGGGGGCTAATTGCTCCTGAAAGTGACAATAATAAATGGAATTATAAATTTACATGGAATCCAAGAAATGTTGTTTTGGCTGGTCAAGGTATCCCGGCAAAATATATTGAAAATAATAAATACAAATACATACCATATAACAGGCTATTTAAAAATACCGAAAAAATAAAAATAGAAAAATATGGTCAATTTGAAGTTTATCCTAACCGTGATTCATTAAAATACAGAGAAATATATTCCCTTAATAATATCAAAACCATGATAAGAGGAACCATTAGGAAAGTCGGTTTTTCTGAATCTTGGAATATGTTTGTTAAGCTTGGTCTAACAAACGATAGTTTCAGAATTTCAAACTCTGAAAATATGAGTTACAAAGAATATGTAAATTGTTTTTTACCCTATGATGATAAATTATCCATTGAGGAAAAACTTCAAAGGGTTCTTTCAATATCAAAAGGTGACGAAAAATGGGAAAAGATTAAGGAAATAGATATTCTTAGTTCAAACAAAAAAATCCCATTAAAAAATGCATCACCCGCTCAAATATTAGAATATATTTTAAAAGATGCATGGAAACTAGAAAAAAAAGACAAAGACATGATAGTGATGTATCATGAATTTGGGTATGAAACAAGTTTGGGAGAAAATGAAAAAATTATTTCCACAATGGTATGTAAAGGAAAAGATGATACCTATACTGCAATGGCTAAAACAGTTGGGTTACCCCTTGCAATTTCTTCGATACTTTTATTAAATAATAAAATTAATCTTACAGGTATTCACACTCCAATTGACAAAGAAATCTACAATCCTGTTCTCAAGGAGTTAGAAGCCAACGGAATTAACTTTGAAGAGCATTAAATGAAAAATAAGCTGATAAAATTAGATGGTATTGATAAGCAAATCCTCAGAATGCTAATGTCTAACTCCAGAAGACCAATTCTAGAAATAGCAAAAAATATTGGTATTTCAGGAGCTGCTATTCACCAAAGATTAAGAAAACTAGAGAAACAAAATTTAATTTTAGGCTCAAGCATTAAGATAAATCACAAAGTTTTAGGATTTACAACCATGGCATATATAGGGATTTTTTTAGATAGAGCAACAAATAACTTAAGTGTGGTAAATCAACTTAAAGAAATTCCTGAAATATTAGAATGCCACTATACGACAGGAGACTGGAGTGTACTTACTAAATTATTATGTAAGGATAATGAAGACTTAATGGAAATACTTACAAAAAAAATACAGACAATAAAAGGTGTCTCTCGAACCGAAACCTATATTTCTTTAGATCAGCAAATAAACAGACAGATTACTTTATAATTTAATTGAATATATTTGCTTTTTGATTCACTATATATGCAAATTAAATTTTTAAAAATTTATTCGATTGTTTTTTCGATGATACTATTTTTCCTTAGTATACAAAGTTGTAAAAATGAATCTATTGATCAGAATTACGCTGATAATGACTCCGATGGATTTTTTGATATGATCGATAACTGCCCTTTTGTTCCAAATCCTAATCAGACAGACAGTAATTCTGATGGAATTGGAGATTTTTGTTCTGACATGGATGATGATGGGATAATAGATGTTGAAGATAACTGTCCAGAAAATTATAATCCTTACCAATTTGATGGTGATGGTGATGGAATTGGTGATAAATGTGATCTTGTTGATTTTACATCATTACCTTGCATTAATGGTTTAGCGGGTGAATATCCCTGTAATGGATATGATTTAGTCGGTCATCTTTCTATAGAAGATTTAAGTATAGATTTTGTGGAAAATACCAGGGTTAATGATTCATGGGGTTGGAGAGATCCTTTAACCGAAAAAGAGTATGCTATTGTTGGACTCTCATCACATACTTCTTTTGTTGACATGAGTGATCCAGACAATTTATTACTAATTGGAATTCTGCCTACTGCTTCGGTTAATAGTATTTGGAGAGACATTAAAGTTTATAACGACCACGCATATATTGTAAGTGAAGCATCAAATCACGGAATGCAAATTTTTGACCTGAAAAGATTAAGAAATGTAGAAAATATGCCTAGTGTATTTTCTCCTGATATTCATTACTCAGATTTTGGAAGAGCTCATAATATTGTAATCAACGAACAGACTGGCTATGCATACCCTGTAGGTAATCAAGATCCTGGAAGAAGTTTTTCAAGAGATCCTGGACATGAAGGAGGTTTATTTGACGGAGGTCCAATCTTTATAAATATCCAGAATCCGACATCTCCAGTTATGGAAGGCGGTTTTAGTGGTGTCGGTTATTGTCACGATGCACAAGCTGTCATATATGATGGGCCAGATAGTGAGCACATAGGAAAAGAAATTATGATCGGAAGTGATGCACAACATGTGGATATCATCGACATTTCAGATAAATCAAATCCTATTATTCTTTCTACAATTGTTTATGAAAATACACATTATGTTCACCAGGGCTGGTTAACAGAAGATCATAGATATTTTATAGTTGGAGACGAATTGGATGAAGCTGCTGACGGAATTAATACAAGGAGTATAGTTTTAGATTTTACAGACTTAGATAATCCAATATTACATCACGATTATTACGGGCCAACTCTTGCGATTGATCATAACGGATACGTAGTTGGGGATAGATTTTATTTGGCTAGCTATAAAGCTGGTTTAAGAGAAATAGACATTAGTCAAATAGAATCAAAACAAATGACTGAAATTGGTTTTTTTGACTCATATCCACAAGGGGATGGTTCAGGATTTAGCGGTGCTTGGAGCGTTTACCCTTTCCATGAAAGCAAAAATATTATAATAAGTGATATTCAGAATGGTCTTTTTGTAGTAAAAAGAGAAAATTAAATTACTTTATAAATCTTTTATTAGAAATAATAATAAAGTATGGCCATGGAACACATAGGCAAATAGCATAAATTATAGCACTAGTTTCATCTTTAAAAAAAAGAATTGAAATAAAATAAATAATTCCAGTAAACATCGAAATACTTAGCATAAATTTTCTAAAAAATTTCAGATAATTCACTAAATCAAATCTGTTTTTTTCGTCTTTTGTCATGGTATTATAACCAGCTAATAAACTATCTGCATTATTTTCATTAACAATATATCCACAAATAGCTAATAAAGCAGATGTAAAAATTACAGCCAATGTCATACAACAAAATTTATAATTTTACCCGGAACGATAATAATTTTCTTTGGGGTTTTACCATCCAGTTTTTTTATAAAATTCTCATCTGATAAAACAGATTCTTCTATTTCATCCTTAGATAAATTAGTAGCTAATTCAATTTTATATTTTAATTTACCGTTTATAGAAACTGGGTAAATTTTTGTACTATCCTGTAAATACGATTCCAAGTATTCAGGAAAAGTTGAATAAACAATTGATTTTTTATTTCCTAAATTTTCCCAAATTTCTTCGGAAATATGAGGAGCAAAAGGATAAATAACCAATAATAATTGTTCTAATACTTTTCTGCTTCTGCATTTTTGAGATGTTAATTCGTTTACTAAAATCATCATAGCTGAAACTGCTGTATTAAAAGAAAAAGATTCAATATCATCTGATACTTTTTTTATACACTTGTGTAAAGCTTTCAAACTTTGTTCACTGGGATCAGAATCGTTAACAAGGATATTAGATTCTGTATCAAAATACAGCTTCCAAAATTTCTTTAAAAAGTTATGAACTCCAGAAATCCCAGCTGTATTCCATGGTTTTGATTGTTCAAGTGGGCCCAAAAACATCTCATAAAGTCTTAGAGTGTCAGTACCGTATTTTTCACAAATATCGTCAGGATTTACAACATTATATTTAGACTTTGACATTTTTTCAACTTCACGATCAACATAAAATATATCATTAAATTCAAATGAAGCGTTTAAAAATTCCGAATTGTTATTTTTTAATAATTCTAGGTCTAGTTCATTCTTTTCATTTACAAAATTAATATCAACATGAATTCTTTGGGTCTTATATTTAGACGCTATTTCAGCTGACACGTAACTTTTTCCATCAATTTTTCTATAAATAAATGCACTGTTTCCCAAAATCATACCCTGGTTAACTAATTTTTTAAAGGGCTCAGGTGTGTTTACATAGCCTAAATCAAATAAGACCTTATGCCAAAATCTAGAATAAAGAAGATGAAGAACCGCATGTTCAGCTCCTCCTATATAAAGATCAACAGGCATCCAATAGTTAATATTTTTTTTCGAAGCAAAAGATTCGTTGTTTTTAGGGTCTAAAAACCTCAAATAATACCAGCAAGATCCTGCCCATTGAGGCATTGTATTTGTTTCACGAATAAAATTCTTACCGTTAATTTTCACTGATTTCCATTCAGAATTTCTAGCCAAAGGAGAAAGACCGTCAGCAGTAGGTAAATAAGAATCAACTTCAGGAAGTATTAGAGGCAAATCTTTTTCTTTTAGACCTACCGTTCCTTCATCAGAATGTAAAATGGGTATTGGTTCGCCCCAATACCTTTGCCTAGTAAAAATCCAATCTCTTAACTTATAATTTGTAGTTTTTTTGGCTACTTTATTTTTTTCTAAATAAGTGGTTATAATATTTTTAAAATCTTCACTTGGTAAACCATTATAGTTGGATGAGTTTATTATTTCACCTGCTCCAGAATAACAATCCTGATCACTTTTAATTACCTTAACAATTTTTAAATTGAATTTTTTTGCAAACTCAAAATCTCTTTCATCGTGCGCAGGTACAGCCATTATTGCACCTGTACCATATCCAAAAAGTACATAATCAGATATCCAAATAGGGATCTTTTCCTTACTTACAGGATTAATAGCATAAGCGCCGGTAAATACTCCTGTTTTATTTTTTTGATTTTCCTGTCTTTCAAGATCACTTTTAAGTAAAGTATTTTTACAATACTCCTCTATTTCCTTTCTTTGTTGATCTGTAATAATATCTTCAAGAATTGGATGTTCGGGTGCTATGACTAAATAAGTTGCTCCAAAAATAGTGTCGGGTCTTGTTGTAAAAACATCAATTGTATTATTTTCATCAATTTGAAAAGCAATTTCAGCCCCTGTTGATTTGCCAATCCAATTTTTTTGTGATGCCTTGATTGAATCTGGCCAATCTAACTTATCAAGATCTTCGATTAATCTGTCAGCATATTCAGTTATTCTCATAACCCATTGTTTCATTGGTCTTCTAACAACTGGGAAGCCTCCTCTTTCACTTAAGCCTCCAACCACCTCTTCATTGGCCAAAACAGTACCCAATTCTTCACACCAATTAACATCAATAGTATCTACATATGCCAATCTTTTAGAATCAATAAAACGATTTTTTTCCGTGTTTGTTAGAGAATCAGGAATCGTTAATTCTGAAATGTTTTTCGCTTTATTTTCTTTTTTATCAAAATATGAATTGTACAATTTTAAAAAAATCCACTGAGTCCACTTATAATATTCACTATCAGAAGTTTTTATTTCTCTGTCCCAATCATAAGAAAGCCCAAGCTTATTTAACTGATCCTTAAAGCGTATAATATTCTTATCGGTAGTTATCTTTGGATGTTGACCTGTTTTAATAGCATATTGCTCAGCAGGTAGTCCAAAAGAATCAAAACCCATTGGGTGTAATACATTAAAGCCCTTGGCTCTTTTATATCTTGAAATTATATCAGAAGCAATATATCCTAGTGGATGACCAACATGTAATCCTGAGCCAGAGGGATACGGGAACATGTCTAAAACATAATATTTGGGCAGGTTCGAATTATTATTAACAGAATACACCTTATTATCTAGCCAATACTTTTGCCATTTTTGCTCTATAGTTCTAAAATTATATTCCATTAACAATTAAATTGACCAAAAGAACAAATTTACATTTTATACTAAGAATAGAAAATCTTTTTAATTATTGATTTGTTCACTACTTTTATTGAGAATTAAGATTTATGAAAAAAATCAAAAACAAAAGATTACTTACATCTTATATGTCAATAGTCGTTATAATGTCTATTGTATTATTTCTTTTTGGTTTTTTTGGGGTATTTGTTATTAGCTCAAACTCAATTGCTAACTCATTCAAAGAGAATTTTTCTGTATCGATATTTTTCCAAGACAATGTAAAGCAAATAGAGGTTGCACAATTACAAAATGAACTTTTAATGAGTGATTACATTGATAAACTATCTTACGTTTCGAAAGAAAGTGCCGTATTAATAATGAAAGAAGAATACGGAGAAGATTTTATCCAAGACTTGGGATATAATCCCCTGGTTAACTCTATTGATTTAAATTTTAAAAGTCAATATGTTGAAGCAATAAAAATTGATAGTATTTTTGAAATTATAAAAAAAAATAAATACGTTGACGAAATTGTTTATGATAAAAACCTAATTAATCTTATAAATGAAAATATTAAAAGGGTTACATTCTGGCTTATCCCGTCAATTTCTATTTTTTTGATAATTACATTTTTGATAATAAATAGTTCAATTAGGTTATCAATTTATTCAAATAGGCAATTAATTAAGACTATGCAGTTAGTTGGTGCGACAAAATCTTTCATTAGAAAACCTTTTCTAAAAACCAATGCTTTTTTAAGTTTAATTTCTTCGTTTCTTTCAATAAGCTTAATAATATTAATCATGAACTATTTAGATAATAATATCAATTTTTTAAATAATATAGAGCCCAAAACGATATTTATTCTTTGCCTATTTATGATATTATTGGGTTTAACAATTAGTTACATTAGCACATTTTTTGCAACACAGAATATTCTAAAAATCAAGGCAGATAAATTAGATATATAATAATGAAAAAGAAAAAAAAACAATTACTATTTGGAAAGCATAATTATAGATCAATGCTAATTGGTATATTTTTTATAATTCTAGGTTTTATATTAATGTCTGGAGGGGGTAGTGATGATCCTAATATTTTTTCTGATGAAATATATAATTTTACCCGAATACGACTAGCTCCAGCTTTAATTTTAATAGGATTTGCAATACAAGTTTATGCTATTTTAAAATCATCTAAATAAGTTTAAATGGATGAGCTTGATGCACTTTTTTTAGGAATTATTCAGGGCTTAACTGAATTTCTTCCAGTTTCATCTAGTGGTCATTTAGAGATAGGAAGAAGGTTATTAGGTGCTAATGAATTACCCTCAGACAATCTTCTAATGACTTCTATTTTACATTTTGCCACCGCGCTTAGTACAATTGTTGTTTTCAGAAAGGAAATATGGAGTTTATTGACAGGGGTTATTTCAAAAAATTCTGATGATAGTAAAAATTATATTATCAAAATTATTATAGCAATTATTCCTGCGGGGATAATTGGGTTTACCCTGAACGATTATATAGAAATATTATTTACAGGAAATATTACTCTTGTAGGTGTGATGTTAATAATAACCGGAATATTACTTTTTTTAACCAAAATAATAAAACCAAAAAATTCAAATATTTCTAAGACTGATGCTGTAATTATTGGATTGTCTCAAGCTTTTGCTATTCTTCCAGGAATTTCAAGATCTGGAGCAACAATATGCACCTCGCTATTTTTAGGAAATAGTAAAAGTGATAGCGCAAAATTTTCATTTTTGATAGTTATACCAGTGATTTTTGGTGCTATTTTAAAGGATGTTTTCTCAGGTGAAATATTTAATAATCAATTGGATGTATCTGTTTTAATTATTGGCTTTCTTTCCTCTTTTATATTTGGCTTATTAGCCTGTAAGTTGATGTTAAAAATTGTAAACAATAACAATTTAATATATTTTAGTTTTTATTGTTTTATTCTAGGAATTATTTCGATTAGTTTACTGTGAATTGATGAGTATAAATATTAAAGAAGGAGAGCTTATTTTAATTGACAAAGAACTTAATTGGACTTCTTTTGATGTTGTCAATAAAATTAGATATGCAATCAAAAAAAAATTTGATATAAAGAAAATAAAAGTGGGTCATGCAGGGACTCTTGACCCGCTTGCTACAGGTCTTTTGATAATATGCTGTGGAAAAATGACAAAAAGTATTAATAATTTTTCTGCAATGAATAAAACATATTCAGGAAAGATTACAATAGGCTCAACAACACCTTCATATGATTTAGAAACTAAACCCAACGTTCATTATCCAATTGATCATATTGATGAAAAATTAATTCTTAAAACTGCTAAAAAGTTCGTTGGTAAAATTTTTCAAACTCCCCCCATGTTTTCTGCTATTAAAAAAGACGGGGTGAGATTATATAATCTTGCTAGGCAAGGAAAAGAAATAAAAATAGATAAAAGAGAGGTTTCAATTGATAGTTTTGAAATAACCTCATTTAATCTACCAGAAATATCTTTTAATGTTACTTGTAGTAAGGGCACCTATATTAGATCATTAGCACACGATTTTGGGAAAGAATTAAACTCTGGCGCTCATCTTTCTGAATTAAGAAGAATTAAAATTGGTGATTACTCAGTAAAGGACTCTGTTAAGGTAATGGATTTTATAAGGGGAATCTAGAAATCAATTTTTTCTGAGTGAATAAGTGTTTTAGAATCATAGGGAATATTATTTAAAATCAATTTAATTGCATTTATTCTGGCGGACATTTTTTTATCAGCTGAAATAATATTCCATGGAGCTATTAATGTATTTGTTTTTTTGAACATTTTGTCCTTATAAGTTGAGTATTTTTCCCACAATTTCTGAGCCTTACCATCAACCTCAGTAAATTTCCATTTCTTTAATTGACTATTTTTAATTTCATCAAATCTTTTAGCTTGGGTTTCTTTTGAAACAGAAAAATAGAACTTTAGCAAAATGATTCCATTATTAATTATAATATTTTCAAATTCGTTTACATGACTCATGAAAATATTATAATCTTTTTTACTACAAAAACCCATTACAGGCTCTACAATAGCTCTATTATACCAACTTCTGTCAAAAAAAACTATTTCTCCAGCATTTGGCATTTTTCTCAAATATCTTTGAAAATACCACTGACCCTTTTCTTTTTCAGATGGTTCAGATAAAGCAACTACCCTTGAATATCTTGGGTTTAAATGCTCTACAAATCTTTTTATTGCTCCACCTTTACCAGCAGCATCTCTTCCCTCAAATATTACACAAAGTCTTTTATTGTTTTTCTTTACCCAATTTTGGAGATTTACTAAATCTGATTGTAGTTGGATAATCAGATTATTGTAATCAGATTTTGATATAATTTTTTCAAACTTCTTCTTGGGTAGTTTTTTTTTCAGAAGATTGACAAAATCATTTCGATTTTTAAAATTATTTAATTCTTCAA
>CACEKJ010000013.1 GCA_902560045.1 uncultured Bacteroidota bacterium | reverse complement strand
CTGTTGAAATTGCTTTAAAACACAAAGTTAAAATTGGTGCTCATCCCTCATATCCCGATAAGAAGGGGTTTGGACGTAGAATAATTTCTATTTCAAATTCTGATTTAAAAAAAACAATTCTTAATCAGATTGAATCTCTATCGAATATTTTAAACAAAAAACAATTGGAGCTTGATCATATAAAAACTCATGGAGCATTGTATAATTATAGTGCAAATAATTATGATCTTGGTATGTTTATAATTGAGTTGGTTAATAAAAATTTTGAAAACACACCTCTTTATGTTCCGTCTGGGACATTGATTTCCAAACTAGCACAAGAGAATAATATATTGTTTAAAAATGAGGCCTTTTTGGACAGAAATTATAATGATGATTACTCATTGGTTAAAAGATCTAATTCCAAAGCAATGTTAGGTTCGTCTAATGAGATGATTAATAGAATCAAAAATTTTGTTAAATCAGGTTATATTTTAAGTATTAATGACAAGAAGTTAATACTTGAAGTTGATACATTTTGTGTACATGGAGATAGTTCAAAAATTTCAGAAAATCTTAAGCAACTAAAAAAACACTTCGATGGTAAGTTATGAAATTCAATTTTCAAGGATGGGGTCAAATTCTTTGATTATTAATTGGCCACAAATTATTTCTATAGAAATTTCAGAAAACATAAACCAGTTTATTGATCTAATCAAGGGTGATTTATACATAGAAGAATTTAGGGTAGGTTACTGCTCTATTTTGATTGTTTACAAATCTCGTGAGATAAATTATGAGGATTTTTGTAAAATACTTTCTGAATATTATTCGGATTTAACCGATTCGATTTCAGTTAAAAAACACGTATGGGAAATTCCTGTTTGTTATGATGATTCTTATGCGATTGATCTTGATGAATATTCGAAAAAAATTTCTATGAGTAAGAACGAAATAGTTTCATTACATTCAAACAAGACTTATTATTTACACATGTATGGTTTTATTCCTGGATTTATGTATTTGGGAGGTTTAGACAAAAAATTATTTATTCAAAGAAAAGATAAACCTTCAAGAAATATTTTGAAAGGTTCAGTCGCTATTGGAGGTTCACACACAGGTGTTTATCCTTCCAATTCACCTGGTGGATGGTATGTTATTGGAAATTCACCTTTAAATTTTTTTGATATTGGAAAAAAGGATTCTCCAGTTATTGTTCCTGCTGGGGATTATGTAAAGTTTTTACCAATATCTGAATCAGAATTTAAAAAAATAGAAGTTTTATCAAAAGAAGGAAAATATAGTCCAAATAAAACATTTTATAATGATTGAGATATTAGATCCAGGCTATTACATAACCATTCAAGATTTGGGTAGGTTTGGTTATTCAAATTATGGGGTTCCTCAATCAGGATGTATGGACATAGTTTCAGCAAAAAATGCAAACCTTTTATTATCAAATTCGATTAACGAGCCATTATTTGAAATCTGTATGATGGGTGGTAAATTTTTATTCAAAAAAGAAGCTAAAATTTCATTGTCAGGAGCTTTATTTGAGGTTCTGTTGAATAATAAAGAGGTTTCCAATGATTTATTGATTGAGGTTGATAAGGGAGATGTATTGTCTTTTGGAAGAGCCATAAAAGGAAATCGCATATATTTAGCTGTTAAAGGAGGTATTGTTTGTAAGTCTGCTATGGGTAGTAGTAGTATGTATAGGGGTATTTCAGAAGACTTCATAGTAAGAAAAAAAGATGTTTTCAAATTTTCACAAAATCCTTCGAATAACTTAAGTCATGAAAAGGTTGATTCAAATATTTTTGATGAGATTTTATATGTTTATAAAGGACCAGAATTTGAGCTTTTAACTAGTAATGACAGAAGTCTATTATTTGATAAATATTTTTCAGTTTCAAGTAATAATAGAATGGGATATTTTCTAAAGGAAAAGCTAAATTCAAATTCCAATTCGATCATTACTTCGCCTACAATACCGGGAATTGTTCAGCTTACCCCAGCTGGAGATTTAATTATTTTGATGAAAGATGGTCAGGTAACCGGAGGATATCCAAGGATATTGCAGCTCGATGAAAAATCTATCTCATGTTTGTCGCAAAAAAATACAGGAAATAAATTTACTTTTAGGCTTATATCCTAGCCAAAGTATTTTATTATTTTTTTCATCAGAGAAAACTTTTTAGCATAAGGAGCATATCTGAGTTTGTTGTCATACCACGTTGCCCTTTTTACAATTGATTTATTATGTGTAAATAATTCAAATGAATATTTTCCGTGATAAGATCCGTATCCGCTGTTGCCTATTCCTCCAAAGGGTAATTTTGGATTAGCCAAATGAACTATTGTGTCATTCACAGCTCCACCTCCAAATTTATATCTGTTAATTATTTTTTCTTCAAATTCTTTACTCTTTGTAAAAACATAAAGGGCTAGGGGGTTTGGATTTTTATTTATGATTTCATCAATATCATCTTGGCAGTTGAAGGTTAAAATTGGAAGTATTGGCCCAAATATTTCATCAATCATAATATTATCTTCAGGGTTGGGGGTATCGACTAATGTTGGATAAATAAATTTTGTTTTTCTATCATGCTGCCCACCGAATATAACTTTACTTTCGTTAATTAATTTAACAAGTCTATCAAAGTTGTTTTCGTTAACAATTGAAGTATAATTATTTATTTTATCAGTAAACTTCCCAAAAGCTTCTAAAATGCTATTTATAAGTTCCTTAATCAATAAGTCTTTAATGGATTCATGTACAATTAAATAATCAGGAGCCACACATGTTTGTCCAGAGTTTAAAAACTTGCCCCAAACAATTCTTTTACTAACTAATTTCATATTCATAGAATCATCTATAATTGCCGGGCTTTTACCTCCAAGTTCTAGGGTTGTAGGGGTTAGGTTTATTGCAGCAGCTTTTGCTACAATTTTACCAATTTTAACACTACCTGTAAAAAATATATAATCCCATTTTAACCTAAGTAACTCTGAAGCCACTTCAGCATCACCTTCAATTACACTAAATACATTTGCAGGAAATACAGCCGAAACAATAGATTTCACAAGATTTGAAGTAGCTGGTGTATGTTCACTTGGTTTTAATATCACGTTATTTCCACAAGCAAATGCTGACATAGCCGGTAAAAGTGAAAGTTGAAAAGGATAGTTCCAAGGTGAAATTATTAAAACCTTCCCATAAGGTTCTTTGTAAATGTAGTCTTTTGAGGGAAAATTGATAATTGAGCTTGGAATGGATTCAGGCTCTGCCCATTTCTCTAGATTTTTAATAAATAAAGAAATCTCGTTTAATAAAAAACCAATTTCAGTAGCGTAAGACTCAAATTTAGGTTTGTTTAGGTCTGATTTTAAAGCATCATATATTTCATTTTCGCGAGACTGAATTGTTTTTTTTAATTTCACCAAATAGTGGATTCTCTCTGAAACATTAAGTTTACTGTGTGACTTTATGTGTTTATCTTGAATATTATAAAGTCCTGTAATTCCTAATTTATTTACTGAGTTGCTGACCATATTTTATTCTTTTTAACAGGTGCGTTAATTTTAATTATATTTTTTGTTACCGGATGTTCAAAAATAATTGTTTTGGCATGAAGATCAATGCCACCATCAACATTACTTCTATCATATCCATATTTTAAATCTCCTCGGATAGGGCAGTCAATAGCATGCAATTGACATCTAATTTGATGATGTCTTCCAGTCTCTAATTTTATCTCTATGAGATTATACCTATCTAGTTTTTTTAATAATTTGTAATGAAGTATTGCCTTTTTTGAATTGTTTTTCTCAGATTTAAAGTGTGTAGATTTATTGGTTTTGGGATTTTTTAATAACCAATGAATTAATGTGTCTTCATTCTTCTTAGGTGTATTTTTAATTATTGCTAAATAATATTTTTCAACTTTACCATTTTTAAACATATTATTTAATCGAGATAGTGATTTAGATGTTTTAGCAAACATCACCACTCCGGATGTAGGTCTATCAATTCTATGAACAACACCAAGAAAAACATTTCCTGGTTTATTATATTTTTCCTTTAAGTATGACTTTACAATTTCGGATAGAGGTTTGTCACCCGTTTTATCTCCTTGAACAATATCTCCACATCTTTTATTTATCGCAATAATATGATTGTCTTCATATAAAATTTGCAAATTTTTTGTGTTAGATAAAGTTTTGGTCAAAACTAGTACTGTTCATTTTCATTTGGAAAATCTCCATTTTTGATGTCACTAGAGAATGAAGATATTGCGTTAATCATTTCATCGTGCAGATTCATATATCTTCTAAGAAATCTTGGGTTAAACTCTTTTGTCATACCAATTAAATCATGTAATACTAGAACCTGTCCATCAACTTTATTACCAGCTCCAATTCCAATTATAGGAATATTGACTTCTTTTGCAACCTTTTTGGCTAAATCACTTGGTATTTTTTCTAAAACAATAGCAAAACATCCAATTTTTTCTAAAAGTTTAGCATCGCTGATTAATTGATTTGCTTCCTTTTCTTCTTTAGCCCGAACCGTATAGGTGCCAAACTTATAGATTGATTGTGGGGTTAAGCCCAAGTGACCCATCACTGGAATACCAGCTTTTATGATTCTTTTTATAGAGTCTTTAATTTCTTTCCCTCCCTCTAATTTAACCGCGTGAGAGCCGCTTTCTTTCATTATTCGAATTGCAGACTCAAGCGCTGCTTGCGAATCACTTTGGTATGTACCAAATGGCAAATCAACCACAACCAAAGCTCTTTCAACAGCTCTTATTACGGATGAGGCGTGATATATCATTTGATCTAGTGTGATAGGGAGTGTGGTTTCATGTCCAGCCATTATATTACTTGCAGAATCACCAACTAATATCACATCGATACCAGATTTGTCAACAATACCTGCGGTAGTGTAATCATAGGATGTAAGCATCGATATTTTTTCTCCGTCAAGCTTCATTTCCTGTAGAGATTTTACCGTAACCCTTTTATAAGTTTTTTTGTTCATTTATCTTATTAAGAAATAGTTTGTAAATGTAATAAATTAAATCAATGTCGAATTATAAAACTCTATAAACAATTTTTGTTTTCACTGATAAATGGCATAAAATAAGACAATATGTCATGTATAATTAAAAAAAACTGACAAAATCGTACTTAAAACTTAATGGCACAATCATTGACTTTATTTAAACGAATTTAAAAATTGAAATTATGAGTAAAATAATTGGAATTGATTTAGGAACAACAAACTCTTGTGTTTCAGTTATGGAAGGTAATGAACCAGTTGTAATCCCTAACGCTGAAGGCAAAAGAACAACTCCTTCGGTCATCGCTTTTGTTGAAGGTGGTGAGATAAAGGTGGGGGATCCTGCAAAAAGACAAGCTGTAACAAATCCTACTAAGACTGTTTATTCAGTCAAGAGATTTATGGGTAATAAATTTTCAGAATCAAAAAAAGAAACTGAAAGAGTACCATACAAAGTAGTTAAAGGAGATAACGATACTCCTAGAGTAGATATCGATGGTAGACTTTATACTCCACAAGAATTATCTGCTATGATACTTCAAAAAATGAAAAAAACAGCTGAAGATTATTTAGGAACTAATGTTGAAGAAGCGGTGATTACTGTTCCTGCATATTTTAATGATTCTCAAAGACAAGCAACAAAAGAAGCGGGTGAAATCGCTGGCTTGAAAGTTAAAAGAATTATTAACGAGCCTACATCAGCTGCTCTAGCTTATGGAATGGACAAAAAAGGCAAGGACCAAAAGATTGTTGTTTTTGATTTTGGTGGTGGAACTCACGATGTTTCAATTCTTGAATTGGGTGATGGTGTTTTTGAGGTTTTATCAACCGACGGAGATACTCATTTAGGTGGTGATGACGTAGATGAGAAAATAATTGACTGGTTAGCTGATGAATTTAAGAAAGATGAAAGTATTGATCTTCGAAAGGATCCTATGTCTCTTCAGAGATTAAAGGAAGCTGCAGAAAAGGCAAAAATTGAGTTGTCTTCATCTGCTCAAACAGAAATTAATTTACCATATATCACGGCTACTGATAGTGGTCCTAAGCATTTGGTAAGAACTTTATCCAAATCAAAATTTGATCAATTAATTGATGACTTGGTTAAAAGGACGATTAATCCATGTAAAACTGCATTAAAAGCAGCTGGATTAAGTAAATCTGATATTGATGAGATTATATTAGTCGGAGGTTCTACAAGAATTCCTGCCGTTCAAGATGCTGTAGAAAAGTTTTTTGGTAAAAAACCTAGTAAAGGCGTTAATCCAGATGAAGTTGTGGCTGTAGGAGCTGCTATTCAAGGAGGTGTATTTACAGGAGATGTCAAAGATGTATTATTATTAGATGTAACTCCACTTTCTTTGGGTATTGAAACCATGGGTAATGTTATGACTAAATTAATAGAAGCAAATACTACAATACCAACAAAAAAATCTCAAGTCTTTTCAACTGCAGCAGATAATCAACCTGCTGTTGATATTAGAATTGCTCAAGGAGAAAGACCAATGTATCCTGATAATAAGGAAATTGGTAGATTTCAGCTAGCTGATATTCCTCCTGCACCTAGAGGAACCCCACAAATTGAGGTTACTTTTGATATTGATGCAAATGGAATATTAAATGTTACAGCAAAAGATAAGGCGACTGGAAAAGAACAAAATATTAGAATCGAAGCTTCTTCTGGGCTAACAGAACAAGAAATAGAAAAAATGAAGAAAGATGCTGAGGCTAATGCAGAAGCTGATGCTAAAGCAAAAGAGTCGGTTGATAAGTTAAATAGTGCGGATTCAATGATTTTTCAAACTGAAAAGCAACTCAAGGAATTTGGGGATAAGCTTTCAGAGGATAAGAAAAAACCTATTGAAGAGGCGTTAGAAGAGCTTAAAAAATCATACGAGTCTAAGGACCTAGATAAAATTGATCCTGCATTAGAAAAGATCAATGATGCTTGGAAAGCTGCAAGTGAGGAGATGTACAAAGCTCAACAAGGTCAACAAGATGGACAAGCTCAACAGGGAGCAGAAGTCGCTGGTGATCCGTCAAATGATTCTGATAATGTAGAGGATGTAGACTTTGAAGAAGTAAAAGAATAAATCTTGTGATTTTTTGTGATATAATTAGGGCGCTTTAAATGGCGCCCTTTTTTTATGTAAATTTGCAAAAATATATTTTTTGGATAAAGCTAAAATATTAGAAGAAATTAACAGTAAGAGTTCAAACACACTGATGGAAACTCTTAATATTGAATTCACTGAATTGGGAGAAAATTATGCAATCTGTAAAATGCCTGTTAATTCAAGTGTTCATCAGCCTGCAGGAATACTACACGGAGGAGCAACAGCTGCTTTGGTAGAAACTGTAGGAAGTTTTGCTTCTAGATATTTTATAAATGACAAAGATGTATCAATTAGAGGAGTAGAAATTACAACAAATCACGTGAAAAGCATAAGCCAAGGTTATGTTTATGCAAAAGCAAGTAATATTCATATGGGTAGAACAATGCAGATTTGGGAAATTAAAGTTACTGATGAATCAAATAACCTTATTTCAATCGGCAAACTAACTACTTTAGCAATTAAAAAAAAATAGATCATGTATATAAAACAAGTAATTAGAAATAAAAAAAATTGGGGGTTTTACCTATTAGGAACTTTTATTATTATTCCAATAATGATGATAATTTTTCAAATTCCGTTTACTGTTGCACTAACCTCAGCAGCTATGGATGATCCAGAATTACTTGCTAAGCTTGCTCAAAACGATGTAAATGCGATGATGAGCGTCCTAGAACCAAATCTTAACCTATTCTTAATGTTACTTGGTTTTGCTGGTATGCTTCTTGGAGTTTTTATTTCGACAAAATATTTACACAAAAATTCTATCAGAGAGCTGACTACTTCAAGAGATAAGATAGATTGGAGTCGTGTTTTTTATTCTTTCTCAGTATGGGGATTAATCACAGTTCCTCTTATTATGTTAGACACAACAATAATTTCTCCAGAGAATTATGAATGGAATTTCAATTTTAATTCATTTATAGTATTATTAGGTATTGTCATTGTATGGATTCCAATACAAACATCTGCTGAGGAGTATCTTTTCAGAGGCTATTTAATGCAGGGAGTTGGGGTAATTTCAGGAACAAGATGGTTGCCTCTTATATTTACATCACTTGCATTTGGTTTAATGCATTATGCAAATCCAGAAATCGATAAACTTGGAAACATGGTTTATGTATTTTACATAGGATCAGGTTTGTTTGCAGGTATTATGACTCTTATGGATGAAGGAATGGAGTTGGCCTTAGGATGGCATGCTGCTAATAATTCATTCGCTGCATTATTAGTTACTGCTGATTGGACCGCATTGCAGACGCATTCAGTCTATAAAGACATTTCGGATCCTCAGTCACTTCCTGTTGATGAGGTGTTAGTTCCTGTTTTGTTTTTTGTTGTTGTATTAGTGATTTTCAGTAAAAAATACGGATGGACAGATTGGAAAGGTAAATTATTTGGAAAAATTTAATTTTTACTTAATTCAATTTCAAGATTATAAAATTCAGCTGCAGCGTTAATTACATCCCTGAACTCATCATATCTGTTTTTTTCGTATTTGAGAGAATTATAAAATTCGCTTATCTTAATACTTAATCTATTTTTTTCAAAATTAGCGCTTGATTTAAATTGTGCAGTAACATTTCCGTCTACTGAAATAAACTTTTTTTCTTTTGTTAAATCATGAATGTTTGCAATTTTGTATCCTTTAGGAATCATAAATTTTATATCATAATAATATTCATTTGGAAAATTAATCTCGATCGGATTAACTCTTTCATCTTCGTTAAATAAATTACTCTGTAGTCCAATTACTTTACCAACATTTAGTATTGTCTTACCGTCAACCTTTTTAACAAGATCTCTTGTTATTAATTTTGTATTGATTCTAAGAGGTTGATTTCTAAAATTATAATCTATATCATAATTATTTATTTGATATTTGAGAACTTTTTTATCGTTAAGACCACTGATCGTAAAATAATCAATTAGAAAGTCGGTTTTTTCATTCTCTGATAAATAAACATAGTTTCGGTTTAATATTCCCCAATAGCCTGTAAATTTTCTATTTTCGTTAATTACCGCCTTTTTTAAATTTTTAGGGAGATTAACTAATATTTCCTTATTAATTTTACTAAAGTTTTTATTTTCTAAGATGATTTCGCTGAAATAGTAATCTAAATTTTTATCGATATACATAGCGTAATTTCCTAAAAGATCATCAGGTGCTTCTGTGGCTCTATATTCAATGCGATTTGGACTGATGTATATATTAGATTTTGGTAAATAAATTAAAAATTCTCTTAATTGATTAGGGTCAAATAAATCAGGATCAAATTTTAGATAAAATCTATTGCAGCTAATAGCAATTTCGTATTCAATTTCAGCTAATTCAAAAAGTTGTGTGTAAACCTGAATAATACTAAAATCATTTGATTCTTTTTGTTTAAATATGTAATCAATATTATTTAGTTTTTGATCATTTTTATCAGAAATGATAAAATTATTTTTTATGTAAGTATCGATGGAATTAGCTATTTTTAACTCATTCCATGGGATAGTTACGTAGCCATTTTTAATCTCTTTTAAAAGTTTCTCAGCATTTTTGTTAATTGATTTAGGAAAAAACAATTCACTAACATTGTTTACTAAATTTCCCCAATACTCACTTTGTGTAATATTTTCTTGATTCTCATAACATTGATAAGATACTTTTATCTTATTTGCTATTGGGGTAGAATATTGTTCATTTGAAGATTCTTTGATATTGTTGAAATGTACAAGTTTTGCTTTTTTACTATCAATTAAAGTATCTTTTACCTTGTAATCGGTTGTATTGTATACTTTTAAATTTGATTTAAAATTATTTTGTATTAATATAAAATCAGCAGACAAAATGGGAAAAGATTCTTGAATGTTTCTGCTTCCGTTAAAATTATAATTCTTTTTTACGGTGTACATTACCTCTATAACATCATTTTTTTTTAAACCAGGGAGTTTGTAGATGGTAAAATTTTCATTTGAGGAGTCATTATCCATAAATGATTTAATTGTTGGAAAATCGTAAACTATAGTTGAATCCTTATTTGTTATTTTAGCCTTAACGTCAGAAATTTCAATAATATTTATCCTAGGAATTAAAATTTCGTTATTAATTTCTTTTATGTATCCGTTAATTAATGACTTAAAATGATGTGTCTCATAAATTGATACTTCATCACTAAATTTTGAATTATAATATTCCACATAATGTTTACTAAATAGCCCGATCAATGATGAATTATAATCAGAATTTACCTCAATTTGATCTTTACTCCAGTCTAAATTCAGATAAGTTTGAGAAAAAACACATCCAATTGAAACAGAAAAAGAGAAAAATATGGTTAATATATATTTTAACATTAAATAGCTGATTTACTAGTTGATATTTTTATAAATTTATTTATAATTAAATATACTTTAATAACATATTATGAAGAAACTTATTATTATAATTTTTCTGATCACATTCAGTGCTAACGCTCAAATATTAGAACAAAGAGATAGAGCTTTAAAAATTAATGGTGTTCTTAAAGATAGATTCGATAATCTTTTACCAAAATTAATGGATAAAACAGATATTGATATGTGGATTTTAATCTCAAGAGAGTATAATGAGGATCCCGTTTTAAAAACAATGCTTCCAGCGGAATGGTTAAATGCTAGAAGAAGAACCATTTTGGTTTTTTATAGAGATAAAGAAAAAAATACTCTTGATAAATTAGCTGTTGCAAGATATAATTTTGGTGAAAATATAATTTCCGCATGGGATAAAGAAAAACAGCCAAATCAATGGATAAGATTAAATGAGATAATTGAACAAAGAAATCCTAATAAGATTGGACTTAATTTTTCAAAACACTTTAATATCGCTGATGGTTTAGATAAAACAGATTATGAGGAATTTGTTGAAAATATTTCTGAAAAAAACAGAAAAAAAATAGTCTCTGCTCAAAAACTAGCAACAGCATGGATAGAAACTCGGACTATTCAAGAAATGGATATATACAGAGAAATAGTTACAATTACTAAAGATATTATATATGAAGCATTCTCCATGGCTGTGATTGAAATTGGTAAAACTACTACCACTGATTTGGAGTGGTGGATGCGTCAAAAAGTGACGGATTTAGGATTATCAACCTGGTTTCAGCCCTCAGTTGATATACAAAGAAATAGTGAAGTTAACGGAGGACATTTGAGGTCATTTTCAAACAGACCATCTGAGAATATTATTCAAAAAGGAGATTTGCTTCATTGTGATTTTGGTATTACGTATTTACGACTTAATTCTGATTGTCAACAAATGGCATATGTTCTTAAGGATGATGAGTTTGATGTCCCCATTTTTCTAAAAGAAGCTTTTGATAACACCAATCTTCTTCAAGATATATTAACATCAAATTTTATCGAGGGGCATACGGGAAATGAAATTTTATTGAATTCGTTATCCGATGCAAAAAAAAATGGTCTCAGACCCTCGATTTATACTCATCCTCTCGGGTTATATGGCCACTCATCTGGACCAACCATTGGTATGTGGGATGCTCAGGGTGGAGTTGAAGGAACTGGAGACTATCCTTTAAATTTCAATACCGTCTATGCTATAGAACTAAATAATACATCATATATAAAAGAATGGGATCGAGATATTAGAATAATGCTTGAGGAGGCAGGTTTTTTTGGGGTTGATGGACACAGATATGTTAACGGAAGACAAAAGAATATTAAAATTATAAATCCTAGATAAGTTTTACTTATAAATAATTTATAAATTGCATCGCAAAATTAATGATGAATAAACTACTACTTTTTTTAGCATTATTGAGTTTTTCAAATTTGTTTTCGCAACAACCATATGGAATTCAAAGAGGTCAAAGAGGTTATATACCACCTCCAAAATTTGAATCATCGGTTTATATTACTACAATTGACTCTTATGAAGAGTTAAACAAGACCCTTCCTAGGTGTGTTGAATTATTTTCATTAGATGATTTTGAAAAAGAAATATTAAAAGCATTGTTGCTTGAAAAATATGATAACTATAATAAGATTGTCGAAAAAACAGATTCATCAAAGCAGGCTAGACAAGAGAGCTTAAAGCAATTAGAAATTAATTTTGTAAAATCTCTCTCAGTGATTTTAACACCTGATGAGATTGCTACTTTTGTCGATACAGATTTTTCACAAAAAAAGGAAAAAAATAAAAAGAGAAAGAAAAAAAGGAAAAAAAATGATGAATAAGAATACAGTTTTAGGTTGGGCAACTTTTATTATGATATTTTTCGGTGTCGTATTGATTTCGCTAGGTGTGTTTAAATACAATGAAATTGCGGGATGGGGGTTTGTTTCTGTTGGTCTTGGCTTTTTTGCAAATGCCTGGGTATTTAATGCTTTAAAGGGAAGAGTTTAACTTATCTTTTTTTCCATTTTAATATTAGCTCTTAAATAGGGTGAGTTCTGCTCCATATCAACTTCTTCAAAACCAAATTGATGATACAAATAGATTGCATTTTTAAGTTTTCTGTTAGAGTAAAGAATCAATGACTTACAACCTTTTTGTTTTGAAAAACTTAAACATTTCTGTAGAAGTTTTTTGCCAATCCCTTTATTTCTATACTCTGGCTTTACAGCCATTTTTGTTAATTCAAAAACATTATTTTCATTCGTTGGCATCAGTGCGACAGTTCCGACAATTTCATTTTTAAATTTTGCAAAAAATATCTCTCCACCTTTATCAATTATGTAATATTTAGATTTTGACAATACCTCATAATCAAATTCTTCAACTTTAAAAAAATGATTGAGCCATTCTATGTTTAAATCAAAGAAGTTTTTCTCTAATTTTTTTTCAAAATTTATAATATTTATCTCCACTTATTTTATTCTTACTTAATATTAATATCTTTAAAATATATTACAAAACAAAAATGAAAAAATTAGTTGAATGTGTTCCTAATATTTCCGAAGGAAACGACCAGTCTATAATTAACGAAGTTGTTAATTCAGTCAAAAATTATCCTGGGATTAAATTATTGAATGTTGACCCAGGAAAAGCAACAAATAGAACTGTAATTACTTTTGTTGGAGAGTCTGAAATAATTGTTGATGCCGCCTTTAATTTAATAGAAAAGGCGAAAGAATTGATTGATATGAGTAATCACTCGGGTGAACACCCAAGAATGGGTGCGGTTGATGTATGTCCTTTGATTCCCATTTCAGGAATAACTATGGAAGAGACAGTTAAATTAGCTCATCAGCTTTCAGAAAGAGTAGGTAAAGAACTTTCCATCCCAGTTTATTGTTATGAATATGCGGCAAAAGAAGAAAAAAGAAAAAATTTAGCTAATTGTAGAGCCGGTGAATACGAAGGTTTGGAAAAAAAATTAAATGACAAGTCTTGGAAGCCAGATTTTGGCCCCTCGAACTTTAATGACGAGATTAAAAAATCCGGTGCTACTGCAATTAGTGCCAGAGATTTTTTAGTAGCCTATAATGTAAATTTAAATACCACTTCAACAAGAAGAGCTAACGCAGTTGCATTTGATTTAAGAGAAGCTGGTAGAATCAAAAGAGAAGGGGGAAAGTTAACAGGTAAGATCATTACAGATAAAAATAATAATCCTAAACGAACACCTGGACATTTTAAAAATTTAAAAGGTATTGGGTGGTTTATAAAAGAATATGGAGTTGCTCAAATTTCTTATAATATTACAAACATTGAAACAACCCCTTTACATGAAGTATTTGATAAAACCTGTGAAAGAGCTCAAGCAAGAGGAATGAGAGTTACAGGTTCTGAATTAATAGGACTAGTTCCAAAAAAAGTATTAATTGATGCTGGAAAATTCTTTTTGTCAAAACAAAATAGATCCAAAGCAATACCTGAAAGTGAGATAATTCATATAGCTGTAAAATCTATGGGTTTAGATGAGTTGGGTGAATTTAATCCAAAAACCAGAGTTATCGAATATATGATTGAAGAAAAGAGTAGAGATTTATCAGAAATGTCTATTAAGGATTTCGCAAATTTAACATCAAGTGAATCTCCAGCACCAGGTGGTGGCTCTATTTCTGCATACTGTGGAGCATTAGGTGCTTCATTGGCCGTAATGGTAGCAAATTTATCTGCTCATAAAAGAGGCTGGGATGATAATTGGGAGTTTTTTTCAGACTGGGGAGAAAAAGGAATGATATTACAACAAAAATTAATCGATTTAGTTGATGATGATACCGATGCTTTTAACTCAATAATGAATGCTTTTTCATTACCTAAAGATTCTGATCAAGAGAAGAAATTTAGAATAGACCAAATTCAATTGGCAACAAGAAATGCAATAGAGATTCCTTTTAAAATTATGGAAGTATGCTTTGATTCTTTAAGCCTAATACACGAAATGGCTAAGAAAGGCAACCCAAACTCAATTACTGATGTTGGAGTAGCAATGTATTGTATAAAAGCTGCAATTAACGGAGCTTTTTTGAATGTTAGAATAAATTGTAATGATTTAAAGGATAAAGTTTTCATTAAAGAGACCTTATCAAAAGCAAATGAAATTTTAAAAATTACAGATTTAAAGGAAAAAGAGGTTTTAAAAATAGTTGACGAAAAATTATAAAATTTCCTTACCTCTAATAAAAACTTTATCGATCAAATTATCTCCAATATAATAGGGTAATTCATTTAATGATTCAATTTTTTTTGTGATAAGTAAATTCGCCAATTTCCCTCTGGTAATACTACCCGAAACATCGGATAAACCCATAGAGTAGGCACCATTTAGTGTTGCACCGTTTATTGCTTGTTCAGGAGTAAGTTTTAGTTTGTTACATGCCAATGAGATGATAAAATTCATATTTCCGGTTGGACATGAGCCAGGATTAAAGTCACTTGCA
Organism: uncultured Bacteroidota bacterium; assembly: GCA_902560045.1. Classification (GTDB taxonomy): domain Bacteria; phylum Bacteroidota; class Bacteroidia; order Flavobacteriales; family Flavobacteriaceae; genus MED-G13. The sequence continues at coordinate 12,199 of CACEKJ010000013.1, read as the reverse complement.
ATCGCAAAAGGAATATTATTAGATAATAATTTTTTTGCGGGTGCATATTCAATTCCTAAAAAAAAAGAACAACCCGGTAGTAAAACTGGCATGGTTGAACCTTTTTTCAATTCTACTATATCTTGTTCATCAACCACTTCTAAATGATCAACACTTACAGCTTTATTTCTTACAGCAATTTTTATTCCTCCAATTGAGTTGAATTGATTTACATGAATCTTAGCTGGAATATTATATTTTTTTGCCTCTTTTATCAGTTGTTCAGTATCATTAGCCGTGAAATAATTTTTCTCACAAAAAATATCAACATAGTCCACTAAGTTTTTTGTAGCAAAATCAGGAAGCATTTTATTAATTACAAGATCAAAATATTCACTTTTAGAAAGTTCTTTTGGAAATGCATGGGCGCCTAAAAAAGTTGATTTTATTTCAATAGGTAAAGATTCTTTTAAATCTTTAATGACATTTAGCATTTTTAGTTCAGAATTATAATTTAATCCGTATCCTGATTTTATTTCAATGCAACCTGTACCTTGTTTAATTAAATTATAAATTCTTTTTTTTGACTCTTCAAAAAGATCATTTTTACTTATTTTTTGTATCTGATTTGCAGACTTTAAAATTCCACCTCCCTTGTTGGCAATCTCCTGATAACTTAAACCTTTGATTCGATCAATATATTCATCTGATCTTGAACCTGTAAAAACAGTATGTGTATGAGAATCACACCAGGCGGGTAATATAGTTCTACCACTTGCATCAATAATTTCAAAATGTTTTCCTTTTGGGATATTTGACATTCTTCCAAAATCAGAAATCAAGCCATTTTCGATTAATAGAAACGCATTTTTTAAACTTGGAATTTCATTCATTTGACTTGCACTAGCAAAGGATGTTTTAACATCTCTTATTTGCGCAAGCTCCTTTATGTTTATGATTAGTTTGGACATTTGCATTTTAGCACTAGATCATATCCTTTGGGTTCACCCATTGATCATATTCTTCTGCAGTTAAATATCCAGATTTAATTGCTTCTTCTTTTAAGGTTGTGTTATTATTATAGGCATTATTTGCAATTTCAGCAGCCTTATAGTAACCAATTTTAGTGTTAAGAGCAGTTACAAGCATTAAAGAGTTATTCAGTTTATCTTCAATAACATTTAAATTGGGTTTTATCCCTGAAAAACAATTATTATTAAAACTTATTACCGCATCAGAAATAAGCTTAGCCGACTCAATAAAATTTGAGATTATTACGGGCTTAAAAACATTTAATTGAAAGTGACCTTGACTTGCTGAAAAAGTAATCGTTGTGTCATTGCCAATAACTTGACTACAAACCATACAAAGTGCTTCGCATTGAGTTGGATTAATTTTCCCAGGCATTATTGAACTTCCAGGCTCATTTGCTGGTATAATTATTTCACCAATACCACTTCTAGGTCCAGATGCTAGCATTCTAATATCATTAGATATTTTGTTTAATGATATAGCAATCCTTTTTAAAGCATTATGACATTCAACTATTGAATCATTAGATGAAAGTGCTTCAAATTTATTTGTTGCAGATTTTATGGGATAATTTGTTTCTTTTGATATTAATTCAGCAACTTTTTCGGAATAACCCTTGGGTGTATTTAAGCCGGTACCAACTGCAGTCCCGCCGAGCGCTATTTCAGAAATAACTTTAAGAGATGTTTCTAAATTTTTAATACCATTTTCTAGTTGTTTTGAGAATGCAGAGAATTCTTGACCCAAAGATAGTGGTGTTGCATCCATTAAATGAGTTCTGCCAATTTTGATTACATCTTTAAATTCCACTACTTTTTTATCTATGGTATCTTTGAATTTTAAAAGAGAGGGTAATGTTTTTTCTGAAATCACTTTATATGCTGCTATATGCATTGCCGTAGGGAAGGTGTCATTTGAAGACTGTGACTTGTTAACATCATCATTAGATTTGACATGTTTTTCATCATTTAAGTCTTTGCCAATTAATTGCTGACATCTGTTAGATATTACCTCATTAACATTCATATTTGTCTGAGTTCCAGATCCTGTTTGCCATATCACAAGTGGAAATTGATTATCTAAATCACCACTTATTATTTCATCACAGACTTTTGAAATTAATTCCATTTTTTCTTTAGAAAGAATACCACACTCATAATTAGTTATTGCAGCTGCTTTTTTTAATATAGCATAGGAGTGGATTATTTCAATAGGCATCGATGATTCAGAGCCAATCTTAAAATTATTTCTTGATCTCTCAGTTTGAGCACCCCAAAGTTTATTTGCAGGAACTTTAACCTCACCCAAAGTATCTTTTTCAATTCTATATTCCATATCTTAGAACTTATACAACAAATTTACGTATAATTAACAACTATACACAATCTGTAAAATATTCGAATGTTAATAATTACATTTGTTAATTTTTTTTATAAAAAATATAATAATTAACAAATCCATTATTTTATATTTGTAAAAAATATATTTAACAGATGTTTGAATTTGATCAATACCTTGGATTTTTAGCCTTTTTAACGATTCTTACAATAGGTTTCTGGCTTTTCTTTGTATTACTGTTATTTGTTATTCCTTATTGGGTTTTTGGAGCCTTAAAAGAAAGAATTGAAGATCTTATACAAGAAAGAAAAAAGAAGTAAAATTCTTAGAAATCAAATCCTCCTCCTTCAAATCCTCCTCTACGCATCTGTCTTCTGTTTTGATTTTTTTTCTGGTTAAATCTGTAGGTTAGGTTTAATGTTGCAGATCTTTGACTCCATCTAAATTCAAAATCATTGTAGAAGTTTTCGTTAAAGGTTTCATTTCTCCAACCCCTTTGATCAAGAAGATCACGTATGTTTAAGGTTAAGGTGGCTTTATCTTTGAATAATTCTTTGCTAAAAGCTAGGTCAATAGAAAAATCTCCTTCGCTTTTACTTACTGCTGTTTCATTAGGGCCACGGACATTCATTCTGGTTTGCCATTCAATTTTGCCAGGTAATGTTAATTTGTTATTCAATCTAAAGCTCCAACTAACATTTTTGTTGTCATAGACAATATCATTATATGTGCCTTCTACTTTGTTTTGAAATAGATTAAAGTTGGAATTGATATTCCACTTTCTTCCTTTTCGATAGGATAGGTTTAACTCAAATCCAAATCTCTCATTAGTAGACAGATTAATAGGGAATCTTTCAACTATAGGGACATCAACTCCGTTAATTTCAGCAAATTCACCCGTATCTTCAATAATTGTATTAATCGAATTTGTTGATTTCTGGAAATATGCTGATGTATTTACCGTAAAAGAAGATTCAAATCTTTTGAGATAACCAATGTCTAAATTATTTGAATATGTAGGATCTAAGTATGGATTTCCTCTCCAAATTAAAATAGGACTGATTTTAGTAGGGAAGGGATTTACAAATCTAGACCAAGGTCTTCTAATTCTTCTGTTATAACCAAATGTGAGGGTTTCATTTTCAGAAATTTCCAGTCCAAAATTGAAGGTTGGAAAAAGACCTGTATCATCAATTTTAGTAAAATCTTGAATTGTAAGTTGATTGACATTCTTCAAAGTATTTTCAACTCTTAAACCAAAAAGAAATGAGTATTTATCTTCAACTTTTACTCCATACTGTGTATAAACTGCACTAATTTTCTCTTTATACTGGAATAGATTGCTTTGATTTAAATCCTCTATGAAACCGCCATTTACGTTGTCAAAAACTCTGTAGTCAGTAATATCATCCTCATTACTTATTCTAATACCGGCTTCAAATTGCTTATTTTCACCGATCGGTAAAACATAATCGGATTGAATCAAATAAGATTCACTTGAAATATTTTCGTCAATACTTTCGGAAATTATTTGATTTTCGTCGATTATTGAGTTTTCCCATTCTTTAGAATTTTCGTACTGAAAATCAATTGTTATTTTTTGTCCATCATCATTAAATTTTCTTTCGAAGTTTATATTGTATTCACGATTATTATCCACATCGCCCTCCATATCATTTTGAGTAATGGAGTTTAAAATATTAGAATTTTCGTCTAATTCGTTAATTGTATTAGATTCTAAATTATCTGATTTATAGTCATTGTAATAAAAAGAGCCAATTAGAGATGTGTTGTCATCTATATACCATTCAAATCCATTGTTAACAAAATAACCCTCACTATCTCTTTCCCTGTATCTGTTTTCACTGAAAAAAGTGCTTGGATTATCGCCGTTGTAGTATTCAGTTATCCCACTTGAATTACCGGGTCTCAACCTATCATAAATACTTGATGAATTAAAAAAATTTATTTTACCATTTCTATAATTAATATTTGAGGAGAGAGAATTTGCTTTTGGGTCTCCTGTATTTGCACTTAAAGATCCATTTAGCCCCAATTTTTTTGATTTTCTCAAGATAATATTTATTATCCCCCCGCTACCTTCTGCCTCATATCTTGCTGAAGGAGACGTTATTACTTCAACCTTTTCAATTGCATCTGCTGGTAATTGTTTGATAAACGTTGAATTAATTCCTACCAACCTAGAAGGTTTTCCGTTAATTAAAATTCTAGCAGCATCATTTCCTCTTAATAGAATGTTACCGTCCAAATCGGTTGAAACAGACGGAATATTATCTAAAACATCATTTGCAGTACCACCTCTTACGGAAAGATCTTTACCAACTGTGTAAATCTTTTTATCAAGTCTAATTTCAACAGATGTTTCTTCAGCTATGATCTCAACCTCACCAAGGGATTCATAATTAAGTTCAAGCTGAACTTCACCTAAACTTAAATCATTATAAACATTAATATTTTCGAGTGTCTTATTTTTGAAAGACATGTATTCGATAAGAACATTGTAAATCCCCTTTTTTGTAGAAATTCTAAAATTTCCAGTCTCATCACTTAGACCACCTGTTATTACATTATTATCTTTTGGGTCTAAAATTGTTATAGTTGCATATTCAAGGGGTTCGCTATTTTCAGAATTAGTTACCTTACCAGAAACGATAAATTCTTTGTTTTCATTGTAACTGTATGATTGTGAATATATTAAAATTGAAAATAGGTAGAGTGGTAGAAATAGTATTGTTTTTAAATTCATTGTTTAGTTTTTCAGGCTCAAATAAATCAAATCACGTGCCATTAAATTCACAATGAAATGTTAAAAGTTATTACTTAATTGTTAAATAGTGAGTCTATATTTTCTTTTGGTCTACCAATCACAGCTAAATTTTCACTTTCAATAATTGGTCTTTCAATCAATTTTGGTTCTTTGTGAAGCACTTCAACCAGTTCTTTTTCACTTAAGCTTTTATCCTTATAGTTTTCTTTCCAAATTTTTTCATTTTTTCTGATTAACTCCAAAGCTGTTATATTTAATTTGTTCAGTAAGATTTGAATTGTTTCTTTAGACAGGTTGTCTTTCAAATATTCAATTATTTCAAATTTTACTCCTTTATCGGTTAAATATTGAACTCCTTCTCTTGACTTTCTACATCTTGGGTTATGATAAATTTTCATCTTATTTACTATTATTTTGATTTGAATTAAACATTAAAAAGGATTTTAAAAATTCGTTAATATTCCCATCTAAAACTGATTCAACATTACCTGTTTCTTTACCAGTTCTAAGATCTTTTATTAATTTATATGGGTGGAGTACATAATTCCTTATTTGACTTCCCCATTCAATTTTCTTTTTTTCTGATTCGATTTCTGACCTTTTTTCATTTTTCTTTTTTATCTCAATCTCATACAATTGAGATTTTAACATTTGCATTGCTCTAATCTTATTGTCTAATTGAGATCTTGTCTCAGAACAGGTGATTTGAATACCAGTAGGTTTGTGAGTTAATTGAACTTTAGTTTCAATTTTATTTACACTTTGACCACCAGCTCCACTAGACCTGGAAGTGTTAATTTCTATATCGGATTGATTAATTTCAATATTTATGGAATCATCAACAAGTGGGTAAACATAAACTGATGCAAAACTGGTATGTCTCTTTGCGTTTGAGTCAAATGGTGAAATTCTTACAAGCCTGTGAACTCCGTTTTCTCCTTTTAACCAACCAAATGCATAATCTCCTTCAAATTTTAGTGTTGCGGTTTTAATTCCTGCTGATTCTCCATCTTGTTCATTTAATTTTGAAACCTTAAGATCATTTTTTTCCCCGTACATTACATACATTCTCATCAGCATTTGAGCCCAATCACAACTTTCTGTTCCACCAGCACCTGCAGTTATCTGTAAAACTGCGTCCATATTATCTGATTCATCAGAGAGCATTGTCTTGAATTCAAGATCTTTCAAAAAGTTTTCAGTAGACTCAAATTGTTTAGATAATTCCTCATCGCTGCATTCATCATTCTTATTAAAATCATAAAGTATTTCTAAATCAGAAATCTTTTCATTTAAATTATCAATATCGTTAATCCAGTTTTTTAAGAATTTGACTTTTTTAAGTATAACTTGTGCCTTAGACGAATCTTCCCAAAAATCAGGTTGAATGGTTTTGTTTTCCTCTACTAGTAATGAAGATTTTTTACCATCAAAGTCAAAGATACCCCCTTAACGCATCCAGGCGATTTCTAAGGGATTGTATTTGTTCTAGGGTAATCATTTATGTAAAATTAATACTAATTAAACAAGTTGAGAATATTTTTATTAAAAATTTATATTATGTAGATTTAATTAAATTTTAAAAATATGTGTAAGACTAAATCAACATTTGTTATTTTTCTATTAATCGTTAGTTTTTCTTTTTCTAATGAAAACAAAATAAAAGAATTTAAAGGATTTTTTGATTTTTCTTATGAAGAATCAAAAGATAAGATTTTTCTTCAAGTTGATAAGCTTGACTATGAATTCTTATATGTTGGATCTCTGGCCTCTGGAGTAGGTTCAAATGATATTGGGCTAGACAGAGGTCAATTGGGATCCGAAAGGCTCGTTAAATTCATTAAAAAAGGAAATAAGCTTCTATTGGTTGAGCCAAACTTATATTACAGAGCCGAAACTAAAAATATAAGCGAAAAAAAAAGTGTTGAACAGGCTTTTGCAAAATCAGTAATTTTTGGATTTGAAATAATGGAAACGAATGATAATCATTATTTAATTGATTTTACCCCTTTTTTAATGTTTGATAGACATGGAGTTGCAAAAACTCTTAGAGATTCAAAGCAGGGTTCATATAAAGTTGATAAAACAAAAAGCGCAATTGAAATTAATAACACCAAAGCATTTCCTAATAATGTAGAATTCGAAGCACTATTAACTTTTTCTGGTGAAGCAAAAGGAAGTCTAATCAAAAGTGTTACTCCTGACCCAGATAACGTTACTGTATTTCAACATCATTCTTTTATTAAACTACCTGACAACAATTATACTCCAAGAAAATTTGATACAAGAAGTGGTGCGATATCAATTTCTTATATGGATTATTCCAGCCCAATTGATGAGCCCATCACAAAAAAATATGTAATTAGACATAGGCTAGAAAAGAAAAATCCAGAATTAGAAATTTCTGAAGCAGTAGAACCTATAATATATTATTTAGACCCTGGAACACCAGAGCCGGTTAAAAGTGCTTTGTTAGATGGTGGGAGGTGGTGGAATCAAGCTTATGAATCAATTGGTTTTAAAGATGCTTTCCAGGTTAAAATGCTTCCAGATGGTGTCGACCCTTTAGATTGCAGATATAATGTAATTCAATGGGTTCACAGATCTACAAGAGGTTGGAGTTACGGAGCAAGTGTTGTTGACCCAAGAACAGGTGAAATTATCAAAGGTCATGTTAGTTTAGGAAGTCTTAGAATAAGACAAGATTACATGATTGCTCAAGCATTAGCCAAAGACCCTTTTATTTCAAATAATCAAAACAATCAAATGCTAGAGTTAGCGATTGCCAGAATAAGACAGCTTAGTGCTCACGAAATAGGTCATACAATTGGATTTGCACATAATTTTGCAGCTAGCGCTAACAATAGAGCATCTGTGATGGACTATCCACATCCATTGGTAGATCTTAAAGATGATGAAATTGTTTTTGATGATGTTTATGACACGGGTATTGGAGATTGGGATAAAGTTACGGTAGCCTATAGCTACAGTCATTTTAAATCTGATCAAAATGAAAAGGATGAGCTAAATAAGATTTTGGAGGATGCTACAGATGATGGTTTAAGATTTATTAGTGACTATGATGCTCGTTCAATTGATGGCTCTCACGCTTATGCCCATCTTTGGGATAACGGAGATACAGCTTACTCGGGATTAGATAAAGTAATTGAAATAAGACAAAAAGCAATTCAAAATTTTTCTGAGTATAATGTGCCTAAAGGAACTCCAAATTCTGTACTTGAGGATGTTTTTGTTCCGTTATATTTTTTTCATAGATATCAAACCGAGGCTACTGCGAAGATAATTGGTGGTATGGATTATAATTATTCTTTGGTAGGGGATAATCAAAATGAATTTCATTACCTCGATAGAGACACCCAACTAGAAGCTTTAAATTCACTAGTTAAAACTCTATCTCCGATTTTTTTAGCGATTCCAAAGGATAAATTAAAGTTATTTCCCCCCAAGAGCATTTGGATACCCTCGAACAAGAGAATCTTTTAAGTCAAATTTAGGAGTAGCTTTTGACCCTTTTTCGGTTAGTGAAACATCTGCTGATATGACTCTAAGCTTAATTTTAAGGCCAAAACGACTTAATAGATTAGTGTTACAATATTCCTTAGATAATTCTAATCTTAGTTTAAATGATTTATATGATTATATATTCAAAAGAACAATTCTTTTAAAAACAAATAATTTCTCATCGATTAATGATTCCTATCATGAAGAAGTTCAACATATTGTTAATGTGACCCTATTAAAAAATATTTTCAAGGTTATTAATGATTCAAGTACTTTTTCACAGGTTCAAAACATTAGCAATGATTACTTGTCAAAAATTATACTAGAGCTATTATCAAAAAAAAGAAAGGATTATAAATTTTCAAAATATTCAAGTCATTATATTAAAATGATTAATGATTTTTATGAGGACCCAGAAGAATATGAAATAAAAGATTCTTTAAAGATTCCTGATGGATCTCCTATAGGGACAGATAATTGTAGTTATATTCATAGTAGATGATTGATTTAAGAAGTGATACGATAACAAAACCAAGTGCTAAAATGCTTGATCTAATGCTTAATGCAAAGGTAGGCGACGATGTTTACGGTGAAGACCCAACAGTTAAGAAACTAGAAAGTTTTATTGCAAATTATTTTGGAATGGAACAAGCAATGTTTTTTCCTTCTGGAACGATGGCTAATCAAACTGCTATTAAACTTCACACAAACCCAGGAGATCAGGTCATTGCTCATGAATATTCACACGTATATAATTATGAAGGGGGTGGGGCGTCATTTAATAGTGGAGTTTCTTTTAAATTATTGAAAGGTGAAAAAGGTTTTTTTTCGTCAGAACATTTATCTGATGCAATAAATCCCAAAGCATTTTATCATGCACCTTTATCAAAATTAGTTTGTTTAGAGAACACAACAAATAAAGGTGGCGGAGCGTGTTGGAATGTTAGAGATTTTGATGAGATTAATAGCGTTTGTAAAAAAAATAATTTAGGAATTCATATGGATGGGGCTAGAATTTGGAATTCAATTGTAGCAAAAAAAGACAATCCAGAGTTATATGGAATTTATTTTGACACCATGTCTGTATGTTTAAGTAAAGGATTAGGTTGTCCAATTGGATCTGTTCTTTTGGGTAAAAAAAAGTTTATGGATAAAGCTCTTAGGATAAGAAAGATTTTGGGTGGAGGTATGAGGCAAGTCGGATATCTTGCAGCTGCTGGATTATTTGCCTTAGAAAACAATATTTCCAGGTTGTCAGAAGATCACTTTAGAGCAAAAGAAATAGCATCAAAGTTTTTAGATAAAAGTTTTGTAAAAAAAATTAATGATGTTGAAACAAACATCATTATAATGGAACTAAATGAAGGTTTCAGTAAAAAAACAATTATAGATTATTTTTCTAAAAATGATGTAGTTTTTGATTGGTATTCTATGGGGCCTAAAAAAATTAGAATTGTAACGCATTTAGATTATTCTGAAACGGATCATAAGTATCTTCTTAAAATTGTCGATAAATTATAATAGATAATTTAAAAATCAGCTTAAAATCACTTATTTTTGTAGTGCTCTAAATGTTTTTTCAATCTGGATGAAAAAAAGTAAAAATGTATTTAATAATTTATTGGAGCTTGTGGGCAATACACCCATGGTAAAAATAGATAAACTCACCAATAGTTTTCCTGGAACTTATTTGGCGAAATTAGAAGCATCCAATCCTGGCCACTCATCTAAGGACAGAATTGCCCTTCACATAGTTGAAACTGCTGAAAAAAAAGGCATTTTAAAACCAGGAGACACAATTATTGAAACTACATCTGGAAATACGGGATTTAGCTTAGCTATGGTTTCTTTAACTAAGGGTTATGATTGTATTTTAGCTGTCTCTTCAAAATCCTCTAACGATAAAATTGATATGTTAAAGGCAATGGGGGCTAAGGTTTATGTTTGTCCAGCTAATGTTGCCGCTGATGACCCAAGATCATATTATGAAGTAGCAAAAAGACTACATAATGAAATTAAGGGTTCAATATATATAAATCAATATTTTAACGATCTGAACGCTGAAGCACATTATTTGACAACTGGCCCTGAGATATGGAATCAGACCGATGGTAAAATAACGCATTTGATAGTTTGCAGCGGAACAGGCGGAACAATTTCAGGAACAGCTAAATTTTTAAAAGAAAAGAATCCTAATATAAAAATTATTGGAGTTGATGCATACGGTTCTGTTTTAAAGAAATATCATGAAACTGGTGAATTTGATCAAAAAGAAATTTATCCATACAGAATAGAGGGACTTGGTAAAAATTTAATTCCAACCGTAACCAATTTTGATATAATCGATAAGTTTATAAAAGTTTCTGATGAAGATAGTGCTCATACAGCCAGGGAAATTGTTAAAACAGAAGGTATTTTTGTAGGGTACACAAGTGGTGCTGCTTTTCAGGCAGTAAAGCAATTAAATACGTTAAATGAATTTAAAAAATCAGACTACATAGTTGTTATTTTTCCTGACCATGGATCAAGATATTTAAGTAAGATATATAGTGATAAATGGATGGAAAATCAAGGTTTTTCTGATTCAGTTCATGAGATAAATAATAATGACATACAATACATAAGAAAATAATATGAGAGATTTATTTGATAGAATGCGTCAAGATAAGGGGCCTCTTGGAAAATGGGCTGATATAGCGGAAGGTTATTTTGCATTTCCAAAACTTGAGGGTGAAATTTCAAGTAGAATGAAATTTAATGGTCATGAAGTTATCACATGGAGTGTAAATGATTATTTAGGGCTTGCAAACGACCCAGAGGTTAGAAAAATTGATGCTGAAGCAGCTGCTAAATACGGATCTGCGTATCCAATGGGTGCAAGATTAATGTCCGGGCATACCGACCTACATGATCAACTTCAAAGAGAGCTTGCAGAATTTGTTAACAAAGAATCCGCTTATGTGTTAAACTTTGGCTATCAAGGAATATTATCTACAATTGATTCATTGGTAAGTAAAAATGATGTAATCGTTTATGATATTGATTCACACGCATGTATCATTGACGGTGTGAGACTGCATCTTGGTAAAAGATTTACTTATCAACACAACGATATGGAAAGTCTTGAAAAAAACCTTGTAAGGGCAACAAAGATTGCAAATGAAACCAACGGTGGTATTTTGGTTATTTCTGAGGGTGTTTTTGGAATGAGAGGTGAGCAAGGCAAGCTTAAGGAAATTGTGGCTTTGAAATCAAAATTTAATTTTAGGCTATTGGTTGATGATGCTCACGGATTTGGTACTCTTGGAAAAACAGGAGCTGGGGCAGGTGAGGAGCAAGGAGTTCAAGACGAAATAGATGTGTATTTTGCAACATTTGCAAAATCAATGGCTAGTACGGGTGCCTTTATAGCTTCAGATAAAGAAATTATTGATTTTCTTAAATACAATATGAGATCTCAAGTTTTTGCTAAATCTCTTCAAATGCAGTTGGTTGAAGGTATATTAAAAAGATTAGAAATTTTGAGATCAAAACCAGAAA
>CACEKJ010000012.1 GCA_902560045.1 uncultured Bacteroidota bacterium | reverse complement strand
ATTGCTCCGAATGCTTCACCTCTTTCAACTTTTGATAAGCCTTGTTTTGCAACATCGTAACATTTTTTATAAGTAAAGTCATTGACTTTTTTCATTAATTCTTCATCTTCCTCAGCTAAATCATATTCACGAGTTTCTTTTTTACCAAAAGCTTTGGCTAATTTTTCTTGAGCATCACACTGTTTTTTAATGAATTCGTGAGCAAACTTGATTGCTTCAACCATTTCTTCCTCTGAACATTCTTCCATTTCCCCTTCAACCATCATAACAGAGTCTTTAGAAGCACCCACCATTATGTCGATATCGGCTTCTTCAAGTTGTGCTCTACTAGGGTTAATCACAAATTCCCCGTTTATTCTTGCAGCTCTAGCTTCAGAAATAGCACATTCAAAAGGAAAATCACTAAGCTGTATAGCTGCAGATGCTGCTAGACCAGCTAATGCATCAGGCATAACGTCTTCATCATGAGACATTAATTGAATCATTACCTGAGTTTCATTGTGATAATCTTTTGGGAATAGAGGTCTTAGAACTCTATCAACAAGTCTCATCGTTAAAATTTCATCACTACTTGGTCTTGCTTCTCTTTTGAAGAAACCACCTGGGTATTTCCCAGCAGCAGCAAACTTTTCTCTGTAATCTACTGTAAGTGGTAAAAAATCAACATTTGCACTTTTATAATTTGAGACAACTGTACATAATAACATACATTTTCCCATTTGAACAACTACAGATCCATGAGCTTGTTTCGCTAATTTACCTGTTTCAATTGAAATGGATCTTCCGTCTCCTAAATCAATTACTTCTTTATACGTTTTAGGTATCATAATTATTTTTTGGTTTAATTAAATTGTGTGTTGAAGTGGTTTTTACCAATGAATAACTATAAACAAAATATAGAAACGAGTTATTTTCTTAATCCTAACTCTTTTACAATTGCACGATATCTTAAAACATCTTTTTTAGTAAGATAGTTTAATAGTGCTCTTCTTTTTCCTACAAGCTTTACTAAGGCTCTTTCCGTGTTATAATCTTTCTTATTTCTTTTAAGATGCTCTGTTAAATGATTTATTCTATCAGTAAATAAGGCAATTTGCCCCTCAGCACTTCCGGTATCTTTAGCATCTTTTCCGTGCTTTTTGAATAAATCTTCTTTGTGTTTTTTTGTTAAATACATTCCAATATTATTTAAATGATTATTATGTATGCTGTTATCAGCGGCGCAAATATAGTAAAAATTAGATGATTGGGTGAAAAATAAAAGTTTTATTCTCTGATTGGTTTATTGAGAATTAAATCTAAATAAAGGTTTATTTTTTTCTTAAGATCTTTCCTGTGAGAAATAAAGTCTAAGAATCCGTGATCAAGTACAAATTCAGCAGTTTGAAATCCTTCAGGAAGATCTTTTCCTGTTGTATCTTTTACTACTCTTGGTCCTGCAAAACCAATCAATGCTCCAGGTTCGCCTATATTTACATCACCAAGCATTGCAAATGAAGCTGTTGTTCCTCCTGTAGTTGGATCAGTACAAAGAGATATATAAGGAATCTTGGCATCTGATAATTGTGCAAGTTTAGCAGATGTTTTTGCTAGTTGCATTAGTGAAATAGCTGCTTCCATCATTCTCGCACCACCAGACTTAGAGATTATTATTATAGGAATCTTTTTTTGTAATGAATAGTCTATTGCTCTTGCAATTTTTTCACCTACTACACTTCCCATAGAGCCTCCTATAAAACTAAAATCCATACAAGCAACAACAATGTCTTTACCCATTGATTTACCTACTGCAGTCCTAATTGCATCATTTAAATTGGTTTTGTTTTTAGCTGCTTTTAATCGATCTGTATATTTTTTATTATCCTCAAATTTAAGGGGATCTTTTGAAGTTAAATCAGCATCTAATTCTTTGAATTTGCCATCAAAAATTATTGAAAAGTACTCTCTACTTCCAATTCTTACGTGGTAATCATCCTCAGGGCTAACATAAAAGTTGTCTTGTAGCTCTTCCGTATCAACAATTTTTCCAGTAGGTGATTTATACCATAGACCTTTTGGTATGTCTTTCTTTTTCTCAGTTGGAGTTTTTATTCCCTTGCCTTGTCTTTTAAACCAAGCCATAATTCTTTATTAGATGATTAACAAATCTAAAAATTTATAATGTATTTACATTATTTAAATCTTCAAAAGCTTTAACAAGTCTTTTTACAAAGCTATTTTCTCCTTCTCTTATCCATTTTCTTGGATCGTAGTATTTCTTGTTAGGAACATCATCTCCATCGGGATTTCCTATTTGGGCTTTTAAGTATTCGTTTTTATCAGAAAAATAGTTTCTGATTCCTGACATGTATGCATATTGCATATCGGTATCAATATTCATTTTAATAACTCCGTATCCGATAGCCTCTCTGATTTCCTCCACTGTAGATCCAGACCCACCGTGAAAAACAAAATCAATTGTATTGTGCGGAACATTAAATTTTTGAGAAATAAATTCCTGCGAATTTTTTAAAATCTTAGGAGTTAATTTTACATTTCCAGGCTTGTAAACACCATGCACATTACCAAATGCTGCGGCAACTGTGAACTTATCACTTATTTTAATCAATTCCTCATAAGCGTAAGCTACTTCTTCAGGTTGGGTATATAATTTTGATTCGTCAACTCCGCTGTTGTCTACTCCGTCTTCTTCTCCACCTGTTATTCCCAATTCTATTTCTAATGTCATTCCTATTTTTGACATTCTTTTTAAATATTCCTTACAAATCCCTATATTTTCCTCAATTGATTCCTCTGAAAGATCAATCATATGTGAACTGAATAAAGAATGTCCTTTTTCCTCATAACATTTTTCATTTGCTTCCATAATTCCATCAATCCAAGGAAGTAATTTTTTTGCACAGTGATCTGTATGAAGTATCACAGGGACTCCGTAAGCTTTCGCCATTTCATGTACATGATGAGCACCAGCTATTGAACCAGCAATAGCAGCTTTTTGATTTTCATTATTTAATCCTTTTCCTGCGTTAAAAGAAGCACCACCATTAGAAAATTGAATGATGACGGGTGCATTCAAATTTTTTGCAGTTTCTAAAACTCCGTTAATACTACTTGAGCCAATTACATTAACTGCGGGTAATGCAAATTTCTTTTGTTTTGCTAGTTTGAATATTTCCTGTACTTGATCACCAGTAGCAACTCCTGGTTTGATGTTATGATTCATAAAGAATAGTTATGTTATACGGTTAGTTTACATTAATTTTAGAGAATGTAAAGTTAGCAATAACAAACAATATGATTACAAAAAATCAAATAAAATTAATTAGGTCTTTAGGCTTAAAAAAAAATAGAATCAAGCACAATTTATTCATTGCTGAAGGCGAAAAGATTGTGGATGAATTACTGGATTCTAATTTAACTTTATTTCATTTATTTTCTACAAATGACACATATGATTTAAAAGAAAACTATACAATCATAAAAAACCAAGAATTAAAACAAATAAGCAAACTTAAAACCCCAAATAAAGTTGTGGGTCTATTTAAAATACCTAAACCTGTTAATATTGATTTTAGCAAAAATATAATAGCTCTTGAAGAGATAAACGATCCAGGAAATCTTGGAACAATCATCAGGTTATCTAACTGGTTTGGAATTAGGGATATTATCTGTAGTGAAAATAGTGTAGATTGTTTTAATCCAAAAACCATTCAAGCTTCAATGGGATCAATTTCTAGGGTAAATGTTACTTATCAAAGTTTTGATGATTTATTTGCAAACAAAAAATATAATTTAATTGCAGCTGATATAAAGGGAAAGAATATTAAAGATTATAATTTTAATAAAAATCAAATTATTTTTTTCGGTAGTGAATCCAACGGATTCAGTGATAATTTATCTCAAAAGATTACAGAAAAAATCACAATTCCAAGATATAATAAAAATATTGACAGTTTAAATGTTGCAAATTCTGTAGCAATCGTTCTTTCAGAGTTAAAACATAAAACTACTGGAAAGTGAAATTGATTAAGATTCCACTAGTTTTCATGAATTCTATATTATTAGTCCATGGACTCGCTAGATCATTATCTGGTACATGTTCATCACTTAATGCAAAAACCCCTCTAATACTTGGACTAAATTTGAACCATTCTAGGTAAAAATCAACCCCAAAACCTAACTCATAAAAGAAAACACTTCTTTTGGTCCTAAATTGACCCAAACTATTATCATTTACACTATTTTCTTTACTGGAAAGATTAATGGCTGTTGAAATGCCTGCTAAGACATAGGGTTTAAAGTTATTAAGTCTTTTGGCTGAAACCTTTAAAATTAGAGGAAAATGTATATATGTTGATTTTATTTCTCGCTTGTGTATATTTTCTAGAAATTCAGTTTGGTTAAAGCTTAACGGATTGTAAAGAAGATTTCTATTAGACATTACCAATCCGGGTTCAAAACGAAGGTCAAAGTAATCAGATATTCTAAAATTACCGATAAGACCTACGTTGAAACCAAAGGTCTTTTCAGTTTGAATATCATATGTATCTGAAACGTAATCAAAGTTGTAATCATAATTATTCATACCTAAAAAATAGCCCCATGACAAAGCAGGTTTATCAAAGTTTTCATTGTTTAAAACCCTTTTTTTGGAAAATAGCTGTGCATTACAATTTTGAATTATAAAAAAAAGTACAAGAAGTGTAATAATTCTTTTCATATTAATACAAATATCGATATTCAATTTGTTTTGATAACAATAAAATAACCTATAAAATATAACTTTATTGCCCATCAGTAAATCATCTTAAAATATTGCCATTGCGTAAAATGATTTATATTTGCCTGTAATAATTGTTATAACAATGAAAATAATAATTGCTGGATCCGGCGAAGTCGGATCTCATTTGGCAAAATTATTATCATATGATTCACAAGAAATCACCTTGATTGATTCAAATGATGAAAAACTAACTTTCCCTAATAGTCAATTAGATATTAAAGTTATTCAAGGAGATTGTACATCTATTTCCATTTTAAATAAGGCTAATATTTCTGAGACAGACTTATTTATCGGAGTTACTGCTGCTGAATCAGTTAATTTAACTGCATGTTATTTAGCTAAGCAATTAGGGGCAAAAAAGACGATAGCGAGGATTTCAAACCCCGAATTGATTCAAAATGAAAAAGTCGATTTTTTAGGTTTAGGAATCAGTGAACTAGTATCTCCTGAACTTTTAACATCAAAGGAGATAAATATGGTTATTAATAGGGCTGAATTTACCGACCCCTTTGAGTTTGATGATGGTGCTCTTATTACCTTAGGGCTTAGTGCAACCCACACTTCTATATTTGTAGGAAAAACTGTTGTCGAAGCTGCTGAAATATTTCCTGAAACCCATTTCTTTCCGATTTCAATAAAAAGAGAGGATAAAACCATAATTCCAAGAGGTGATACTGTTTTTCATTCTGGAGATCATATAGTTTTTATGACTGAGCCGGGAGGTGAAGAAGAATTACTTAAACTTTCAGGACAAAATAACGGAGAAATTAAAAATGTTATGATCCTTGGAGGTGGAAGAGTTGGAAAAAAAGTTGCTGAAGACCTAGGATTAAACAATATAAATGTCAAATTAGTCGAAATTAATAAGGAAAGAGCTGAGGAATTAGCTGAGGATTTAAATGATTGTCTGGTAATATACGGAGACGGTACCAATTCAGAACTTCTAGAAGAAGAAAATTTAGATCAAATGGATGCTTTTATAGCTGTTACTGGAGATTCTGAAACGAACATTATGTCTAGTTTAATAGCTAAGTCTAAAGGTATTTTAAAAACCATTGCACTTGTAGATAATCTGGATTATTACAAATTGACCCAGATCAGTGGAATTGATACATTGATAAATAAAAAATTATTAGCTGCAGATGCTATATCCAAACATGTTCACAAAGCTGAAGTCGTAGCTATTTCTCAACTTAATAATATGGATGCTGAATTATTAGAATTTGTTGTAAATGAAGATTCTAAAGTTTGTAATAAAACAATTAAGGATCTTGAGTTCCCAAGATGTGCTATCATTGCTGGAGTTATAAGAGACGGTAAGGGATACATTGTTTTGGGAGACTTCAAAATCCTAAGTGATGATCGAATTGTTGTTTGTTGTTTAAACGATTCAATAAATAAAATAGAAAAACTCTTCTAATTTGATTATGAAAATTAACACGAAGATTATTGTTTATTTTTTAGGATTTCTACTTCTTATCAATGGGGGATTTATGTTTCTTACAGCTTTGTTAAGTTATATATATCAGGATGGTATCACAAATAGCTTATTAATGTCGGGGGTATTAGTCACATTGGTTGGATTGGCTATGCTTTTAGTAAATAAAAATCATGATAAACAAATCAATAAAAGGGAAGGTTATTTAGTTGTTGTACTGGGTTGGTTAGCAATGATTTTTTCGGGAACAATTCCTTATATTCTTACTGGAACAATTGATGGGTTTTCAAATATATTTTTTGAAACAACTTCGGGATTTACTGCTACGGGAGCAACAATAATAAATGACGTAGAGATATTACCAGAAGGTATATTATTTTGGCGAAGCATAACACATTGGTTGGGCGGAATGGGAATGATTGTTTTTGCAATTGCTATTCTTCCTTTACTTGGGATTGGAGGTATGCAGTTATTTAGTGCAGAATCACCTGGTCCTAGCACCGATAAATTACATCCAAGAATTACAGATACAGCCAAGAGATTATGGCTTATTTATGTATCCTATACACTAATTGAAACCATTTGTTTAAAATTAGCGGGTATGTCATTTTTTGACGCAATAAATCATTCAATGAGTAATATAGCGTCAGGAGGATTTTCAACTAAAAATGAAAGTTTAGCACATTGGAATTCAAATCCTCTAATTCAGTACATTGTTATATTTTTTATGTTTGTTGCAGGAACAAATTTTGTTTTAAGCTATTTTGGATTTAAGTTAAATTTTAAAAAAATATTTAATGATGAAGAGTTCAAAGTTTATTCTTTTTTAATAATAGGATTTACTGTTTCTGTAGCTTTGGTTCTTTATTTCAGCACCGATTTTTTATCTGATTTTGATTCACAAATTCAAAGAATTGAAGGTGTTTTTAGGCACTCCTTATTTCAAGTTGTTTCAATTATTACTACTACTGGTTTTGTAACAGCTGATTATACATCCTGGACTCCTTTACTTTTATTATTGTTTTTTGGAATGATGTTTTTGGGAGGATCAGCAGGAAGTACATCAGGTGGATTTAAAATAATGAGGCATTTGTTAATCATAAAGAATGGTGTGTTACAGTTTAGAAAAATATTACATCCACACGCGATTATCCCATTAAGATATAATACCTCATCTGTTTCAAATGAAATAACTTATAACATATTAGGTTTCTTTATTGTCTATATGTTATCATTTATTATAGGAACCTTGGTCTTTGCCTTATTTGGTTTGGATTTTGAGTCAGCATTAGGAGTTTCGGCTTCAAGTTTAGGAAATGTTGGACCCTCAATTGGATCCTATGGCCCAATGAATACATTTTCGGAATTACCTCTTTTAGCTAAATGGTGGTCATCCTTTTTGATGCTTCTTGGCAGGCTTGAGTTATTTACAGTATTAATTATTTTTACCCCTTATTTTTGGAGAAATAGGTAAATATTTATTTCAGTAATTTTTTTATTCTACTTACCGCTTCTGTAATTTTCTCTTGTGAGGCAGCGTATGAAATTCTTATACAATTTGGGTTGCCAAAAGCATCTCCTGTAACTGTAGCAACCAATGCATTTTCTAATAAAAACATTGACATATCAGATGCATTATTGATTTTAGTTCCAGAAATTTCCTTTCCAAAAAAATAAGATATGTCAGGAAAAACATAAAATGCACCATCTGGAACATTGCATTCAAATCCCTCAATATCATTTAAAAGATTTAAAATTAAATCCCTTCTTGATTTAAATTCGTCAACCATGTATTCAATTTTGTCAGGATTTTCATTTAGAGCGGTAATAACCGCTCTTTGGGCTATGCAATTTGCTCCACTGGTAACTTGACCTTGTACCTTATTGCAGGCTCTTGCTATCCATTCAGGAGCTCCAATATATCCAATTCTCCAGCCCGTCATTGCAAATGCTTTAGACACGCCATTTACAGTAATGGTTCTTTCCTTGATCGTATCAAATGATCCTATACTTAAATGCCCACCTTTATAATTGATGTGCTCATATATTTCATCCGACACCACAAAAATATTTTTGTGAGATTCCAATACATCTACTATTTCTTTTAATTCTTTTTCATTGTAAACAGATCCGCTAGGATTACATGGAGAACTAAACCAAACCATTTTTGTTTTTTCGTTGATTGAATTCTTAAGTTGTTCCCCTGTCATTTTAAAGTTATTTTCAATACTTGTTTTGATCTCAACAGGTATGCCGCCTTTAAGCTTGATTATATCCGAATAACTAACCCAGTAAGGACATGGTAGTATTACTTCATCTCCAGGGTTAATTAAGACAGATGCAATATTATAAAGTGCTTGCTTAGCACCTGTAGAAACAACTATTTCTGATGCAGAGTATTCAAGATTATTATCCCTTTTGAATTTAGTAATAATAGCCTCTTTTAATTCACCGTATCCGTCAACCGGAGTGTAAGAATTGTAGTTTTCATCAATAGCATTTTTGGCTGCCTCTTTAATAAAATCAGGAATATTAAAATCAGGCTCTCCTAAACTCAATCCTATTACATCTTTTCCTTGGGATCTTAATTCTCTAGCCTTTGCAGCCATGGCTAAAGTTTGTGAAGTAGCAAGGTTTTTTACTCTGTTTGACAAATATTGGTGCATAAAAATAATTTGGAATTTAAAAATAATCCCTTTGGAGGAATTATTAAAATTATTGTTTACAATATTATACTTTTGTTAAATAAATTTTATTTATGAAATTAATTTTAGATCATTTTCCAAATTTAAATAAGAAGCAAATAGAACAATTTTCTATGCTTAAAGCTATCTACGAAAATTGGAATCAAAAAATTAATGTTATTTCTAGAAAAGATATTGATAATATAAATTTAAGACATGTTCTACATTCGATGAGCATAGCAAAATTTATAAAATTTAAAAAGGAAACAAAAATACTCGATCTTGGTACAGGTGGTGGCTTTCCTGGAATTCCCCTTGCCATTTTATTTCCAGATTGTAATTTCATATTAGTTGATAGTGTAAAAAAGAAAATTACAGTAGTCGAAAATGTTGTTAAAGAACTAAGACTAAATAATGTTATTAGTTACTGTTCAAGGGTTGAAGAATTAGATTTAAAATTTGATTTTTTAGTTACTCGCGCTGTTGCAAAAATGCCTAAAATTATTAATTGGTCAAGAGGTAAATTCAATTTAGAGTCAAATAATGAAATAAAAAATGGTGTTATCGCATTAAAAGGCGGAGATATTAATGAAGAATTATCATCGATCAACAATCCAACAATTTTACCCATTGAAGAAATACTAGATAACCAATATTTTATCGATAAGAAAATCGTCTACGTACCGATCTAATTATCTAACTCTTAGCTTAAAAGATTTAATTCCATTTTGTGATTCAACCTTAACAAAGTAAATAGAAGTTGGTAGTAAGCTTAGGTCTGTAGTAAAAATATAATTATTAATATTTTTATCTAGTACCAACTGACCAATACTATTATATATTTCAATATTCTTCAATATTTCATCGGATTTTAAGTTAAGAATATCAAAAATAGGATTGTAAAAATATTCAAAATTTAAAATCTCATTTTCATTTACCCCAAGGGTTCCTTCAACTTTAAATGCGTCCGTTTGAAGAACAAACGAATCGTTTCCAACATAGTTAATAGCTATCCTTATATTTTGCCCTTCGTATTCAGACAGGTCAAATTCATAGGTAGTCCAATCTAAAGGAGCTTCTATATAGGATCCTTCAGAAATGATTGTAAAGTCATTATAATCAGTCGAATTTCCTACTCCAATTCTAAATCTTTCAAGTCCGTAGTCATCTTTTAGGGTTTTTGCTTTAAAACTAAATATCGGGGATCCAACACCTTCTAATGAAAATTCAGGACTAATCATCCAATCGTCATTAGGTGTAGTGGTTTGATTAGCACCAGAAGCAATAAAATATAATCCTTGTTCACCCTCATAGGTATCCCATAGGGGCTCTTCTTCTATGTCAGATCCAGATGAGGTAGCTTCTAAATTATTATATATTATACCCGCACCCACATAACTTTCATTTTCAAAATCTACAGCATTTGCCCCCCATGTAGTTCCACCATCTAAGTCATAAATTATCCAATCACCAATTTCGCTGATAATAAAAGAATCATAACACTCAAAATTATCTCGCCAAACAATAGGCAATGAATAATCATCAGGGCAATTTGTTACTTCTTGACTTACAATGTTTAACGAAATAAAGTCATTTGAAGAATCTTCATCGTTTTCAAGCAAGGTTCCCACAACAATTGTATAATCCCCGGGAACTGAAAAGTCATAACTGTTATCAAATGTAAATTCGGTAATATCCCCAGAGTTTAGAGTTTCGCTTATTGTTTCGATTATTTGATCATTTTCATTAACCTGAAAATAGATATCAAAGTTAGAGATGGAATTTACTCCATAATTTCTCACTGAAACAGTAATGCTTTCGTTATTTGTAAGGACACCGCTATTTGGTGAATTTATAGATAAAACACCGGAGTCAAAATTATTTGAAGAGGACTGACAAGTAGGTGGGAGGGTAAAGTCTTCGACTTGATCCGTTCTACTATCCTCATCGCCTTGCTCTGCTAAATAACCTAAACCTCTATTTGCAAATACATTCCATATTAAACATTTATTTACCCCATTGTTAGTCAACAGATCAGCATCAACTATTGCATCTCTCATATCTACAAACCCAGAGCTACATGGTGCAACTTTTAAGCCATCGATAATGAGTTGCATTACCTTGTTATTACCTCCGTTTCCATTAGTTATATCTGGATCAAAACCGTATTCATCGACAAAAGCCCAGGTTAGATCCCAAAGCATAGTTGCAAATACAAATCCAACTCCGTGAGGTTGACTTACAGTGGCTGTATTATTTGAATCAGCATATGTATAATCATTCACGGAAAAATCAGGTGAATAAGGGGCATTTCTTAGTCCGTCTCCAGTTATTTCTTGACCAGATGAATAAGTGGCAACTCCACGAGGAATCGAAGGCGAGTCACTTTCTCTCATGGTTAACATTAGACCAAACCAGTCAGAGAACCCTTCACCTTGCTGTTCTAAATTTTGCATACAACCTGAAGATTGTGCACCTCCCATAAGTCTATTTGAAATTCCATGACCGTATTCATGCGCAATGATTTCTGTATCATAATCTGAGTCTAAATACGTACTGTTGTCAATGAGTGAAGCATTAATTGTCTCATTTTCAAGAAGTTCACTAATTAGAGCTTCTCCATTAGACTGACTTATCATTATTGAGGGAATTGTGACATTTCCACCCTGTGCACCAGCACCCATACCAATCGGGTTACCTGCCACATTATTTACCATAATTACTGCTATTGCACCAGCATTTTCAGCAGCCAATATTTTATATCCAAATTCACATATTCCTCTTCTTATAACAGCGATTTTACCGTTTAATTCCTCGGGATTAGAAATTTGTTGGCATCCGTCGTGTAAATCTGGTTCTAATTCATTAATACTTGGAATATCATATAATAGTGCAAGTTCCCCAGTTAATGGATTATCGTTAGGCAGAGGATTTCCAAAACCAGCTGGAACACCTAAATAGGATCCAGCTAAATTCCCATCTAAAAGTGTCAGAGCATCATTAGCTGGTCCATTCCACAAATACATTGTCATTTGTGGATTTGAACCGTCTGGGGGTGTTCCAAAGCTCGCATTATTGAAGCCATCACCGTCTTGTCCGTCTGCAAATACACTATCCCCATCGTTTCCACCATTACCGTAATTGTTTTCTTGAAAATTTCCACTGCTTTCATCAAAACCGTATCTGTACCAAACATCATGCATCATGTTGTTAACATAAAACAAATTTGTAATTGAAGCATCCATATTATCAGCAGGCTGCAGATTTAAATCCGCTTCAAAATTAAAATTTAACTCTTCACCTCCATCTGGCGAATAATCTTGTCCAGAAAGTGATCCATCACCTTCATCATCTTCTTTGGCATATACATTATTTCCTCGAGTAATTGTATATTCAGGACCAGGCTCACCGTTTGTATCATGCCATCCAAAAGGGGATGCAACAGGACTTGCGGGATTATTAACAATTTCAAAGGATCCGTGGTTTGGACTTGGTGTGGGAACAGGAATTACTCTGTATACTGACCCGTCTAAAGACGATTTATTCTGCACAATGCTATTTGAAATAATGTGATTTTCATGATCATGAACTCCATCCTTGTGTTCAAATTCACAATTGATCATCCAATTTTCAAGATTTATTATTTTACCGGATTTTGCATCTACGAATACATCATACCAGTTCTTATTATCCTCTGTTATAACATTAAAATTCCAGGCTAAACTTAAATTTTCTTCTTTAAACACATAAATCAGTTTCGCCTCAATATTGTAAGGATTGCTGTGTAGATGTCCATTAGCGGAATTTTTAAATGAATCTATATTTAATTCGTTCAAAGCCATTTGAATGGCATCATAATTATTAATTAAGGGTTCCTTCAAAGATGATTTACCAAAAGAAGAATCTATAAAACTATTTTTTACAATGTTAATTTTATCCCCTTTGACTGTTAAAGTATTAACAGCATTATGAATATCAATTCCGTTAAGTTTTTGTTGAATATAATAAACGTCGTAATTTGGATTTGTTTCTATTGAACCCTTAACGGTATATTTTTCAGAAGAAAAAGAATAGTTTTTTAATAAATAGTTTTCAATTTTTGATTTGTTTTTTTCTTGAGATAAAATTTGATTAAAACCAAAAATGAAAAGTAAGAAAATAAAAATGTTGTATTTAAGATTCATTAATTTTTTGTTTATTAATTATTATCAAAAAGCTTACCAATTTTTATAAAAAAATGCTACCATTTAAAAGGTAGCATTTTTACAAAATTATTTATTGGAATGATGAGTTTAATCTTTAACAAGTTTAAAAGTTTTTGAAGCGCCAGCTGACGACATCAAAGTCACAAAATATATTCCATTCTCTTGATCACTTAAATTTATGGAATGACTACCAATATCAAATCTACCATTTCCAATTTGTTGACCTAACATATTTGTTACAATATAATCAAGTTGTATTCCACGAACTTCTACATTAAATAATCCATTAGAAGGATTTGGAAAAATATCAACTAAGGAATCATCTAGGATTTGTACTCCTAAACTTTCTACAATATTTATCGTGTAATCTTCAGTCTCACCGTATTGTGTTTCTTCACATGCATCATCCGGGACAGGTGCATTCCAATTTGTTTTTACTCTCATTAAATGCGAGCCAAGTGGCGCGTCTACAGGTATGGTTACATCTAAATCTCCGGTATAAGTACCAGCAGCGGAACCACTTGCAAGAACAGGGTTATCAATAATAATTTCATCCATTGAGTATACCAAATCATCATTAAAATCTATCCAAACTCTAAAATATTGAGATCCATATCCTGTGGTAAATGACATGTTGTAAGTTTCACCTTGTTCAACATCTGTTGAAATTGAAACAAAGTCCCCATAACCTTCGCAGCCAGAGTCATGATTAATATCAACAAAAGAAAAGTTTTGTAAACCATCTCCAAAAGAACAATCCATAGAGGGGAAACAATAACCATATAAACCCATTACAGCATTGAAAACATTATCAGATGGATTTGAATCGTCAGTCGAATCGATTGAGACAGATATATTATAGTCAACCTCCTCAACCCAAGAAGACGCATCAAGTTGAGTGTTGAATGTATAATCAACATAATCCCATGAATCAACCGATCCATCAAAAGTTTCTGAAATAATTTCACCACTATCGATTTGATAGCTTATTTCAAAATTTGACACAGCAGAACCTCCATAATTGAAAATTCTAGCAGAAATAGTTTGGGGTTCATCAGCATCCGCTACAATTGTTTCTGTATCAGCTAAGTTTATAACAGCTAAATCTTTAACAGGCATAGGTGCAGAGTCACCAGAGGCATTGATAACCTCGTTGCCATCAGTAATAAATGCAACAACCTTTAATCTACTTGCAAATGCTTTAACACTTCCTCCGTATGCACCAATGTATGAGTCTGGAACATCATATGTTAAGCTTCTCTCAATAAGATCGCCTTGAGATGTAGATGTGATAGGATCACCTGAAAAATCGTATATAGCATCAACAAGTCTATCTTGATGCAGGTAATCGTATTCAGAGTGTTGATAATTTCCGTTAGGGCCATCAGAAACAACGTAGTTTATATTGTATTCGTGACCTGAGCTTTGAGGGCCTATGTATCCATCTTGAAGAATTACCACATGTAAGTAGTTGGTGTCATTTGGGCTATTAGCTGTGTAATATGCCTCAATATCAATTTCCAGTTGATTAGATGCTTCGTTAATATCAACTTGTGTTGCAATGTTAACAAATGCGGGTTCGGAAAGAAGTTCATTTATTGCAGTAGGTACAATATTTGTTACTGTTCCTGACATTGCAGGGCCACCATAAGACGATAGAGATGGAAAGGTTCTTCTGTTGGCTGCCCAGGAGGGATAACTACATGAAGTTGCACTACAATTTTGAAGAAGATCAACATATTGTTGATCACCAGGATATCTAAAATCAGGGTTAGGAGCATTTGGTTCGTCGGGATTCGCAGGAGCACAACCCCATGCAAATCCACCAGCATGAACTTTAATTACAAAAATTTGTCCTGGGTTTGAATTAGAAAACTCATTCAGAGCATTGTGAAGAATAGGGCACGCATAACAGTGGATTCCAGTAAGCTCTTCAGCAACAACCTTTTTATTTTCAGGAGCTGTTGAAACAAAAGTTTGTGAGTTAACTAAAAGGGTACATAAAAATAAAACGATTAAAAGCAAGTAGTTTTTATTCATAGCTGTATTTATAAGTTTATTATATTTGTTAAATAACAATTGCAAAATAATGAAAAAAAATTTAGTACTTCTAGTTATTATATTGATTTACAGCAACTTTCTTAATTCTCAAAATGAACCCGCTTTTATTTTAGAAGACGAAAACGGAATTGTTATTGAAAATAATCAATTATTAGAGGTTATAACAACAGAATACCCAAATGCTTCTTTTAATTTTTTTGTTAGAAATTTAACGTCTGAAAATATAAATGTAAGAGCAGAAATTATTGAAATGGCTGGAACTGATGGTTCGATGATGGAATTTTGTTTTGGAGAATGCTATTATGGGGTAACTCTTAATACTGCTTATCCACTTGGAAGTTTTATTTCTGTAGAATCTGGACAAGTTCAGACATCTGTAGGTGACCATTTTTATAACCAAGATGTTGGAGATGGTGAAAACCCAGTTTTTTACTCTTTTAGATTTTTCATGGTTGACAATGAAGGAAATGAAGTTGTAAGTGTTCCTGAACTGGATACAGAATATTTTGTTTCCTATCAGTACCAAGCACAAAGTTTTGGAATATCAGATTTATTATTGGATAAAATAGAGTTATTTAAATCAGAAAGAAATTTGGTTATCAGTTCTGAAGAAAACATGTACTTAACAATCAATGACATGAGTGGAAAAAAGATAATTGATATTAATCTTACTAATGGGGATAACCTGGTTGATCTTTCGTCTTATGCAAATGAGATCATTATTCTAAATTTTGAAACGAAAGATAATTCTAAATTTTCTAAAAAAATTCTTTTTAATTAAAAGGAGTAGCTTAAATTTAAATTAAATCCGTTGCTCTCAGGAACAAATCTACACACCCCACCAACGCATATTAAACCGCCTCTTTGCCTACCGTAGTTTAAACTAATTCGGCTAGGACCATTCGAGTAACTTCCTCCGATGTTGTAATAATGTAAATCGTTTTCATTTCCGTAATTCCAAATATCAGATACGAATACATTTAATTTATTTGAAACAGCATATTCATAAACTAAACCTGCCCATTCTTTTTTGTCATCATTTGTCCATAGTTGTTGAGCAACAATTCTATTATTTCGATTGTTCTTATCTAAAAAATTTAACTCAAAAACACCAATACGAGCATCTATATTCCCCTGAACTCCTAAGGGGCCACCTAATGTGACACCTTTGTCAATACTTAAATCAACAAATGTTAGTGTACTACTCACTTTTTTATTCCATCTGTTTTTGATTTCAAAATTCAAGTCTTTGTAAAGACGCTTACCATTACCGATAAACTCAACATCATATGATTCATCAGAATTGAAGTTTGCTTCAATTGAGCTCCAGTATGAAAAATTAACCGCAAGTTTCGTTTTATACTTGCCTAAAAAGCCTTCTTTATTAAAGGTGTAAAAGATATCATTCTGTATACCAACTTCTCCAACTCTTTTTTCAATATCATTGATAACTAATCTAGGCTGTGAATTATACACATATATATTAGTTAACATATAATCTTGTTGTTTAGTTAGAGCAGGGGTGAAGCTAATTGTTTGTTGATTGTAAATATTCCCCTCTGATAATCTGTCGGAGTAAAAATTAAAATTCTCTAATCTCCTAAAGCTTGAGTTAATTCCTAGCCCTTTTCTTGAGTATCCAAAATCAATTTGCATGGCAGTTCCGTCATACCTCTTTGCTGAAATTATTTGTTCTTCGTTTACAAGAACGTCTTTACCTTTTTTTGCAATTTCTAAGTTTATATAGATCTTGTCCAGAAATAAGTTTAATCTACTTCCAATTAAATTAACATTTTCAGGAGCATTAACTACTTCGTTATTTTCTTGAAATCTGTTGATGTAGCTAACACCAAATGATAGACCTATTTTTTCAGATTCTAATATCGAGGAAATATCAAAATCAGAATTTAACCCTGTAATTGTAGAGTTGGAATATTCGAATCCATTTCTTTGTTTTCCATGAATAGCAGATATTTCTAAATTTGAAGTAGGAAAAAATTTATAATTAATTCCTTTGATGGAATTATTTATACCCAACTGCCTGTCTTCCCAAGCTCTAAAAATTAGTCCGTTTCCAAATTGTTCATAAATAGAGCCTACTTTAATCTCATTTTTTTGATCTTCATATTTGAAATAATATTGTGCTATGCCACTTTCATTATTATAGATTTCAGAATAACCTAGTAATGCTGAAGGTAAATAGCTTTCATACTGAACGCCAGCAGAAAAATTACCGTTTTGAAAATCAAGTTGAAAGTAATTATTTGATCTTAAATTATCTTGAGGTGAAAAGAAATTTAATCCATTGTCATCTTGGAGTTGTTGAGAATTGCTTTCTAGACTTCCGGAAATGTACGTCTCGTTTTGCGAGAACGAAAAACAATAAATTAGAAATATTGCTAGGTAATAAAAAATTTTAATTTTCATATTCTGTAAGTTTTTCAAATAAATAATTTTCGTCTCCCGGTTGATAACCAGTATGTTGGTAGAGAATTTTTCCGTTTTTTATTATTAGAGTTTGAGGAATAAATGAAGTCCCAAGAGCTCTTTTAAAGTCCTGGTTTACATCTAGTAGTATTTTATAAGGCCATTCTTTTCCGTTAACTAATGCTTGAGCTCTCCTGTGTGACCTACT
Organism: uncultured Bacteroidota bacterium; assembly: GCA_902560045.1. Classification (GTDB taxonomy): domain Bacteria; phylum Bacteroidota; class Bacteroidia; order Flavobacteriales; family Flavobacteriaceae; genus MED-G13. The sequence continues at coordinate 10,510 of CACEKJ010000012.1, read as the reverse complement.
ATCGTCTACACTAATAGCTATTAATTCAAAATCTATATCTTCCTTCCAGAATTCATAAACTTCGTTAATTGCATCAAGTTCTTTTATACAAGGAACACACCAGGTGGCCCACAGCGAAAGAATCGTTAGTTTTTCATTGTTTAAAAGATCGGTTGTATTAATTTTTTCTCCTTGAAAATCAAGTAAATCAATACTAGGAATTTGTTTTTGACTAAACGAATTAACACAAAACATTAGAAGGAAAAATAGAATAAATCTTTTCATTGATTATTTTTTGTAAATATACTTTCTTTTTTAATTTGTTTATCATCAGTTTCAAATTATGTAAATTAGCGCTCATTAATAACCATGAGACCTAAAATAATTTTACTTTTTTCCGTGATACTTTTCACTTGTAGTGATAAGGAAGACTTCTCAGCGTATTTAATTGAACCTGAAATTATCTCTGGATTAAATGTTGAATCATCTTATCTTACTGATCAGTTAATTAATTTTTCGGTATTTGGTGACAACGGAGAAGATTATACCCAAATATCTACTTTTTTTATTGACGGTCAAGAAATTGCTGGATCACAAATTTCCCATGATGATTTAGGTGTGCATGAAGTTTTTGCTGAATATTCCATTGAAAATCAGTTATATAATACTGTTTTGAAGAGCTATTCTATCGTAGAGCCTATTAATAAAGTATTATTAGAAGATTTTACGGGTACGTGGTGTGGCTATTGTCCTCCTGTTAAACATGCTATCAATATGGCAATGGATTTATATTCTCAAAACCTAACCGTAGTTGCCACTCACCAAAATGATGAATTTGCGATCGATCAGGAGCAAGATTTAACGAGCTCTTTAGGCCCATTTGGTTTGCCTGAAGCTAGAATAAACAGATTAATTGAATGGATTGATCCTTACGATATTTCTGAGCTAAACGATCTAGTATTAACCCAAAATCCAATTGCAATCTCTATTGAAAGCAATATTGATGGTAATGATTTAACATCTAGGATTAGATTTGTTTCAAAGGAATCCTTAGTTGATCATAAAATTGTAGTTTATTTGACAGAAGATAACTTAATTGCAGATCAGGCTAATTATTTAAACTTTGATGAGAACAGCTATTTTTATGGCATGGGCAACCCAATAATAAATTATTCACACGAAGATGTACTTAGGTATTCCTTTACAGATATTTTGGGTGATGAAATTTTAAATTCTGTAGCTCTTTCAGAAAATGTAATTTACTTCGATTTAGATATGAGTCAATTTGACTTCAACCTAGAAAACACTAATATTATAGCCATAATAGTTAATTCTGATAATCTAGCGCTTAATTCTCAGTCGGCTAGAGTAGGGGAATTTCAAGACTTTAACTAGAACTAGCTCTTTAAAAATGGATATCTGTAATCTGTTGGTGTTACAAATGTTTCTTTTATCAATCTAGGGGAAACCCATCTTAGCAAGTTTAACATACTACCTGCTTTGTCATTTGTTCCAGAACCTCTTGCACCTCCAAATGGTTGCTTTCCTACAACTGCACCGGTTGGTTTGTCATTGATATAAAAATTACCTGCTGAATTTCTTAGACAATTCGTTGCATGCTGAATAACATTTCTATCAGTTGCTAAAATTGCACCAGTTAAAGCGTATTCACTTGTATTGTCAACAAGTTCTAATGTTTCATCAAATTTTGAATCCTCAAAAACAAAAATTGTCATTACAGGTCCAAAAATTTCTTCACGCATTGTGATGTAATTTGGATCTTTTGCTAAAATCACAGTAGGTTCTATAAAATAACCTTTGGACTTGTCGTAATTTCCTCCAGCTATTATTTCAACATCAGAGCTAGATTTTGCGTTTTCAATGTAATTGACAATTTTATCAAATGATTTCTCATCAATTACAGCAGTAACAAAATTTTCTGTGTTATCGGGAGCCCCCATTTTTATAGATTCAAGATCATTGATTAAATATTTTTTTACATCACTCCAAATACTTTGTGAAATGTAACCTCTTGATGCTGCGCTACACTTTTGTCCTTGAAATTCAAATGCACCTCTTGTAATTGCAGTTGAAACCTGTTTGGGATTTGCCGATTTATGAGCAACTATAAAGTCTTTTCCTCCTGTTTCACCTACAATTTTAGGATATGTGTTATAATTTGAAATATTTTCTCCGATGGTTTTCCAAAAACTGTTAAAAACAGAAGTTGATCCTGTAAAATGAAGGCCGCTAAACTCCTTTCTTTCTAAAACTTTTTCTGTTATCATTGAAGCATTTCCATAAACTGCGTTAATTACTCCGTCAGGTAATCCTGCTTCTTTTAAGACATCAATAATCACTTTAGCAGAAAAAATTTGCGTGCTGCTTGGTTTCCAAATAACTACGTTTCCAAGCATCGCCATACAAGTTGGTAGATTTCCAGCAATAGCAGTAAAATTAAATGGAGTTACTGCATAAACAAAACCTTCCAGAGGTCTATACTCAACCCTATTCCAGGCATCGCTATCACTTGCTGGTTGATTAGAATAGATCTGGGTAACATATTCAACATTAAATCTTAAAAAATCTATTAATTCACAGGCTGAGTCAATTTCTGCTTGATGAACAGTTTTTGATTGACTAATCATTGTTGCAGCATTAATTTTTGATCTGTATGGACCTGCGATTAATTCTGCTGCTTTTAAAAAAATAGCTGATCTGTTTTCCCATGACATTGCTTCCCAACTTTTCTTAGCCTTTAAGGCAGAATCAATTGCTAAATCTACATCACTTGGTTGAGCAAGGTAGTATTCACCTACAATTTTACCATGATCATGAGGAGGATTGATGGATTTTTTTTCTTTTGTTTTCACATCACTACCATTTATATATAGTGGTACTTCGGTGAATGTATTAATCATTTCGTTGTAGGTTTTTAAAACCTCTTTTCTTTCAAATGAATTTGGCTCATATGATTTAACTATTTCATTTTTTGCTTTTGGAACTTTAAAAAATCCTGTACTCATATATTTACATTTAAGGCGCCGAATTTACGACTAATTTTTAATTTAACGAAAACGGTGCGCTAAGTTTAAAAACAGGAATCATCACATTAAATTTTTTTGTAGAATTTAAGTTAATCATTCTGTAATAACCATACATTGCTCCGTAGGGTGATGCCAACAAACATCCAGATGTATATGTATGGGATTGTCCCGGTTTTAAAACAGGTTTTTTGCCGATCACACCCTCCCCGTCAACTGTTTCTTCTTCATTGAGTGAATCAAGAATTACCCAGTGTCTTGAATCTAACTGCACCAGCTCTTTACTTTGATTTTCAATTTTCACAGAATATTCAAAAGCATAATGAAGCTTGCTTTCCTTATAATAGGTCCCTTCAAAAGAAGATTCTACGGAAACTTTTATGCCTTTTGTTATTTGTGTTACCATCAATTATAAATTTAACTATTTTTTAATTAGTAATATACTCTGAAGATGCTTTTCCAAAACCTACAACTCTATCGTATCTTTCTCCAAAATCCCTGTAATACACGAGAATAGAGTAGGAGTTTTCTGTTTCATCAAAGTTACCTCCAACCTCACCATTATTAAATTTTGTTTTTATGTCAAGGTCATGTTTTATAACATACTTATAATTATAAAAACCTTGCTTTAATTTTATAAAGACTTCAAGTTTATTATTTCTATTATTAAATTCCATTTTATTTGCTTCACTTGTGATGAAATTGTTAAACTCTCCAACTATATAAACATTATAATTCCTGTCAATGATATTATTTACGTTTTCAAGAGAAAAATAAATATTTGCATAATCTGCCTCCGTATTTGGGTCTTCCACGTTTGATGCATTGATTAAAAACCCTCCGTTAATATCTGGATTGTATGTGTATTTTCGATTGTATCTTGGGTAGTCTGAAAAAAGATAATTCTCATAAATATCTCTCAGGTTATATCCTCTTATATTAACATTTGTATTTCGAATATTTTTATTGTCAAAGTATAGGTATTCATTTCCGCCCCAAAAACTTGATTCTTTATCATACTTATAAATTAATCTCTGACCAATTTTATATTGAGGTTTTAAGTCTTTTATTGATTTTTCAATATCATTATTTTTAAAAATTACTGTTTTTACATTTTTATCAGGATTATTAAAACGAATATTTACTGGTGCAATTTCAAAATTAACTACCTGTTTTTCATTTATATATTCTAGTTCTCTCGATCTCTTAATTTCGGTTTTTACAAGTGATAAATTCTCATACAAAACAAATTTTCTTCTAAAAAGTTCCACCCCAAATTCATCCAAAATTTTAATTATATAATTTCCAGATTTTTTAAAACTGGTGTTTGAATTCGGGAATGATATATTATAGTTTGTATAAATCTGGTAGGTATTAAAGCTACTTGAATAGTCTTCAATTTTCACGTCATCAAATCCTGAAATGTATTCTGATTTTAAAATATTTGATTTTTCCCAATTAAAATCACAATGTTCAATGACATAATATAAATCATATTCAATTCCCGATAACACGTCAAAAGAAATATGAAATTGCTCATTAACACTTCCGATCATCAATGAAGAGGCTTTATTTTCATTGTTTTTTTTAAATAAAATTGACTGAATCATGTCAGGTGAAATGTCTTGTGACATTGTATTTAAGTGGGGTAAAAAAAGTATTGAAATAAGACAGAAAATTTTATTCATTTATTGTTGAAATTTTTTCTAAAAATAATCAAAAAATTATTGTGTGATCTTGCATTATGACGTACTTTTGCAAATAATAAAATTTAGAACAAAAAATTTCATTTAAATGCCTACAGACATAGTTGTAAGAAAAGGTTTAAATTTGAAACTTAAAGGGGAGGCAGTATTAGAAACTGAAGACCCAAAAAATTCATCTGACTATTCGATTTATCCATCTGATTTTCATGGAATTTACCCCAAATTGGTTGTCAAAGAAAATGACCAAGTAAAAGCTGGAGATATTATATTTTATGATAAAAATTCTGAAAGGGTAAAATTTGTAACGCCCGTTTCGGGAAAGATAAAAGAAATTATAAGAGGAGACAGAAGAAGAGTTCTTGAAATTAAAATTAAATCAGACGGAAAGGACTCTTATAGAAAATTATCAAAAATAAGTGATTCTGACCCTGATCAAATCATCAACTTTATGCTGGATTCGGGACTTTGGCCTTTTGTAAAACAAAGACCATATGACATAATCGCTGATCCAAACACAAATCCTAAAGAAGTTTTTATTTCTGGATTTGATTCCGCTCCTTTATCTGCTGACTACGACTACACCACAGCTGAGCAGAAAAAAAATATTAAAACAGCAATTGATTATTTAAGCAAGTTGACTGATGGAAGTATAAATGTTTCAATTAGAAAGGATAGTCAAAGTTTTTTAAGAGAATTAAATAACATTAACATTTGCAATGTTTCAGGTCCACATCCTTCTGGTAATTTAAGTACTATTATTAATAAAATATCTCCTATTAACAAAGGCGATGTTGTATGGACTTTAAATTTGCCCGACCTAGTAATTATTGGCAATGCAATTTTGAACGGAAGGTATGATCCAGAGAGAATAATCGCAATTTCCGGTTCATCTGTTGATAATCCAAAATACATTAAAACCAAAATTGGTTCGTGTGTTTCTTCCTTTTTGAAGATTACAAATAAAAATTCAAGAATAATTTCTGGAAATATATTAACAGGTTCAAGACTTGATATTTCTGGACACCTAAGACATTATGATAATGAAATAACAGTTATTCCTGAGGGTGATGATTATGATTTATTTGGTTGGGCAAAACCAATATTTGATAAATTTTCTTTTTCTCGCGCCCTTACTTTTTCTTGGTTATTTCCAGATAAAAAATATGATTTAAATACAAATACTAACGGTGAGCATAGAGCTTTTGTTGTAACTGGTTCCTTTGAGCAGGTTTTTCCGCTTGATATTTATCCAATGCAGATTTTAAAAGCATGTATGTACAATGATCTTGACGAGATGGAAGCATTAGGAATGTATGAAGTTTCTCCTGAAGATTTTGCGTTAACAGAATTTATTTGTGTTTCTAAACAACCCCATCAGGATATTATAAGAAATGGTCTTGATTTAATGAAAAAAGAAATAGGTTAATTATGTCTATAAAGTCAAAATTACATGAAATAAAAGAAAGCTTTAAGGGTAAAAAAATGGCTCCTGCATTCAATGCATTTCATACATTTCTATTTACCCCTAATGATATTACTACATCTGGAACTCATGTAAAAGTTGCAGATGATTTAAAAAGGACCATGAATACCGTGATTATGTCATTGGTTCCATGTCTTATTTTTGGAATTTTTAATGCTGGTTATCAGCATAATATTGCAATCGATGCTGCCAATGGAATTTCAACTCAAGTATCTCTGTTTGGAAATTTCCTAACATTTGATAATTTAATGATTGGATCGATGAAAGTTTTACCTCTGGTAATTGTTTCTTATGCCGTTGGACTTATTGTTGAATTTATTTTTGCAGTCATAAAAGGACATGAAGTTGAGGAGGGTTATCTTGTTACCGGAATGCTTGTTCCTCTAATTGTACCGGTTGACTTACCTCTCTGGATGCTAGCAGTATCAGTTGTTTTTGGTGTAGTTATTGGTAAAGAAGTTTTTGGAGGAACGGGAATGAATATTCTAAATCCAGCTTTGACCATTAGAGCATTTTTGTTTTTTGCTTACCCTACATGGATGAGTGGTGACAAAGTTTGGGTCCACGACGCTGTAAATAGAGCAGGTACACCAGAAGCCATTTCTGGTGAAACAATACTTGGTAGCTATGCTCAAAATCAAGATATTATTTACTCTCTGTCAGATATGTTTTATGGTTTTATTCCAGGTTCAGTTGGGGAAACTTCCAAATTATTAATTGTCTTTGGTGCTCTATTTTTAATCTTTAGTAAGATTGGCAGTTGGAGAATTATTGTAAGTACTCTTCTTGGTGCTTTGGTTATGGGGCTAATTTTTAATGGGGTAGTTGACAGTGGATTGATTAACCAGTCTAGTAAATTCTATGGACTGATGAGTGTTCCTTATTGGCAACATTTACTGATAGGAAGTATTTTATTTGGAGCTGTATTTATGGCTACTGATCCTGTCACCGCCGCTCAAACTAATAAAGGAAAATGGATTTATGGGTTTCTGATAGGATTTATATCTATAATGATAAGAGTGTTTAATCCTGCCTACCCAGAAGGCGTTTTTCTAGCGATATTATTGATGAATGTTTTTGCTCCAACAATAGACCACTTTGTTGTTCAATCTAATGTAAAGATGAGATTAAATAGACTAAAAATTAAAAGTATTTAAATATGGCAATCAATACTGAAAAGAATTCATACACACTAATGTTTGCTATTGGCCTTGTAGTTATAGTTGGAACTTTATTGGCAGCTGTTGACTCGTCTCTAAAGGACAAGATAAGAGTAAATAAACTTTTGGAAAAACAGCAAAATATATTATACGCCATAGGTATTAATGAAAACGAAGGCAATAGCGTAAGTTTTATTTCAGCTGAAAAGGCAGAACAAGAGTTTCAAAAATATATAACTAAGCAAATTTATATTCAAAACAACAATGTTGTCGAAGATGATAATGCTTATTTAATCGATGTGAAAAAAGAAAAAGCTCTTGCCAAAGATCCAAATTATAGTAGGAAACTTCCACTTTTCATTGCTGAAAAAGACGAAAAAATGTTATATGTAGCTCCAATTAGAGGTAAAGGTTTATGGGATGCTATTTGGGCATATGTTTCAATGGATGAGAACATGACAATTCAGGGAATTTATTTTGATCACAAGGCAGAAACCCCTGGATTAGGGGCAAACATTAAACAAAGATTTTTTATGGATGATTTCATTGGTGAGGCTTTGTTAGATTCAAACGGTAATTTTAAGGGTGTAAATGTTTCAAAAACCAACCTAGATCCAAAAAATATAGACAAATATGATAACGAAGTTGACGCTATTGCAGGTTCAACAATAACTGGTGATGGTGTTACTGCTATGATCAGAAGTGATTTAAGCTTATATCAATCATATTTTAATAATATTAAAAATAACTAAATGGGACTTTTATCTAAGAAAGACACTAAACTTATAACAGATCCATTATCTGACAATAACCCTATAACTGTTCAGGTTTTAGGAATATGTTCAGCCTTGGCAATTACTGCAGAGTTAGAAGCATCGGTTGTTATGTCTGTTTCGGTTTTATTTGTAATGGGAGTTGGAAATGTAGTTATTTCAATGATCAGAAATATTGTGCCTTCTAAAATTAGGATAATTGTCCAATTAACTGTTATTGCAACCCTTGTAATAATTGTTGATTTAGTTCTCAAAGCTTTTGCGTATGAGTTAAGCAAAACCTTGTCAGTATTCATTGGTCTAATCATTACCAATTGTATCATTATGGGAAGATTTGAGGCATTTGCTTTGGGTAATGGCCTTTGGAGATCTTTTTTAGATGGTATTGGTAATGCTTTTGGATATGCGGTTATCCTTATTATCGTAGGGTTTTTCAGAGAATTATTAGGTTCGGGAACGTTATGGGGAATTCCTGTTTTAGGGGATCCGATTGATAAAACTGGATTGTATGCTTTTGGATATGAAAATAACGGATTTATGCTGTTGTCTCCAATGGCACTAATTGTTGTTGGAATTATAATATGGGTTCAAAGAGCTAGAAGTAAACATTTAATCGAAGAATAAATGGAACATATAGAATTATTTTTTAAATCAGTATTCATAGACAATATGGTATTTGCAACATTTTTAGGAATGTGCTCATATTTAGCTGTTTCAAAAAAAGTTTCTACTGCTATTGGATTAGGAGCTGCAGTTACCTTTGTACTGGCTATTACCGTTCCATTAAACTGGCTTCTTGATCAATATATTCTTCAAGATGGCGCACTGGTTTGGTTGCACCCAAGTTTAATAGATTATAACCTAAGTTTTCTTTCTTTTATATTATTTATTGCTACCATCGCAACAATGGTGCAATTAGTTGAGATTATCGTAGAAAAATTCTCTCCTTCTTTGTATAATTCATTAGGGATATTTTTACCCTTGATTGCTGTTAACTGTGCAATTCTTGGAGGCTCTCTTTTTATGCAATCAAGAGAAATAGAAACAATTCAATTGGCAACTACATATGGTGTTGGATCTGGTTTTGGGTTTTTTCTTGCAATATTAGCTATTGCCGCCATTAGAGAAAAAATTAGATATTCATCAATCCCTGGACCCTTAAGAGGACTTGGAATTACATTTATCATAACTGGTTTAATGGCCATTGGCTTTATGAGTTTTGGTGGAATGTTAACAGGAGGTGATGAAGCCCCATCAAATCTTGAAAATGAAAAGGAAGAAATTTCAAAAAATATTAAAATTGAGGACAATGATAATATTGTTTACAGCAACATTGATTTAAATTAATTATGATTTTAGCTACATCCATAACTCAGTCTATTTTATTAGTTGTAGGAATTCTACTAGTAGTTTCTTTGTTATTAATTCTTTTACTACTCTTTGTCAAGGAAAAACTAGCTCCTTCAGGTCCTGTTAAAATTAAAATTAATGGAGAAAAAGAAATTGAGGTTGCATCCGGTGATACCCTTCTTACAACTTTAAGTGCTCAAAAAATATTTTTACCTTCTGCTTGTGGTGGAGGTGGTACCTGTATTCAATGTGAATGTCATGTTAATTCAGGAGGAGGTGAGGCCTTGCCAACAGAAACCCCTCATTTTACTAGAAAAGAATTAAAGTCTGGTGCGAGACTGGCTTGTCAAGTTAAAGTAAAGCAAGACATGGATATTAGCATACCTGAGGAGGTATTTGGAATTAAAAAATGGGAGGCAACGGTTGTAAGTAATTATAATGTAGCAACCTTTATAAAGGAGTTTGTAGTAAAAATTCCTGAAGACATGGATTATAAAGCTGGTGGATATATTCAAATTGATATTCCTGAAACTGAAGTTAATTTTAAGGATATGAATATCACAGCTCATCCAGAAGAACACGATTCAGCCGATAAGTTTAACTCTGAATGGGATAAATTTAATATCTGGCCTCTAGTTATGAAAAACCCAGAAACGGTTGAAAGAGCTTATTCTATGGCATCATACCCTGCGGAGGGAAGAGAAATAATGTTAAATGTAAGAATAGCTACCCCACCATGGGACAGAGAAAAAAATAATTGGATGGATATAAATCCAGGTATTGCATCATCATATATATTTTCTAGAAAGCCAGGTGATAAAGTAACAATTTCAGGACCTTATGGAGAGTTTTTTATAAACGAATCTGATTCAGAAATGTTATATGTTGGAGGTGGAGCAGGAATGGCACCTATGAGATCTCATTTGTATCATTTATTCAGAACTTTACAGACCGGGAGAAAAATTACCTTTTGGTATGGGGGAAGATCTAGAAAAGAGTTATTTTATTTAGACCA
>CACEKJ010000011.1 GCA_902560045.1 uncultured Bacteroidota bacterium | reverse complement strand
TGTTCTCTTGGAGAATATTAAAAATATTACCAACTGCTTTTGAATTATTGGAAACTTGAGTGTTTGAAATTATTTTAATTGACTTATGATTTTCTTCAGATCTTTGACTGTCAATATCAAAAGAGCGTATTCTCGTTATTTCATCACCAAAAAATTCAATCCGAAAAGGAGTTTGACTTGAGTATGGAAAAATGTCTAAAATACCACCCCTTACTGCAAATTCACCAGGCTCTATTACAAAATCTTCCCTCCTAAAATCAAATTCAAATAATTGTTCATTTAGATTATCAAATGAAATATTTTCACCAACTTTTAATTTGATTGAGATTTTTTTTAGTTCTTGTTTACTGATTTGATTTTCAGAAATTGCATTAACATATGTAACAATAATGGAATTGTTTTTTTTAGAAAAATTTAGATGCTCTATTAATTCTGTTCTTTGTAATAAATTATAATTATTAATTTTTAATTCTGAATAGGGCTCTTTAGAAATTTCAGGATAATAAAATATCTTTTTATTTGGGTTAAGTATTTCGATATCGTTTAGAAAATATAAAGCTTCCTGTTTTGAGTTAAATACAATAATAAAAGGAGATGACAATTTTTTATATAAGGCAGAAATATAAAATGAAAGCGAAGATCCAAAAAGGCCTTTTAATGAAGTAATTTCATTTTTGGATATAAGCTCCCCCAGTCTTTCTAAATTTAAAGACCCATTAAAGTTTGTGAGCAAGCTATTTTTTGTCACCAAATAAATTTTGGGCAAATATATTAGAAAATAAATCTAATCAGTATAAGCTTTAAATGAATTTTTGTAAATCTTTTACCATTTTTTCACTTCCACAATAAAAAGGGGTTCGTTGATGAAGTAACTCAGGCTCAATATCAAGTATATTTTTATATCCGTTTGTTGCTATACCTCCTGCCTGTTCACAAATAAATGCGATCGGATTGCATTCGTATAAGAGTCTAAGTTTTCCGTTAGGATTTTTTAAAGTTTGCGGATACAAAAAAATACCTCCTTTTATCATATTTCTATGAAAATCTGAAACAAGTGAACCTATATACCTTGAGGTGTAGGGTCTTTCATTTTTTTCTTCTTGACAGAATTTAATATATTTTTTTACGAATTCTGGAAACTGCAGATAATTACCCTCATTAATGGAATATATCTTTCCGTCTTTTGGGATAGATAAATTTGAATGGGAATGATAAAATGTTCCTATTGCGGGGTTTAGTGTAAATCCATTTACACCATTTCCTGTGGTGTAAACAAGCATAGTTGAGGTACCATAAATAATATATCCTGCTGCAACTTGATCTCTTCCAAATTGTAAAAAATCATTTAACTCAACCTCTGATCCAATCTTACTCTTTCTTCGATATATTGAAAAAATCGTACCTACCGAAACATTTACATCTATATTAGAAGAACCGTCCAGTGGGTCAATTAAAACAATGTATTTATTTTGATTTTTTTTATCAATGCTGTTTATGGAAATAAAATTTTCTTCTTCTTCACTAGCAATTCCACATACAATATTTCTGTTTACAAGAGTTTTTATGAATTTATTGTTTGCGTATACATCTAGTTTTTGTTGTTTCTCAGATTGAATGTTTTCATCTCCAGTTTCTCCGATAATATCGACTAATCCAGCCTTATTTACTTCATGATTTACAATTTTTGCAGCCAATCGAATTGAATTTATCAAACTAGATAATTCACCGGATGAGTACTTGAAAGAAGACTGGTTTTTTATTATAAATTCACCAAGAGTAAGATTTTTATTTAACATATAATTGATGTATTTTTCTGTCTGAGAAAAATCATACTTTAAAGTTATGAAAATTTTAATTAGAGATGCTGTAGAGAATGACATGTCCTTTGTTCACAAATTAATTGTTGAACTTGCCGTTTATGAAAAAGAGCCCAATGCCGTTGAAATAAACGTTAAAGAATTAAAAGAAATGGGCTTTTCAAAAAAAATTCCTCTTTTTAAATGCTTTGTTGCTGAGGTGGAAAATACCATTGTCGGAGCAGCAATTATATATAACAGATTTTCAACATGGAAAGGAAAAACATTACACCTTGAAGATTTGATTGTTACAGAAAAAATGAGAAATAAAGGAATTGGAGGAAAACTTTTTGATAAAGTGATTTTATACGGAAAAAAAATTGGTGCCCAACGGATTTCATGGAATGTAATTGATTGGAATGAAAGTGCAATTAAGTTTTACGAAAGTAAGGGTGCAGAAATTGTTGAAGGATGGAGCATTGTTCATCTTTCAGATGATAATCTCAAAAATTATTCTTAAAAATATTTTAATTTGAATGTTTTACAATAGTCTTTTATTTTATCTCTACAGTGGATATATTTTTGAATTTTTTCATCCTCTTGGAGGATATTTAATTTTGAAGGATCTTCAAAATTCTGATGAATTCTTATTGCATTTTTAGAAGGAATATAAGGGCATGTTTCATTTGCGTGGTCACATACAGTTATAATAAAATCGAAATCAATTTCTAAATATTCGTCGACTAAATTTGAAGTATGATGATCTATATTAACACCATCCATCTTCATAATTTTAACAGCGTAAGTATTTAAACCATGAGTTTCAATTCCAGCACTATATATTTTTGCTTTGTTAATTAGAATTTTATCTAAATATCCGTGAGCAATCTGACTTCTACAAGAATTACCCGTACAAAGAACTAGGATGTTTTTCATTTTAAATACCTAACATTAATTTGGCGACCCAAAAGTAGATTAAAATACCAAAGATATCATTACTGGTAGTTATAAAAGGACCCGTGGCGATAGCAGGATCAATACCTCTTTTATTTAAAAATAAAGGAATAAATGTTCCAATTATTCCGGCAACAATTATAACAGAAACTAATGAAATTGAGAGTGCAAGAGCTAGATTGTAATCACTTTGCCAAAAATAAATAAAGAAAAAAAGTATTAGGGCCAGAATTAGTCCATTTAATATCGACAAAAGAGTTTCTTTAAAAAGTCTGTTATTTATACTGCCTTTAATTTCATCATTAGCTAAACCTTGTACGATAATTGCACTAGATTGAACACCAACATTACCAGCCATTGCTGCTATAAGCGGAGTAAAATAAAATAGTATTTCATATTGAGCCAAAATTTCATCAAATCCACCCATGACAAAAGCAGCACCAATACCTCCAATTAATCCAACGATAAGCCAAGGCAGTCTTGCTCTAGTAAGTTCAAATATTGAATCATCAACGTCAACGTCTTGTAAAATACCTGCTGCTAATTGATAATCTTCTTCAGCCTCTTCTTTAATTAAATCAACAATATCATCAATTGTAATTCTTCCCAACAAGTTTTTATTTTTATCCAATACAGGAATTGCATCTAAATCATATTTTTGCATAGTACTTGCAACATGTTCTGCCGAATCTGTATCAGTAACATAATCAACATTCGACTTATAAATTGATTTAATTTTAGATTTTGTGTTTGCAACCAACAAATCTTTTAAGGATAATCTTCCAAGTAAAATATTCCCATTGTTTACCACATAAACCGAATGAACTCTTGTGACCTCAGAAGCCTGTTGTCTCATTTCTTTTATACATCTAGTTACCGACCAGTTTTCATTGACTTTTATTAATTCTTTAGCCATCAAACTACCTGCAGAGTTTTCTTCATACTTAAGAAGTTCTTTAATATCTGCTTTATGTTCCGCATCAACAATTTTTGATATTACTTTTTTTTGTTTTTCCTCGGGTAATTCTAGAATAATATCTGTAGCATCATCAGTATCTAGTTCTTCAACTTCTTCAGCTATCTCTTTGATTGATAGATTTTTTAATATTTTTTCTCTATAATCATCATCCAATTCCATCAAAACATCTGAAGTTTTTTCAGAGTCTAACAGCTTAATGATATATGTAGCCTGTGAGGAATTTAATTCTTCAAGGATTTCAGCAACATCAGCGTGGTGAAAATCAATAAAAATATCTTTTATAGACTTGTCGTTGGAGGTATCTATAAAATTAATAATCTTATTTATTAACTCTTCAGTAAGTTTAAATTTTGTATGTTTTTGAGTTTTTTTCAAATCTACATTTTTAAATCACCTTGAACTAATTTAGTTAATTCAATGAATTGATTAACAGATAGTTGCTCTGGTCTGTAATCAAAGATACTATCTTCTCTTAAATTATTACTTAAATTAATTTTTTTTAAGCTGTTTCTGATTGTTTTCCTTCTTTGTTGAAAAGATAATTTTACTATTTTAAAAAATAAAGTTTCATCACATCCTAATTCTATTTCATCTTTTCTTCTTAATGTAATTACAGCAGACTTTACATTTGGAGGAGGTATAAATAGGTGGTTAGAAACTTCAAATAAAAAACTAACTTCAAAAAAAGCTTGAGTTAGAACTGACAGAATTCCATATTTTTTTGATCCTTCCGATTCACATATTCTTTCTGCAACTTCATATTGAAACATACCACACATTTCATTGATTATATTTCTATTTTCTAAAATTTTAAAAACTATTTGAGAAGAAATATTGTATGGGAAATTTCCAATTATAGAAAAATTATTTCCGGAAAAAAGTTTAGTTAAGTCTAGCTTTAAAAAATCATTTTCAATGATTTTACTTTCTTCAATGTCTAAATTATTAATCAAAAATGACACGGATTCACTATCGATCTCAACCAACATTAGATTATATTTTTTTTTCAGAAGAAACTTGGTTAAAACGCCCATTCCTGGACCTATTTCTAAAACATTTTTAGATTTACCATCTAAAGAATCGACTATTTTATTTGCAATGTTATTATCTTTTAAGAAGTGTTGACCTAATGATTTTTTTGGTTTAACAAACTTCAAAATAAGATTATTTTATTATAGAAAATCCTGTGTATGGTTGTAATACTTTTGGTATTTTAATTCCATCGTCAGACTGATTATTTTCAATCAATGTGGCTAATACCCTAGGGAGGGCTAAAGAGCTTCCGTTTAATGTGTGAGCAAGATTTGTCTTTCCTTCAGAATTTCTATATCTAATCTTCAATCTATTGGATTGGAATGTCTCAAAATTAGAAACTGATGAAACCTCTAACCACTTGTCTTGAGCTGGGGAATAAATCTCAAAATCATAAGTCAATGCAGAAGTAAAACCTAAATCGCCACCACAAAGAGTTATTATTCGAAAAGGAAGTTCTAATTTTTCAATAACACTTTTAATTTGATCTTTCATTAATTCCAAAGAATTGTATGAATTCTCAGGATGATCAACTCTAACAATTTCAACTTTATCAAACTGATGAAGCCTATTTAAACCTCTGACATGAGATCCGTAACTTCCTGCCTCCCTTCTAAAACATGGAGTATATCCTGTTTTTAAAATTGGCAATTTTGATTCATCAATAATTTCATTTCTAAAAATATTAGTAATCGGAACTTCAGCTGTGGGTATTAAAAATAAATTATCCTCCGGGATGGAATACATTTGACCTTCTTTATCGGGTAACTGACCTGTTCCAAAAGCAGATTGTTCGTTTACCAAATGAGGTACCTGAACTTCCTCATAACCGAATGAAATATTGCAGTCTAAAAAAAATGAAATAAGTGCTCTTTGGAGTTTAGCCCCCTGACCTTTATAAACGGGAAAACCCGATCCGGTTATTTTATTACCCATTTCAAAATCAATAATATCATATTTTTCAGCTAGATCCCAATGAGGAATATTTGAGTTAGGATTTATATTTAAATCAGACTCAAATATGACAACATTATCTTCTTGCGTATTTCCAGTTGGCACATTTTTATTTGGAACGTTTGGAATTTGGTAGAGAATATTATCAATTTTTGTTTTTACATCGTTGAGTTTTTCTGAAAGCAATTTTGTTTCCTGCTTAATTTTTAAACTCTCCTCTTTTAAAATAACAGTTTCGTCTTTCTTTCCATCTTTAAATAATTGACCAATGGTTTTTGAAATAGAATTAGATTTTGAAAGTTTTGATTCATAATCAGTTTGTAAAACTTTTCTTTCATTATCAAATGATATCAATTCATCGATCAAAACTTCAGATTTAAAATTTCTCTTTTTTAGAGATTCGATCACTTCTTTTTTATTCTCAATTATGTATGATGTTTTTAACATAAAATAAATTTAAGTGGTTTTTTTTAGTATACTAATTAATTCAATACATTTTTTTTGATCTTTCGCTAACTGATTTGATAAATGATCAGCATTCTTAAATTTAATTTCATTTCTAATTTTGCTGACGATTCTCACAGAAATATCTAAATCATAAAGGTCTTTAGTAAAATCAAAAAAATGAATTTCAATCGATGATTTTTTGTCCTTAAATGTAGGGTTTGAGCCTATATTCATCATTCCATACACAACAGATTCATCGAATTCAGAATAAATAAAATACACACCATTCCCAGGTTTGATTTTATTTTTATCAATGGTTATGTTCGCCGTGGGGAAACCTAGTTTTTTTCCTCTTCCTAGACCCTTATTAACTTGTCCTGATAAAATAAAATCGTAGCCAAGAAACCTGTTTGCATTAATAAAATTTCCATCTTTAATGAAACCTCTAATTTTTGTAGAACTTACTGAAATATTATTCTCAAATAAAGCTTTTACCTCCGTAACCTTAAAATCAAAAATTTTAGAAAATTCTTTTAGCTGTGATACACTTGCATCTCTATTTCTTCCAAAATGATGATCATATCCTATGACAATATGCTTAACATTTAGTTTTTCAACCAGAATATCTCTAACAAATTCTAATGGAGATAATCTGGAAAATTCTTTTGTAAACTCTTTTAAGACAAGGTAGTCAATATTATAGCTGTTTAAAATTTCTTTTTTTTCTTCCAGTGTGTTTAATAAACTTATTTCGGGATTATTATTTAAAACAATTTTAGGATGAGGATGAAAACTTAAAATAATAGAATTTAGATTTTCTTTTTTTGAAATATCTAAAACTTTTTTAATTAATTTTTGATGACCAAGATGTATTCCATCAAATGTACCAACAGTTATAACAGATGGGGATTTTAAATCATAATCCTTAATAGATAATGAAACCATTGGACAGATCTTTAATTGTTAAAATTATTCATTGTTTGGTCAACACCACTTATAACAAAAGATGTTATGAGTTTATCTATATTTGAAAATTCCGAGCTTAATAAATCATATTCTTCATCATTAAATTTACCTAGAACAAAATCAACCTGATTAAAATTTTCATTTGGATTGGATATACCTATTCTTAATCTGGCATATTTCTTGGAATTTAGAATAAATTCAATATTTTCTAATCCATTATGTCCTCCACTACTACCCGACGCCCTCAGCCTTACTTTACCAAGTGGTAAGTTAAAGTCATCACTAATGATAAGCAAATTTTCAATTTTTATATTTTCTTGACGCATCCAATATTTAACAGCTTTACCACTTAAATTCATAAAAGTTGAAGGCTTTAACAAAAACACTTTTTTCCCTTTAACGGATATTTTTGATAAATCTCCAAGTCTTTCGGTTTCGAAGTCAGTTTCGTTTTTATCAGAGATAAAATCTAAGATATCAAATCCGATATTATGTCTCGTATTTTGATACTTGCTGCCGGGATTACCCAAACCAACAATTAAAAATTTATTCATTTTCTTAGATTTATTATAATACAAAAATAAAAAAGCATTCTGAATAAATACAGAATGCTTTTTTACTAATTAATATCTAATTAATTTATGATTCTGCAGGTGCGTCTCCAGCAGATGATTCATCTTTTTTCTCAGATGCTCCATCCCCAGAAGTACCTTCTTCAGAAGACTCTTCTCCTTCTCCTTCTTCACCTTCTCCTTCTTCATCTTCAGTTTCTACAACTAAAGCAGCTCTAGCTCTTCTCACTTGACATACAACCGTATTATCAGGGTGAAGGAACTCATAGCTATCGTTAAGTAATTCCTTTACATAAACTCTATTTCCAATATTAAGTTCAGTTATATCTATTTCGATATAGTCAGGTAAATTTGCAGGAAGTGCTTTAATTCTAAGTTTTCTTCTATTTCTTTGAAGGTTACCTCCTAATTTAACACCAATTGAATTTCCTACAATTCTTACAGGAATATCCATTGCAATTTTCTTATCATCAAATAATTGATAAAAGTCTATGTGAAGTATCTTATCCGTAACAGGATGAAATTGAATATCCTGTAATACAGCTGGGTAAGATTCTTTTTCGTTTATGGCAATTACAACTGTATATGCATTTGCTGTATATACAAGTTTAGAGAATGCCAACTCTGGTGCTGAGAAATGCACTGGCCCGTCTCCTCCGTATAAAACGCAAGGAACCTCTCCAGCATTACGTAGTGCTTTGGTAGAAGTCTTACCCACGCTTTCTCTTTTAGATCCGTTGATTGTAATTGATTTCATTTTTAAATATTATTTACATTATAAAATTTGAACTTATTGACTTATTATTATGGACTTTATCCATAACATCAGCAAATAAATCGGCGCAAGATAATACTTTTATTTTAGAATGAGGCTTAATATTTGGAACAGAATCTGTAACTATAAGCTCTTCGAGTTTAGATGCTTCAATTTTAGAATAAGCATCTCCAGATAATATCGCATGTGTACAGATTGCCCTAACACTTACAGCGCCTCTATCAATTAACAAATCTGCTGCTTTTGACAAGGTTCCAGCAGTGTCAACCATGTCATCAACTAAAATTATATTTTTCCCTTTTACTTCTCCAATTAACTCCATGTGGGAAATTACATTTGCTTTTGATCTTTGCTTGTAACATACTACCACATCACAACTAAGATTTTTTGAATATGCATAGGCTCTTTTAGACCCCCCCATATCAGGGGAAGCAATACATAAATTATCTAATTTTAATCCAAGGATGTAAGGAATAAAAATAGTGGAAGCATATAAGTGATCAACAGGAATTTGAAAAAAACCTTGAATTTGATCTGCGTGTAAATCCATTGTAATTAGTCGAGTAGCTCCTGCCGTCTCAATCATTTTTGCAATCATTTTTGCAGCTATTGGAACTCTAGGTTTGTCTTTTCTGTCTTGTCTAGCCCATCCAAAATATGGTATTACAGCGGTAATATGTCTTGCTGAAGCTCTTTTAGCAGCATCTAACATTAAAAGCATTTCCATTAAATTTTCTGGTGAAGGATTCGTGGAACCGATAATGAAAACCCTTGTTCCACGGATTGATTCTTCAAATGAAGGTTGAAATTCTCCGTCTGAAAACCTTGAAATAATCACATTTCCAAGACCTTCTCCATATGAATTTGAAATTTTTTTTGCTAAATCTAAGCTGTTAGTACAGTTAAAAATTTTTGGTTTTAAGCTAGCTGAAGACACTGTATTTATTTGGTTTTAAAGAAGTTAAATTAAAATGATAATAGATATGTAAAAATAGAAATTTTAAATTTAGGAATTTCATTAATACATAATATTTTTTTTACTTTTGCCCGAATGCTCAAGTGGCGGAATTGGTAGACGCGCTGGATTCAAAATCCAGTTCTTTTTAAGAGTGTGGGTTCGATTCCCACCTTGAGTACAAAAAAACCCCATAAGAACTTCACTATGGGGTTTTTTAATTTTTAAATATTGACCTATGGGTTGTATAAATCACTAATTTCATTTTCGGTTAAAACCCTATCCCAATAACCTAATTCATCTAGTTTACCATCAAAAAGGTACCACGTTCCGTTTGAAGCTTTTAAACTTCCGATATTTAACGCACTACCTCCTAAATTAAAGTCTACACCTATTGTCTGTTCAGCTACCATTTCTCCATTTTGATATACCCTACCAACTGATCCATTATATGTTACAAGTACATGAGTCCAGGTATCATATGAAACCGAACCGCCTTTGAAGAATGCTGAATCATTTTCTGTATTTCCAGACGAACTTGCATTTGATATTTGTAAATATATTTCATTAGTATTCGTTATTTGAAATCTAAAGACTTCATTTGCATTTCCATCAGCCCATCTTCCAAAAATTGTTGAGGGTCTATTACCATATTGTCCAGGTTTTGATCTTAAATAAATCCAAGCTGATAATGTAATTGAGTTACTGTTCATAGCATCATCATAGTTAACGAGGATTTCCTGTTGAGGAATTCCCCAACCACCGTTTTCATCAACGATAAACTCATATGCTTTATTAACAGACCCATTTCTGTCTGAGGTCAGAGTGGCTCCACTTACCGTTCCATTATTGTTATTTCCGCTTATATCATTTGCATTACCACTAAAAGGAAAATAAGCAACTAATCCATTTGTTGTTACGTCTTCAATATCAATTTGAGCTTGTAAATTATCAATTTGAGTCTGGTAAGATGCAAGAAGCTCCATTAAATATCCTTTGTTTACAGCGTCCATGTCCTCAGTAGGTGGATTTACTAATGTAACATCACTATCAATTTTACCTCCGGTAACCTTAAGGTCACCTTCAAAATATCCTGCATAGTTAGTAGTTCCTCCATAGGCTGTAGAATAAATACCGTAGTTTGTTGAGGCATTATTAGCAATAGCTCTTACTCCGATATTTTGTCCATTTTCATTCAAAGAAGAAGCTCTCGCTTCTATACCCCAATTGTCTCCATAATCCATATCAGTACCGTCACCACCTTCAGCATAAAATCCTCCTGCAATGTTTAAGACTGTAGAACCCCTTGCAACTCCAGTAACTCCATAATTAATTCCAGCTGACGGTTCGATTGCTGAACCATATACTCCTCTTTTTGCACTTGTGTTAGCAGGATCAACTCCTCCAGCATAACCAACCACTCCTACTGACTCAGCAGAGGCATTTCTTGCAATACCCCAAACTCCATAATTATATGTCCCAACAGTTCCATTGGAAGTTCCTAAGGTTCCAGCGTTAAGAAATTGACCACCTGTTCCTACTCCCCAAACTCCATAATTCCTAAGTAAACTTTCTCCGCTAGATTCACCATAAACAGCAGTATTTCTTCCGTCAGTTCCACTTATAACACTTCTAATACCATTATATCTTAATTCAGGATCGTCTCCACCTGTAATATTAAGATCGATTCCATAAAGATTTTCAGAATTTAAAATCAGATCAGCAAAAGATCCAATATCCAGAACACTTTGTAAGTTTCCAGAAATGTTAGTGGTATCTAAGACTTGTAAAAGATAATCTTTATTCACAGCATCAGCTCCATCAGTAGGGTCAGCAACATTTATAATTTTATTGTTTTCAGCACTGACAGTTCCGTTTAAAAGTATATCAGGTGATTGAGAAAAAGCTGACGTAGTAAAGAAGCTAGCAATTAATAAAAAGATGTAATATTTTTTCATGTTTTGTTTTTTTAAATGTCGTATAAATTAGAAATTTCCTCATCTGATAATGCTCTATTCCAAATTGCTATATCATCAATTTCTCCTTCAAAGAAGCTTCCTAATATAGATTCGTTACCCTTTCCAATAACCATTGGATAACCGGGATAATTATATTCCCATCCACCCCAGTTGTGGTCACAGCTTGTTTCATAATGAACTCCATCAATGTATAATTTAAAGTTATTATAAGAAAAGTTATTATCTCTCCCAATAACAATAGCATAATGCTTCCACCCACCGTTTGAGTTTTCAAAATTTACGGTTCCATAGTGAGCTGCCTGAGCATAGGCGAAAGACTGAATTGATTCCAAATTACCAAATTCACATTCGATTGCAGAATTTAAAAATTTATTTAAAACTAATGCAAAAGCATCAGAGCAGTCACTTCCACAATCCTGCGTAATAACACTTATTTCATTATCGGTCTGAGTTGTCTTTGACCAAAAAGAAAAAGTCATTGTGTTTTGTCCACTCATTGAAAAATCAGAGTTGATATAGTTACTAACACCGTCAAAATTGTATGCGCTCGCATCATTTCCAAATCTATCAGTTGTTAAAGTGGCTCCATTAACCGTTCCGTGGTTATCAAAACTACTTTCATCATTTGCATTTCCGTTAAAGGGGTAATATGCCACTAATCCCTCCGTTGGAATTTCGGCAGCATTACCGTTATTTAATTGTGTTTCAAGTGCATCAATTTGGGATTGTAAGGATTGAATTATTTGATCAAAATATGCTTTATTTACAGCATCACCTGGATCTGTAGGGTCTGCAACATTTTTGATTTGATTATTTTCAGAACTTACCGTTCCGTTTAAAAGAATATCAGCAGACTGAGAAAATAGTTGAGCTGTTGAAATTAGAATTATAAGAATAATTAAATAATTTTTCATTGATTATCAGTTTGTTATACTTAAATATAATAACAAAATACTGTTTTAAAGTATAATTTATTAGAAATTGATTTGTCTAGTATTAAGAAAAAAAATTAAACTATAAACCAAGAAAAACTATAGAGAAAACACCAAATGCAATTACAAATCTTAAGATATTATGCAAAAACAAATAGTCAGAGACTTTTTTAGAAAGAAATAATTTTATCAAAAAAATCAGTAGCAATATTAAAGAAACCGCATAAAATATAGTCATGTATCCCTTTGAAAAATTGAAATATAAATTAAAAAGTAAAAAGATATTTATGAAGGCTATCAATGAGATTATAGATTTTGTGAAACCCTCACCAAAAACTACAGGAATGGTTTTATAATCCTGTGAAAAATCACCCTTTAAGTTTTTTAAATCCTTTGTAATGTCTTTTAGAAGTAACATAAAGAAAAGAAACAAAGCGTAAGCAATAATTATTAGATCTATGTTTCTGAAATAAAGCAAAATTGCAAAAAATGGAGTTACTGTCAATAATGAATAAAATAAATTTCCAAGAAATACTAAACGCTTTATTTTATGAGAGTAAAACCACAGAAAAAAAATGTAAACCGAAAAAAATAGAACCGCTCTCAAAGAAATAAATGATGCAATGAGAACTACTATAAAATTTAAGAAGAAATAAAACCTAAGTTTTGTTGAGTTATTTACTACATCATCTATTTTATACTTAACGGGTTTATTTATAAGATCTTTTTCTTCATCATAAAAATTATTGATAATATAACCGGAAGCAATTGACAATGAAGAGCAACAAATTATAAGAAATAAACTCATATCAAAAAGTACTTCAAAATATGATTTGTCACTTAAAATAAAAACGGATGTTAGGTATTGAGCAAAAACAATAAGCAACACATTATATCCTCTAACGACAGAAAAAATACTTAAAAATTTAAAAAGAATTGATCTTTGTTTAGCTTTGGTAGACATGGTATCTAAAAGTGATAAACAACTTCTAAATTATAACCCTCAAGATCCTTTTTTGCTTCTTCAATATCTGGTGCAAAGCCAAGGATGTAGCCTCCTCCTCCAGAACCACAAAGTTTTAAAAAATAAGATCCATTGTCAATTCCTTTTTTCCACAGATTATGAAATTCTTTAGGAATCATTGGTTTAAAGTTTTCAAAAACAACTTGAGATAACTTCTTTGTACTTTTAAAAAGATTGTTTAAATCTCCGTTTAGAAAACTATCTACACAAATATTTGTATGCTTTATGAATTGATAATTTAGCATGTTTCTAAAACCTTCTTTTTTCATTTTTTCCATGAAAATATTCACCATTGGAGCCGTAGATCCAGTTTGACCACTGTCTAATAAAAATACTGCTCCCGAACCGTTAGATTTTTGACTTGGAATGCCTGTTACATTAATATCATTTTTAGATTTAATAAGAATCGGAATACTCAAATAGCTATTTAAAGGGTCCAATCCAGATGACTTACCGTGAAAAAAAGATTCCATCTTAGAAAAAATTTCTTTTAAGACAAGAAGCTTTTCCCTGGTCAAATTTTCTAAAACAGTGATTTTATTATTTGCGTATTTTTCATAAACCGCAGCCACAAGAGCCCCACTGCTTCCCACACCATATCCCTTGGGGATTGAGGAATCAAAATACATTCCTTTTTTAATATGGTTGTCAAAGGAATTTAAATCAAGATCAATATCTAAAGTTTTTAGATGAGTAGAAAACTGAGATAATATTAAATTTGATTTTTTAGCTTCTTCATCAGAGGATTCTGATATTTTTAGAGCACCGTTAAAGAAATTATAAGGAATAGATAAACCTTTTGAATCTTCAATAATACCGTATTCTCCAAATAATAAAATCTTCGAATAAAATAAGGGACCTTTCATTAATTCAAATATACAAATTTAGTTTTGCTTAGGACCTTTTCCGATGATATCGTCGATAAACCTTCCATTTGCACAGTAATTTGACAAATTATTTTTAATAAATTCTGAGACCTCATGACTGTTTTTATCAGGATATAAAACATGAACATTTGCTCCAGCATCTAAAGTGAAGCATATTGGAATATTAGATAATTTTCTAAATTTCTGTATTTCTTCAATTACAGTTAAAGTTTCAGGCTTCATTAATAAATAAGAAGGATCACTGCTCATCATTAAAGAATGAAGAGTGAGCGCTTCACTTTCAACTAATAGACAAAACTCGTGTAGATTTCCGCTTTTTAAAATCAATTTCAATTTAGAAATATTTTCAAAAGCTTGGCTGAAGCGTAACTCTGAAAAGGGATGTTCATTCATAAGTTCATGACCTACCGAACTTGAAACTTCCTTTTCGTTATTATCAATGATTAATATCGTATCACGATAATTAATAAAATTTGAAGAAATATTTTCTTTTAACCTAATTGAGTATAAATCAGAGCTGTTTTTAAATTCATCATTAGCTCCCCAAAGATTAACACCCCCATAAATACTTCTGCATGCGCTTCCAGACCCAATCCTTGAAAGAAAAGATGCTTTTTGATAAAAATATTCTTCATTACTTAGATCTGTCAGATCTTTTTCAAAACTTAAAATACAAAGGGAAAGTGCACTCATACCACTCGCCGAAGAAGCTATCCCACTGCTATGTGGAAAGCTATTAGTTGTATTAATACTTAATCGATAATTGGTCAAATACGGACAATATTCTAAAATTTTAGAAAAATATTTTTCAATTTTGGGTCTAAACTTTTTATTCTTTTGACCTTCAAAAATAATCTCAAAATCGACAGAATCCGATTTCAAGGAAGATTTTACAAACTCTACTTTAGTTGTGGTTTTACAATTTGATAATGTTAAGCTGATCGATGGGTTTTTTGGAGTTTGGTCTAAATTTTTTCCCCAATATTTAACCAGTGCTATATTGCTTGGTGAATCCCATGAATATGTTTTTTGAGAGATTTCATTTATTATTTTTCCAGATTTAAAATCGCTAAGGTTCATTTGTTAAAAATAAACTTTTTTTCTTGATTTGATAGAAGACTAGACAAGTCTTTGTTTAGGGATAAATTGAGAATTTGTGCGGGCGGAGAGACTCGAACTCTCACACCTTGCGGCACTAGATCCTAAGTCTAGCGTGTCTACCAATTCCACCACGCCCGCAAAATTGAATGGCAAATATAAACAATAGTTTGAGAATTGGAAGATATATATTGTTTTTAAAAACAGTAATTGGTAATTTAATAATAAATAGCTGGCGGATAAATAATGAAAAATAAATTTGAATTAGGCTTTGTAGAAAAACTTGTCTTTTCTAATTATAAAATTAGATCAAAAGCAATTCAAGTGAATGGTGAAATTGATGACAATTTTAAATTGGTTTCAAAAGACAATACATTTTTTTTTAAAATCTATCCTAAAAATACCGATAAAGAGTTTGTTAAATTTCAGATTGATATTCTTCATTCACTTAAAAAAAATAAAAAAACTTCTAGCAATACACCCACTTTAAATGGTAATGTCGTTGGATCCTTTCATGATAATGATAATAATCTGAGATTTTTTAGAATGAATAGTTGGATTGAAGGGAGATTATGGTCAAAAGTAAACCCCATTAATAAATCGCTAAGGTTTGAGCTAGGTGAAATTTCAGCTAAAATTTTAAATGAATTAAAAAAAGTTAAAAAAGGGTATTTAAGAGAAAAATTTGATTGGGATTTGAAAAATTTTTTATGGACTGAAAAATACATAAACGAAATTGACATTTCAAAAAGGAATGTTGTTAAAAAACTCATTTCTAACTTTAAACATCAAGAAGAAAAATACAACCAACTTAGAAAGTCGATTATACATAATGATATCAACGATAATAATATCATTGTTTCTGAGGATTTAAAAGTACCTAGCATTAATGGAATAATCGATTTTGGGGATTGCACACATACTCAATTAATTAACGAAGTTGCCATACTTTGCACTTATGCAATCATTGGCAGCAAGAATCCTTTAATATCAGCCTGTGATGTTTTAGAGGGATTCAACAATAGTTTAAAAATAAAAGAAGAGGAAATTGATTTCTTATACGATTTAATCTTAATGAGAATAACGGTCTCATTAATTAAATCAAGTCTAAACAAAAAAAATAATAGAGAAAATAAATATTTAGTTATTAGCCAAGATGATATGAAATTACTGTTCAAAAGTTGGTCTAAGATTAATAAAGAATTAGCTATATGCTTTTTTAGAAAATCATGTGGATATTCCCCCCACAAAAATGAAAAGAAATTTAGTGCAATCATCAAGGAAAATAATTCTTCATTGGATATACTTTTTAAAACTTTAAACAAAAAAGATCCAAAAGCGATTGATATGAGTGTTTCCAGTGAATGGCTTGATAATGAAATGATAATAGATAATAACAAATTTGAACAAAAGTTAAAATCTAATTCTGAAAATAAATTATTATGCGGTGGATATTTAGAGGTAAGACCTGTTTATGATTCATTAGATTATCAAAAAATTACAGATAATGGAGTAGAAAATAGAACAACTCATCTAGGAATTGACTTATGGGTAAATGAAAAAACCCCAGTTTATTCCATTATGGATGGTTTTGTAAAAATCATAACCAATGATAAAACCAAAAAAGGTTATGGAGGTTTAATAATTATTGAACATTTAATAAATAACATTAAATATTACTCGCTTTACGGACATTTATCTGATCAAAAAAAATCAAAAATTAAGAAAGGCCAAAAAATTAAGAAAGGCCAAAAAATCGGTACAATAGGAAATAAAAAAGAAAATGGAGGGTGGACGCCACATTTACATTTTCAAATAATGCTTTCGTTGTTAAATTTCAAAAATGACTTTCCAGGTGTTTGTTTTTTTAATGAAAAGGATGTTTGGTCAAGTATTTGTCCAAATCCAGAAATAATTTTGAATATTAAGCTGCCTAGAAAAAAAGTACAAGAAAATGATAAATTAATTAAACTAAGAAGAAAATATTTAGGTGCAAACTTGATGTTAAGTTACCAAACTCCCTTACACATAGTTCGTGGGTTTAATCAATTTCTATTTGACAATTATGGTCGTAAGTATCTAGACACAGTGAATAATATTGCACATGTTGGTCATCAAAATATAAATGTTGTAAAATCTGCAAAAAAACAATTGGGAATCTTAAACACGAACACTAGATATTTACATAAAGAGATATTAGATCTAAGTGAAAAGATATTGCAAAAATTTCCAAAAAAATTATCAAAAATATATTTTGTTAATTCTGGAAGTGAAGCCAATGAGTTAGCAATTCGAATGAGTGAAATTTATACAAAGAGTAATAATCATATTGTTTCAAAGGGCGGATATCATGGGAATACTAACTATGCGATAAATCTTAGCAACTATAAATATACGAGTAAGGGTGGTAGAGGCAAATTAAAAAACATTTACGAAATACCAATGCCAGACATATTTCGCGGAAAACATCGTGGGAAGAATACTTCGAAAAAATATTTTTCATATGTTCAGAATATCGTTGAAAAATCAAAAATGAAAAAAAATAAAATTAGTTCGATGATAATTGAACCCATTTTAAGTTGTGGTGGTCAGATTGTACTTCCAAAAACATTTCTAAAAAATTGTAAGAAGTTATTTGCTAAAAATAATATTCTTCTAATATGTGATGAAGTGCAAACTGGTTTTGGACGAGTCGGAGAAAAGTATTGGGGTTTTGAATTATATGACGTAATTCCAGACATAGTTACACTTGGTAAACCAATGGGTAACGGGCACCCTATCGGAGCTGTTGTCTGTAGTAATGAAATTTCAGAAAAATTTAATAACGGAATGGAATTCTTTAGTTCTTTTGGTGGAAATCCAGTGTCTTGTAAAATTGCATCCGAAGTAATAAATGAGATAGAATCAAAAGATTTACAAAAAAATGCTATGATAATCGGAAATTATTTAAAAAAGGGATTAAACAGCCTGGCAACTAAACATCCAATAATAGGAGATGTTAGAGGAAAGGGGTTATTTATCGGTTTTGAATTAGTTGATGGAAAATTAAATCCTTTAGAAAACAAAGCAATATATTTAAAAAACAGAATGAAGGATCTTGGGTTTTTAATGAGTAATGACGGGGTTGATCATAATGTTATAAAAATTAAACCACCGATGATTTTTAACAAAAAAAATGCTGACAATTTATTATTTTTTCTTGATTTAGTTTTAAAAGAGGATTATATAAAGTTTGGTTAAAATTTTCTATTTGGATTAAATCGATCAATATTGATAGAAGTATTTTTTTCGGAAATTAACTCGGAAATAATCTTTCCTGTTCCTGTGCTCATACTCCATCCCATCATACCGTGACCAGTGGCTATTAATACATTTTTTAATTTTTTTGTTCTACCAATATAAGGCAAACCATCAGCTGATATGGGTCTGAATCCAAAACCAGCACTTTCTCTGTCAGATTGAGGAATTTTGATTGATGGGTAGAATGATTCAACCGAATTGGCAATAGCATTTACTCTATTCATTCTTAATTTGTTATTAATAGAAGAAATCTCCATTGTTCCAGAGAATCTGGAAAATCCATTCATTGGTGTTATAGCACATTTAGCTTCTACTAAAATTGCTGGACATGTTATTCCTGTTTGTTTGTGATGATTTATACTATACCCTTTTCCAGCCTGTAAAAGAAGTTCAATTCCTAACTTCTTACATATTTTAGATGTCCAAGTTCCAGCCGATAAAACATATTCGTCAAATCTAACGTTCTTTCCAGAAATTTTAACCGATTTTATTTTATCTCTGTCAATTTTAAAATTTTCAATTTCAGTATTCTTTAAACAATTTACTCCGTTATCAACAATGAATTTTTTTAATTCTGAAATCATTTCTCCAGGTGTTGTGTGATGGTCAGACCCAAAATATGCAGCACCAATTGTATCAATATTTATGTTAGGCTCAATTGATTTTATGTCATCAACACTTAACATTTTAGCACTTAATCCACTTTCAACCGCTTTTTTTACAATTTCTTCTTCTTTATATAATGACTTTTCAGATTTACACAACATCATCAATCCCTTTTTTTCGTAGTGGAATGACATTTGATTTTCATTCTTGATATGGTTTAATAATTCCTGACTAAAAACTGACAAATCAATAATAGGTCTAATAGAGTTTTCAACATTTTTTTCGCTACAAGACTTATTAAAAGCTAATAGCCATTTAATAAATGAAATATTTAATCTAGGTTGAATATAAAAAGGGCTTGAAGAATCAAACATCCACTTAAGACCTTGACTAATTACACCAGGCGATGCTAAAGGAATTATATGGCCGGGAGACAAATATCCTGCATTTATATATGATGCACCAGTATTCATGCTTGATTTATCAACAATAGTTACATCAAAACCATCTTTTTTTAAAAAATATGCTGAGCATATTCCAATAATTCCACCTCCGACAATTAATACCTTTTTAGACATATTTATATTACTTGGAATCCCTGATAAAAAGGATCTGAACTATCGACAATTATTTTATTATAACCATGAATTTTAGCCCACCCTCTTATAATTGGCGAAATCCCATCGATATTATGAATTTTTGAAGATTTTTCAATTCGACAAATAAATTTTGATCCAATGTAACTTTCATGAATAAAAGCCTCACCAACCTTTAGTTTGTTTTGTGAAAATAATTGTGCCATTCTAGCAGAACTTCCTGTACCGCATGGAGATCTGTCAATTGCTTTATCCCCATAAAAAACCGCATTTCTAGATGAAGATTCATTGTCAAGTACTTGACCTGTCCATAAGATATGAGACACGTCTCTTATGGATTTATCAATAGGGTGAATAAATCTATTTGCATATTTTTTATTGATCTTATCTCTAATTTCACGTGAGAAAGAAATGAGTTCTTCAGCTCTATAATTTTTTAATCCAAAATAATTTTTTTGACTTTCAATAATCGCATAAAAATTACCCCCATAAGAAACATCAAACTTAATTTTACCCATGTGATCAGAATGAATCATTAAATTTGTATCCGCAAGATAACTGTCTACATTTCTGATTTCTACCCACTTCACTTTTTCATTTTTCATTTTATAATTAACCTCAATTGTTCCAGCAGGAACTTCAATTTTTAGAACCCCTTCAATTTTAGGTTTTATCAAATTTTCTTCAAGGGCTATAGTAACAATACCAATTGTTCCATGTCCACACATAGGTAAACATCCAGATGTTTCTAAAAATAAAATTGAAAAATCATTTTCTGAGTTTTCAGGGGGATATATCATTCCTCCACTCATCATATCGTGACCTCTTGGTTCAAACATTAAAGATTTTCTAATCCAATCATGATTTTTTAAAAAATCCAATCTTTTTTCACTCATTGTATTTCCTTTGAGTTTTGGATTTTCTGTTAAAATCAATCTTACCGGATTACCACAAGTATGTGCATCAATACATTCGAAAATATATTTACTCATTGATTTTCTTAAGTATATAATTATTAATCCTATTTTCTAATATAGAGAGAGTTACTGTCCCATATTCTAAGATAATCTCATGAAAATCTCTGATATCAAATTTTTGATCTAATTTATTTTCCGCCTTATTTCGTAATTCTCTAATCTTTAATTCGCCTATTTTATATGACAATGCTTGCCCAGGCCAAGAAATATACCTGTCTATTTCAGTATTAACTTCGTGAAGTGACAATGCGGTATTACTTGACATATAATTAACTGCTTGATCACGTGACCAGCCTTTTGCATGAATACCAGTATCGACTACTAATCTACAAGCTCTCCACATTTCATATGTAAACTTGCCAAATTTTTCATAAGGAGTTGTATAAATTCCCATTTCGTCAGCTAAAAATTCTGTGTATAAACCCCAACCCTCACCATAAGCTGATAAGTATAAATTTCTTCTGAATTGCGGTATACTATCTCCTAATTCATTATTTAATGCATTTTGAAGATGGTGCCCAGGGACAGCCTCGTGTACTGTTAAAGCAGGAATTGTGTAAAGAGTTCTGCTTTTTAAATCATATGTATTTACCCAATAATAACCAGGTTCAGTGCTGTTTTTTGAAGTACCAACATATCTTCCTCCAGTGTATTTTGGAGCAATAGCATCAGGGACTGGTGCAACTCCGTATGGTTTTCTTGGAAGGGTCTTAAAAAATCTTGGCAGCTGTGCATCTGCTCTTTTGGAAATATCCCTTGCATACATAAGAAGTTCTTTAGGAGTTTTCGCATAAAATTGGTCATCGGTTCTTAAAAATTTGAAAAATTCCTCAAAAGAACCCTTAAAATTTAATTCCTTGATGATTTCAATCATCTCTTTTTTAATTCTGGCTACCTCAGTTAATCCAATTTCATGAATTTTATCGGCAGTATATGTCTTACTTGTTGTGTAATAATCAATTCTATTTTGATAAAATTCTGATCCATTAGGGGTTTCTGAAACTCCAATACTATTTCTTGTATTTGGATAATACTCTTTTTCAAAAAAATCCTTAATCCTAATAAATTGTGGAACCACATTTTTTTCAATGGCTTTTTGGGCCTCGATTAAAATAGAATCTTTTTGAATTTGAGATAAATCTTTTGGTAAGTTACTGAACGGAGAATAAAAATAATTTGATTTATAATCATCGGTAATATGATCGTTATAAGTAGATTCATAACCTTTAAAAATTATCAGTGGCTGTGAAACTCCTTTTTTAATTCCTTTTCTTAGAAGGGGTAAATACTGATCAACATATTGTGGAATTGAATTAAGTTTATTTAAATAATTTTTAATCTGCTCATAATTATAAACAGGTCTAACATGATAGACCAAACTAGAGTGAAAACCTGAGTCAGATAATAGAGGATTTAGAAATCTTTCAAAATCATAATAAGCTATTATGTCAAGGAGTTCAAAAGATAATAATTCGTATGAAATATTATCGTTTTCATCTAACTTATTTGCGTCTATCTTAGACATTTTTGATAAAAGATTCTCAGCGAATTCTTTTTCATTCTTAAAATAATCTTCAGAAAAATTTCCTAGAGGGTATTCATCATAATCGTATCCTTCATGGTTTTGATATTCTTCAATAATACCTTTTAATTTATGCTGATCAGTATTACATGAGTAAAAAATAAAAATTATTAAAAAAAGATAATTGTATTTCATGTGTTTATTAATTTTCAAACAGAAGATCTCATTCTAGGTTATAATACCGTTTATATTACGTTTTATATTTAAGGGATTTCCATTTTTTAATTCCTCTGGCAATAAACTCTGAGGGAAATCTTGAAAACTTACAGGTCTTAACCACCTTTTAATCGAATTAATCCCAACCGCGGTAAATCTGCTGTCAGTAGAAGCCGGGTAAGGTCCTCCATGGGTCATAGATTCACAAACTTCAACACCGGTTGGCACACCATTAAAAATAATTCTACCAACTTTTAGTTCTAAAGCATCAATAATTTCTCGAGTTAAAAAGGTGTCATTGTTTTCGGCTAGAACTGTCCCCGTCAACTGTCCTTCTAAAGATTCTATTACAGCATACATCTCCTTATCATCCTGACATGTTACGATTAATGAACAAGGTCCAAAAACTTCATGTTGTAAGCTTTTATCTTCTATAAACTTTTCAGCACTAACATGTGAAATAACATGTTTAGGGTAATTTTTATCAGTTATATTTATTTCACGGGTAAGTTCAGATACATTACTGTTTTGTTTAATTTTTTCTAATCCTAAATTGTATGCATTATAAATATTAGGATGTAACATACATGAAGGTGATATTTGTTCAATTTCCTCTACCAATTTTTTTATAAAAAGATCAAAATCATCAGATTGAAAAGAAATTATAATTCCAGGATTTGTACAAAACTGTCCAGATCCTACAGTAATTGATTTGGCATATTGCTTAGCCAGTTCAGCATATTCTTTTTTAAGTTTTTTAGGAAAAATTAAAACTGGATTAACACTTCCCATCTCAGCAAATACAGGAATTGGGTGTATTCTCTTTGATGCCAAATCATAAATCGCTCTACCACCCTTTAAACTTCCGGTAAAACCAACGGCCTTTACATGAGGGCTATTTACCAATTTGATGCCGACCTCAATTCCTTTACTGTTTAAATTAGAAAAAACTCCATTGGGCATATTTGTTTTTTTTGCCGCTCTTATAATCGCTGATGAAACCAACTCTCCTGTTCCAGCATGCATCGGATGAGATTTCAAAATAACTGGACATCCTGCTGCTAAAGCAGATGCTGAATCGCCTCCAGCGGTTGAATAGGCTAAGGGAAAGTTACTAGCACCAAAAACTACAACAGGGCCAATTGGCATTAACATTTTTCTTAGATCTGGTTTTGGCAAAGGTTTTCTGTTTGGAATTGGACTGTCAATAGAAACTTCTTGATACTTTCCTTCTTTGAGTAGTTCTGCAAAACTTACAAGTTGGTTTATAGTTCTACCTAGTTCTCCTAAACATCTTGCTTCAGGCAATCCTGTTTCAGAACAATATATGTTTATAATATCAGAAGAAATTAATTTTAACTCTTCAGAAATTTGTGTTAAAAATTCTGATCTTTTCTTTGCTGTAACTTGTTTAAAAATTTTAAATGCATCTGATGCAAGTTTTGTTGCTTTTTGAATTTCGGTATCGCTTGCTTCAAAAAATATTGTGTCATTTTCAATATTTAATTTAGGATCAAATGTTTGAAAAGTCACATTAGAGTCTGAAGATAAGTCTTCTCCGATTTGGTTTTTACCTGAAATCATTTTTTAAAAATTATATTTTGATAGATCTGGTCTATTTTTAATTCCTGTGTTAATAATTTTCAACACCTCATCTCTCTCAGTACCTGAAAGAGGTTTTCTAGGTAATCTTACATGTTCCGATCCAATATTCAAAATAGTTTCTGCCAATTTAATGTTTTGAACAAGCTTGGGATTTATATCCAACTCTAATAGCGGAAGAAACCATCTATATATTTCTATTGCTTCTTTAATTTTTCCTTTTTCCTGGAGTTTGTAAATTGCGACTGTTTCCCTTGGAAAGGCACATACAAGACCAGCGATCCATCCGTCAGCCCCCATTAATAAACTTTCAAGGGCAATTGTATCAACTCCCGTCATAATTTTTAATCTTGATCCAAAACTATTTTTCAATCTTGTCACATTTGAAATATCCCTAGTTGATTCTTTGACAGCTTTAATATTCTCACTTTTTAACAATTCATCGAACATGTCTAGTGTTACTTCAATTCCATAATCAACAGGATTGTTATAAATCATTATCGGAAGACTTGTTGAGTTTGCTATTGACCTAAAGTAATCAATTGTTTCATTTCTTCCAGACTTATACCTCATAGGTGGCAATACCATTAAACCCTTTGCTCCATAAGTTTCAGCATCTTCAGCGCATTTTATTGCATCTAAAGTTCCCTGCTCAGCAATATTTACCACAACAGGTACTTTATCTTGAACATATTGTACAGTGTTTTTGGTTAAAATGTTCTTTTCTTCCTGGTTTAGGGTACTAGCTTCACCAAGTGAACCTGCTAAGACTATTGCATTTACACCAGAATCAATTTGAAAACTTAAATTCTTATTAAATAAATCAAGATCTAAGTGATTACTTGAATTGAATTTGGTAGTAATTGCAGGCATGACTCCTTTCCATTCCATAAAATAAAATTTATCTATTCAAGATAATGTTTTTTTAATTATTTATTCTTGACTAATCTGTTATAAATAAATCCGATGCTATTCCATCAGTCATAAATTTGTACTCATCTGATGTGTAAATTTTATTTTCTTTTTTTATCAAAATGCCATCGTCTATTTTCAAAGATATTCCCTTTAAAAAGTGATCTATAAATTTTTGATCAAACTTTAATTTTAGATCATCAATGTCGATTCCTGTTGATCTGCGTAAACCTATCATCATTATTTCATTGAAAACATCTTTTTCATTTAAACATTCTGTTTTCTGAGGCAATTTTTTATTTTCAATACTTTGAGAATAAAGTTGGTTGTTACTGATATTCCATTTTCTATATTTCCCGTCAAATGAATGAGCAGAAGGTCCAAATCCAATATATTTTTTTCTATCCCAATACCCCAAATTATTTTGACATTCAAAACCTGGTTTGGCAAAACTGGAAAATTCATAATTAACATATCCAAAATCAGATAAGGTTTTGAATGTAAAATCGTATTGAATTCTTTGATCAGTTTCGTTAATTTGATCGATTTTCTTGTTTTCAATTAATTTTTTAAGAGCTGTTTTAGGTTCAACGGTTAAAGCGTATGTTGATATATGTGGAACATTGTTATCAATCAATATTTCAAGATTTTTTTTCCACTGACTAATAGAAGAACTTGGAATTCCATAGATTAAATCAACTGAAAAGTTTTCAAAATTTTGCATTACTAAATTGAGAGATGATAGAGCCTGATCAGAACTATGTGACCTATTCATCAATAATAAATCAGAATTATTAAAAGATTGCACGCCTAGACTTATTCTGTTTATTTTACTACTTTTCCAAGATTCAATTTTACTTAAATTGATATCATCAGGATTACATTCTAAAGTTAACTCAGGATTCTTTATAATCTTAAATGAATCATGAATTGTGTTTAATATTAAAGAAATATTTGATTTGTTCATTAAAGAAGGTGTTCCGCCTCCAAAATAAATTGAATGAATATCCTCATTTAATTCAGATGATCTTAATTTAATTTCATCACATATTGATCTTATTATTAAATCTTTTGATTTCAATGAGGTTGAAAAATGAAAATCACAATAGTGACATGCTTTTTTACAAAATGGTATATGAATATAAATACTAGCTATAACTATTTAATTTTATCTTGATTTTTTTTAACGAAGCTGGCCCACCCAGAATATTTTTTACCCCCTAAGCTATTGTTAGAATTATAAAAATGACAAACCGCTGCAGCTAAGCCATCAGTTGAATCAAGATTCTTTGGGAGTTTTTCAATACTTAGTAAATTTTGAAGCATTTTAGCAACTTGCTCTTTACTAGCATTTCCATTTCCAGTGATTGCCATTTTAATTTTTTTAGGAGAATATTCGGTGATTGGTATTTCTCTTGAAAGACCAGCTGCCATAGCAACACCCTGGGCTCTACCTAATTTTAACATACTTTGAATATTTTTACCAAAGAATGGTGCCTCAATTGCAATTTCGTCAGGGTTATATCCTTCAATTAATGATATGGTTCTTTCAAAAACCAACTTTAATTTTAAATAATGATCTTTATATTTAGTCAGATTCAATTCATTCATTAGAATCAAATTCATTTTTCTGTCCTTTACTTTTATAATACCAAAACCCATAATTGTAGTTCCAGGGTCAATTCCTAAAATAATTTTTTCGGCCATTATTTTTTATTCAGTTGATACAAGAATGGGAAGTTCAAAAGTAACATCAACCTCTTGACCCCTCTTTATAGCTGGGTACAATTTAGGCAAATTAGCTGCAGTCTTGACAAAAGACTGATTTATCACTTCTTTATATTGTAATATCTTTTCACCAATTTCTATATTATCAATTTCTATAATTCCTTTTTTATCTACCTTAAATTTTATAAAAACTGTATCGATTAATGTTCTATTTAGAACCAAATCATTTTTGATGAAATTTAAACTAAGGCTGTCTGAAATTGTTCTTATAAAGCAATTATTTTTTTCACTTGTTTCATTGATTTGTGTACAATTTTCAAATACAGGAAATTGATCAACTTCTGACCAATTAAATGATTTCATTTCATCATTAATAAACTCATCAACTGAAATTTTCTTGCTTATTTGAAAATCCAAATCACACGCTAAAAAGAAAAAAAAAGAAAAAATCAATGAGGTTTTTCTCACAATAAATTTATATTATATATTTTCATAAAGTTAATTGATTTATTTAAAAAAATATTAAATAGAATATGGATATATTTTTGTTGATATTGTCATTTGCTATAATGATTGTGGGGATTATAGGAAGCGTAATACCTGTTTTACCAGGCCCCTTAAGCTCCTGGATTGGTTTGTTTTTATTCAGTATGATTTCTGATGTTCAGGTAAATACTACTTTGCTAGTTACAACTTTTATTATTGCCTTGATTGTTTTTATTTTAGATTACATATTACCCATATATACTTCTAAAAAATTTGGAGCCAGTAAATACGGGATTATTGGAGCTTCAATTGGAACAATTATAGGTCTTTTTATCCCTCCCTTTGGAATAATAATTGGAGCTATAATTGGAGCCATTTCGGGAGAATTATTACTAAATAAAAATTTTAAAAAATCTTTTAAAGCAGGTATAGGTGTGTTTTTAGGTTTGATAGTTTCTGGGCTTTCAAAAGCTTTAATATCTAGCGTTTACCTTGTACTTTATATAAAATTATTTTTAGATAATTTTAATAACTTATTTTGATTCTCCCCCAATTGTTAAAGTTGGAATAATTTCTGTAGAGTAAGAATTTAGATTTTTATTTAGGCCGAACCATTTGGAATTCATTCTGTCTACAAGTAATTCAACAGATCTGTTTCCAATCTCTGTTCCATGCTGATAAATTGTTGTTAGTTTAGGGCTTGAATACTCAGAAATCGTCTTATCTCCAAAACCAACTACAGATAATTCTTTAGGTACTTCTATATTCAAATTTCTTGCGATATTAATTGAAATAACTCCACAAATAATATCAGCTGAAATAAGCGCATCGGGTTTATTCTTTTTTATAAAATTTTCGATTTCTATATGTTTATCATGGTTTTTTGAAATTCTTAATATTAAATTTTTATTAAATCTTCCAAAGAAATCAAAGGTTGCTTTTCTAAATCCATTTGCTCTGTATTTACCAACATTTAAATCATTAATTGTTGAAATGAATCCAATTTTTTTTCTTCCTAAATCTTTTAGGCTTTTGACTTCATTATAGATTGCATCAAAATCATCAATTATTACCTTATCACAATTTATCTTATCTGTTACTCGATCAAACATAACAATTGGAGTTTCTTTCATTGTAAAATCCTTTATGTGAGAATAATCATTTTTATTTAAGGTTTCTTCTGACATAGCTATGATAACTCCGTCAACAGTTCCAGTTGAAAGGATTTGCAAACTGTCAATCTCTTTTAGAAGAGATTCTTTTGTGTTAATTGTAATTACATCATATCCGTGTTTATCAGCAGAATCATGAATACCATTTAGTACCTTAGAGTAAAACCTGTTTAAAATATCTGGAATAATAACACCAATTGTTAATGTTCTGTTACTTTTTAGACTTAAGGCAATTTTATTGGGTCTATAATTATATTTATTTGCAAGAAATTTAACCTTTTCAATAGTTTCTGAACTGATCTCAGGGCTATCCCGCAAAGCTTTTGAAACTGTTGAAATAGAAACCTTAAGTTCTTTGGCTAATTGTTTTAACGTAATCATATTACTTAACTAGATGAAATTCTTTAAAGTCACTTACGTCAGAATTTGTTCCGATAAAAGCATGAAATTTTCCAACTTCTGCCTCCCATTTATTTTCATATGTATAGAATTCTAACAGAGAACTGTCAATTTCAAAATTAACAACTTTAGATACTCCAGGTGCTAATTCAATTTTTTGAAATCCTTTTAATTCTTTCATAGGTCTTGCAATACTTCCAACTATATCCCTTAAATAAAGCTGGACTACTTCCTCACCTTTAAACTTCCCTGTATTTGAAACAGTTACCGAAGCATTTATTTTAGAATCTTTAGTCATTGAATCAGAACTAATTTCAAAATCAGAATAAGTAAACTCAGTGTAACTTAATCCGTATCCAAACGAATACAATGGGCTATTTTCAACATCAGCATAACCCGAATTTGTAACCTGCTCTATTGAGGTGCTAGGTCTTCCTGTATTTTTATAATTGTAATATACAGGTACTTGTCCTACATTTCTAGGAAAGGACATGGTAAGTTTTCCGGAAGGGTTATAATCTCCATAAAGAACTTGTGCAATGGCGTCACCAGACTTTGACCCTAATTGCCATGCTTGAACTATTGCAGGAATATTTTCATCTTCCCAGGTTAAGTCTAGTGGTCTACCGCTCATTACAACTAGAATAATATTTTTATTTACTCTTTTTATCTCTTTTAATAATTCCTTTTGAAGTCCTGGTAAATCAATATTAGTTCTGCTTCGTCCTTCTCCAGACTGATGACCTTCTTCACCGAGAACCATAATAACTATATCCGAAGAAGCTGCGGCTAGCTTAGCTTTACCAAAATCAGATCTATCATTAAAGTTTAATTTAACCCTGTTATGAAAATTTGTTTCTCCGTAATATAAATCAACGCCCTTTTCATAAATAGTTTTATTTCCATTATATTTTTTCATCCCCTCAACAACTGAAACAGCTGAGTTATTTTCAACCTGTGATCTCCAGTTACCAAGAGTACTATTCTTATCGTTTGCCAATTGTCCAATAATTGCGATTTTTTGATTTTGTTTTTTTAACGGTAACAACATATTATCGTTTTTTAATAAAACAATAGATTTTTTAGCTGCTTCAAGAGCCACCTGCATATTTTCTTCTTTTCCTAATTCAGAATCTGATCTTTCTTGATTACAATATTTAAAAGGATCTTCAAATAAACCTAATTCATATTTAACCCTTAATATTCTTCTAACAGCATCATCCAATAATTCTTCATTAACTTTTCCAGACTCTACAAGACCTGCTAATTGACTTACATACAAGCTTGATTCCATATCCATATCGGAACCCGCGACAACAGCCAATTCAGCTGCATGTTCTCCGTCTCTTGCAAATCCATGTGGAATCATTTGGTCAATTGAACCCCAATCTGAAACAATAAATCCATCAAAATCCCAATCACCTTTTAGAATATCTCTCTGAATGTGTATGTGTCCAGTTGCAGGTATTTCATCCAACGTGTTAAACGAGTTCATAAATGTTCGAACACCTGCATCAACTGCTGCTTTGAACGGAGGCATAATTGTATTATGAAGTGTGTAGTGATTAAAATCAGTTGTGTTATAATCTCTTCCTGCTTCAGAAAAACCATAACCAGCAAAATGTTTTGCACATGCAACAATTGTATTTAGATCACTTAAGTCATTACCTTGAAAACCTTTGACCCTTGCTTTGGCAATCAAACTACCTAAAAAAGGATCTTCACCAGCTCCTTCCATTACCCTACCCCATCTTGCATCTCTAGAAATATCAACCATAGGAGCAAATGTCCAATTAAGACCATCTGCACTTGCTTCGGTAGCAGCAATTCTTGCAGACTTTTCCATTAACTCTAGGTCCCAGCTTGATGATTCTGCTAAAGGAATTGGGAACATTGTTTTATATCCGTGAATTACATCATGACCAAAAATTAAAGGGATACCTAACCTTGTTTCTTCTACTGCTATCTTTTGTAACGCATAAATTTCATCCACTCCAATTACATTCAACATTGAACCAACTTGACCATTTTTCAATTCGTTGTATCTCTTCTTTTGATAATCACCCTCAGGCATCGGACCGGTTGCATCCCAAAAACCGTTGTATTGATTCATTTGACCTGCCTTTTCTTCCAGGGTCATCTTAGA
>CACEKJ010000010.1 GCA_902560045.1 uncultured Bacteroidota bacterium | reverse complement strand
GGCCAAATGATTGCAGGGTATGTATATCCTAATCAACCTGATGAAATAACAGATACAGTTGAAAGCTACGAAAAAAAATAAATTATAATTATGGGAGAAATAATACCAATATTAGGCATACTAACAGGAATAATTGTACCAATAGCTGTATTTCTTTGGCTATATCATGACGCAAAACATAAGAGACAAACTGTGCTAGAGATTGCAAAACACATAGATGATCCAGATAAATTAGAGGAGCTTTTGAAAATTTTTGATGAAAGGAAAGATGAACCAATAGATTATCGCAGAAATGGAGTTATAACAATATTTGTTGGTGTTGGTCTCTATTTCCTTGGTTATGTAGCACTTGGAAGTATATTAAAAGGTGTTGGAGCTCTGGTAGGAGCAATAGGTGTAGGAACTTTGATTGCAGGATACCTTTATCCAAACACTAGTGAAGAACTAACTAATGCCGTTGATGAATTTGAAAAGAAATAGTTTTGGGCAGAAATCACAAAAATCTTTTAAATAATCTTCAAGAAATTCGAAAATCTGCAGGGTTAACTCAGCAAGATCTTTCAGAGAGTGCGAACGTCTCAAGGAAAAGCATAAATGCGATTGAAAATGGGGTTTATGTTCCCTCAACTGTCTTAGCGTTAAAAATTGCTAAAACACTTGGATGTAAAGTAGAAGATTTATTTAAGCTTCCGAGCGATTAAAGATCAAATTTTATTCCCTGCGCGAGAGGAAGATCATCTGTATAATTAATTGTATTTGTTTGTCTCCTCATGTAGATTTTCCAAGCATCTGAACCCGATTCTCTACCACCACCAGTATCTTTTTCTCCACCAAATGCACCTCCAATTTCAGCACCAGAAGTACCTATATTCACATTAGCAATTCCACAATCAGAGCCTGCAGCTGAAAGGAATTTCTCAGCCTCTTTTAAGTTATTTGTCATAATTGCTGATGACAATCCTTGCGTAACGTTATTTTGAATTTCAATTGCATTGGTTACCGGACCGGAATACTTAAGTAAGTATAAAATTGGTGCAAAAGTTTCTTCTTGAACAATATGAAAATCTGGTTTTGCCTCAGCTATAGCAGGTTTTACATAACAACCGCTTTCATATCCTTCACCTTCCAAAATACCACCTTCAACAATGATATTTCCACCTTCTTCAACTACTTTATCCAAAGCCTTGGAATACATATCTACAGCTAATTTGTCGATTACAGGTCCCACATGATTTGATTGATCAAGTGGATTTCCAATTTTAATTTGTTTGTATGCATTTACAACTGCATCACGCACTTCATTATATATGTCTTCATGTATAATTAATCTTCTTGTTGAAGTACATCTTTGACCTGCAGTTCCAACTGCACCAAAAACTGCACCCATTACTGTCATCTTAACATCTGCGGCCGGGGTAACAATAATCGCATTGTTTCCGCCAAGCTCTAACAATGACTTACCTAATCTTGCACCTACTTCGCTAGCAACAATTTTACCCATTCTAGTTGAGCCTGTTGCAGAAATAAGAGGAATTCTCTTGTCCTTAGTCATGTATTCTCCAACTTTATAATCTCCGTTTATTAAACAAGAAATTCCTTCAGGTAAATCATTTTCTTTTAATATATCTGCTATAATCTTTTGACATGCAACTGAGCAAAGTGGAGTTTTCTCACTTGGTTTCCAAACACACACATCACCACATATCCAAGCAAGTGCTGTATTCCAAGACCATACAGCTACAGGAAAATTAAATGCTGAAATAATACCAACAATTCCTAGCGGATGATATTGCTCATACATTCTATGGCCAGGTCTTTCACTATGCATTGTTAAACCATGAAGCTGTCTGGATAGTCCAACGGCAAAATCACATATATCAATCATTTCTTGAACCTCACCTAATCCCTCTTGAAAGCTTTTACCCATTTCATAAGAAACTAAAACTCCAAGTGGATCTTTTAATTCTCTAAGCTTATTTCCAAATTGTCTTACAATTTCACCCCTTTGTGGTGCAGGTACAGTTTTCCAATACTTAAAAGCAGATTGGGCACTTTCTATAACTTTATTATAGTCTTCATGTGTTGTTGTTGAAACCGTTCCAATCTCTTTTCCATCTACAGGCGAGTAGCTACTAATTGAATCTCCATTGCTGAAATAATTACTGCCTGTTGAAGTTCCAATATTGTGGCTGGATAAGCCTAATTTTTTTAGTGAGTTTTCAATATTCATGATAAATTATTTAACTTGACGAAGATAAGGATTTCTTTATATTTAAAGGTTATGAAAAAATATTTGTGTCTTCTAATTATTCTACTTTTTAGCTGTAATAATAATGATAAAAATAAGATTGCAATTGTTATACATGGAGGAGCCGGAATTATTTTAAAGGAAAATATTTCTAAGTCAAAAGAAGACTCAATAATTAACAAACTAGACGAAGCTATTTCAAAGGGTTGGAAACTATTAAATGAAGGTAAATCTAGTGAGGTAGCTGTCATTGAAACAATTAAAATTTTAGAAGATTCGCCACTATTCAATGCGGGTAAAGGAAGTGTTTTCAATAGTGAGGGAAAAGTTGAAAATGACGCATCAATAATGAGGGGAAACGATCTTAATGCTGGTGCCTCGTCTGGAACGTCGAATGTTAAAAATCCTATAACACTTGCTGCAGATGTGATGAATCATTCTGATCACGTGTTTCTTTCTGGAAAAGGAGCCGAGAACTTTGCAAAAGCAAGAGCTTTAGAAATTGTCGAGAATGAATATTTTCATACGAAATTTAGATACAATCAGCTCTTAAATAAAAAAGATGAAGACAAGTATGGAACCGTTGGTTGTGTAGCAATTGATGTTGATGGTAATATTGTTGCAGGTACTTCTACAGGTGGAATGACAAATAAAAAATGGGGTAGAATTGGTGACTCACCAATTATTGGTGCTGGAACTTATGCTAACAATAATACATGTGGTATTTCATCTACTGGATCAGGTGAATATTTTATAAGAACAGTTGCTGCGTATCAAGTTTCTTCATTGTTAGAAAATCATGACTATGATTTAAAGAAAGCCATGTCTAAGGTAGTTCATCAAAAGATCGGAGGAATCGGAGGTGATGGCGGGATGATTGGGATTGACAAAAATTCAAA
The DNA here is from genome assembly GCA_902560045.1 of uncultured Bacteroidota bacterium. Lineage (GTDB taxonomy): Bacteria > Bacteroidota > Bacteroidia > Flavobacteriales > Flavobacteriaceae > MED-G13. The sequence goes on along the minus strand of CACEKJ010000010.1, from coordinate 30,472 downwards.
TATTGTTATGGATTTTAATACAGCAGGAATGTATAGGGCTTATATAAATAAAGATGGGCAAAAACAGATTTTGCTTTATAAAAATTAGACTACTTGATTTCTGAAATTTTAAGTGTATTTACCATACCACTTTCCTTTACAGGCATTGCAGCAAGATTAATGATCCTATCTCCTTTTTTTGCAAATCCTTTTTTATTGACAATTTCATTAATTTCTTCAATTGTTTTATCCGTTGAAACATTTCTATTGTAGTAAAAGGCTTTTACCCCCCAGAGTAAATTTAATCTACATAGTATTCTTTTATTGGATGTAAATACAAGAATATTTGAGTGAGGTCTCCATGAAGAAACTTGAAATCCAGTATAACCGCTTTGAGTTAATGTGGTAATCGCAGCAATGTTTGTTTCATTTGCAATTTGTGCAGCATGATAGCAAATGAATTTTGTGGTGTATCTGTTTGTTTTAATTTTAGGCGGAGATTCCGGTACAGAAATCTTATCAGAATATTCAACAGACGAAATAATTTTTGCGATTTGAGATACTACTTCCACTGGATATTTCCCAACAGATGTTTCTGCAGAAAGCATAACAGCATCAGCTCCGTCCATTATAGAATTTGCAACATCATTTACTTCAGCTCTACTAGGCTTAAGGCTGTCAATCATGCTTTCCATCATCTGGGTAGCAATGATCACAGGAATTCTATGCTTTTTTGCTAAGTAAACAATTCTCTTTTGAATTAAGGGTACTTCCTCAGATGGTATTTCAATTCCCAAATCTCCTCTAGCTACCATAATTCCATCGGAATTTTGAATTATTTCATCGATATTTTCTATTGCTTCAGGTTTTTCAATCTTAGCTATTATAGGTATTTTCTCATCAGATTCTTTTTCGATTATGTTTCTTAGATTTATCATGTCCTTAGCATCTCTGACAAATGATAGCGCAATCCAATCTAACTCGTTTTCAATAGCGTAAAGCAAATCTTTTTTATCTTTTTTGGTTAAAGAAGGGGTGGAAATTTTTGTGTTTGGAAGGTTAACTCCCTTTTTTGAAGATAGAATACCTCCTTGTAGATTTTTTAATTTAACCTCATCTTTTTTGTTTGTTGAAATAACTTCAAACATTAATTTTCCATCATCAATTAAAACTTTATCGCCCTTCTTTACATCTTTTGCAAAATCTTTATAAGAAAGAGATGCGCTTTCTTTATTTCCAATAAAATCTTTTGAACTATTAAGTGTAAATAGGTCTCCTTTTTTAAAAATAACACCTTCTTCCATTTTTCCAACTCTTATTTTTGGACCCTGAAGATCTGCAAGTATTGCAACATTTGAACCAAGCTCATTATTAAGATTTCTTATCAATTCTATATTTTGATCTACTTCATCATAAGTAGCGTGGGAAAAGTTAATTCTGAACACATTTACTCCAGCTCTAATCAATTTAGATAGAGTTGTCTTGTTATTACAACCTGGCCCAAGAGTTGCAACAATTTTTGTTTTTTTAAATTTTATTTTGCTCATGAAAAAATCAAGTTTTCTTTATTTTCTAATTTTTTTTCTGAAATAAAAGAAGTAATTACTCCTCTAATTTCTGAAATTTTTTTTAATACCTTTTCAACATATGTCTTATTTTTTACATTTTCTATAATCAAAAAATAATCAACACCTTTTGGTTGATTTATAAGACAGATTTCATTTTGAACGAAACTTTCCTGGTTAAATAAATTTGATACTTCATTTATTGATTCTTCTGAAACTAATGATTTGTTAGAAAAAAAAATCCAATTTAAATACATTGCTTCTTCCAAATACTCATAGGCTGAATAATTTGCCTTTGTTTCATTTAAACTGATATCATTATTTTTTCTTTTTAAGTTTATATTTAATTTTTCATTTAAAAAGAATGCTAGCCTATACTCTTCAAGGCTTGAGTGAATTGCAATTAGATGATAATTATCAGAAAATTGATTTAAACTTAATTTATGGTTGTTCAAAATGAAAAGTTTCTCTGTAAAGATACGCTTATTCTAGGAATTTTGATTTTGATATTTTAAAATATCCTCTTGAAACATAAAAAAGGCTCTTTTGGAAGCTTTTTCTTCGGCTTTTTTCTTTGAAGTATCTCTCGCTTTTGAAATAATTTTACTGTCAATAGAAAGTTTAACAGAGAAGTGTTTAATGGGATCATTACCACTATCTTCAAAAGTTTCATAGTTATAAATCTTTTTATTTTTTTGACACCACTCTATAAAAAGACTCTTGTAGCTAATTACTTTGTTTTTTAACTTTTCTAAATCTACATGTGGATCAATTACTTTCTGAAAAATAAATTTCTTACAATAAGCGTAACCACGATCTAAAAAAATTGCCCCTATTAATGCTTCAAATAAATTACCATGTATATTATCACCATAGTTTTCTTCTGAAATATTTGACTCAACGAATTGTAATAAGTTTAGTTCTAAACCCAATTCATTTAAATGACTTCTACTTACAATTTTAGATCTCATTTGTGTTAAATATCCCTCAGAACCAGTAGGAATATTTTTAAATAAATAGGATGAAATAATAGAGCTTAAGATTGAGTCTCCTAAAAACTCTAATCGTTCGTAATTCACAGCTATACCGTTTAAATCTTTTTTATTAAGAGATCTGTGAGTAAAAGCACGCTTATAATACTTTAATGATTTTGGTTGAAATTGAAGAAGATTTTTTATTGGTTTATAAAAAGGGTCTTTATTTAAATTGAATAACTCCTTAAAATTAAAAACCATATTAATCCCACTTTTTAAACAATACGCAGGCGTTATGACCACCAAACCCAAATGTATTACTCATTCCAATTTTAGAGTCTCTTTTTTGAGGCTTATTGAGAGTTAAGTTTAATTTAGGATTTATATTTTCATCTATATTTTGATGATTAATTGTTGGAGGAACAATTCCATTGTTTAAAGATAAAATAACAGAAATTGCTTCAACTGCTCCAGCGGCTCCAAGTAAATGACCAGTCATAGACTTCGTTGAATTAATATTAATGTTTGGAGCGTGGTCGCCAAAAATATAATCAATAGCCTTTAATTCAGCTACATCACCCAAAGGCGTAGAAGTACCGTGGGTATTAATTAGATCTACATCTTCTAATTTTATATTTGAATCCCTTAAACAATTTTTGATCACTGCTTTCACACCGTTACCTTCTGGATGTGGTGCGGTTATATGATGTGCATCAGAGGATAAACCTCCACCAAGAAATTCTGCATAAATTTTAGCACCTCTCGCTTTTGCATGCTCATATTCTTCTAGAATTAATGTGCCTGATCCCTCTCCCAATACAAAACCATCTCTTGTTGAGTCAAAGGGTCTTGATGCAGATTCGGGGGCGTCATTTCTTGTTGAAAGTGCATGCATTGCATTAAATCCTGCCATTCCAGCAATATTTACCCCTGCTTCACTTCCTCCCGTTACTATAACATCACAATAGCCAAGTCTAATATAGTTTAATGCATCAACCATTGCGTTGGCGGATGACGCACATGCGGAAACTGTTGTATAGTTTGGCCCCATAAAGCCATATTTCATTGATATGTATCCAGGGGTAATGTCTGCAATCATTTTAGGTATAAAAAAGGGATTAAATCTTGGAGTACCATCGCCCGAAGCATGATCTAGCATCTGATTTTGAAATGTCTCAATTCCACCAATTCCAGATCCCCATATTACTCCAACTCTTAATTTATCAACTTTTTCCAAATCCAGACCAGAATGATTAATTGCCTCTTCAGTAGAGACCATACCGTACTGGGTGAATCTATCCATTTTTCTTTGTTGCTTTCTATCCAAGTGTAACGAAACATCAAAGTTTTTTAGTTCACAGGCAAATTTTGTTTTAAATTTTTCTGTGTCAAAATAAGTAATGGGGGCTGAACCGCTCTTACCTTCAATAAGACCAGTCCAAAAATCATTAAGGTTGTTCCCGATTGGTGTAAGAGCTCCAAGACCAGTAACAACTACTCGTTTTAAAGCCATAAGAAAAAAATTATGAGTTCTCTATATAAGAAATCGCTTGACCAACGGTTGCAATATTTTCAGCTTGATCATCCGGAATTTGAATATCAAATTCTTTTTCAAACTCCATAATTAATTCCACTGTGTCAAGTGAATCTGCTCCCAGGTCATTTGTGAAACTTGCTTCATTAACAACTTCACTTTCATCTACTCCTAGTTTATCTACGATAATTGCTTTTACTTTTGATGCGATATCTGACATAACTTTAATTTTTTATTTATATTTAGTTAGAGTGCAAAAATAAAAAACTTTATTTTAATTTAACCCATTCAAAAAAAAATTTGTGAACATAAATTCACCAAAAAAAGTTAAGATCTTGATTCTTGCTTCTGGTAACGGATCAAATGCAGAAAACATTATCAATTATTTTAGAGATAAATTTTATGAAATTGAATGGTGTATAATAACAAATAATAATAGGGCGGGTGTCATAGAAAAATCTAAAAAATTAAATGTTCCCTTTCTGATTTTAAATAAAGATCAATTTAATAGTGAAAGTGCATTAATTAAAATCGAAAAATTTAATCCTTCGTTAATAATACTAGCAGGATTTTTATTAAAAATTTCAAAAAATATAATAGAAAAGTTTCCCAATAAAATTATAAATATTCACCCTTCTTTATTACCAGCATATGGTGGAAAAGGAATGTATGGAATGAATGTACACAATAAGATTATTGAAAATTTAGAAAGGGAGAGTGGAATAACTATTCATTATGTAAATAAAAATTATGATGAAGGTAAGATTATTTTTCAAAAAAAGTTAACCATTCAATATCCTTGTAGTTCTGAAGAACTTGCAAAAAAAATACATGTCCTTGAAATGGATTTTTTTCCTAAAATTATAGAAGATTTAATCAAAGTTTTAAGCGATGAATAATAAAAAATTTTATGTGGTTTGGAAGGGAAATAATCCTGGTATATATTTTTCATGGGCTGAATGTCAAAATGAAATTAAAAATGTGAAAGGAGCTTTGTATAAGAGCTTTAAAAATTTAGAGGAAGCAAAAAACGCTTTTTCGAATGGCTATGAAGATTATAAGAAGTCAAAAAATATAAAAAATCTGGATAATGGTCCAGATTTAAACTCAATTTCAGTTGATGCGGCATCAAGTGGTAATCCTGGATTAATGGAATATCAAGGAGTAGACACTAAAACTAAAGAAGTTTTATTTAAAATGGGACCGTTCAAGAATGCAACAAATAATATCGGGGAATTTTTAGCTTTGGTTCATGGCATTGCAATGATGGAAAATCAAAAGAAAAAGAAAATTATATATTCAGATTCTATAACAGCAATCAGCTGGGTTAATAAGAAGAAGTGTCAAACAAAATTAAAAAGAAATGAAGAAAATAAAGATGTATTTATTTTAATAGAAAGAGCTATCTTATGGCTCAAAAAAAATAATTTTTCAGTAAAAATAAAAAAATGGGAAACCAAGTTGTGGGGAGAAATTCCAGCTGACTTTGGAAGAAAATAAATAACTAAAATAATAAGCATGAGTAAGGTAATAGTTGTCGGAACACTAGCATTTGATACAATCGAAACCCCATTTGGGAAAGTTGAACGTGTTATTGGGGGGTCTGCACCCTTTGCGAGTTTAGCTGCAAAAACAAAAGATGTTGAATGTGCAATCATTTCAATTGTGGGGGGTGATTTTCCGAAAAGCTATCTTGATATTTTAATCTCAAAAAAAATAGATATTTCTGAAGTTCAGATTATACAAGACGGAAAAAGTTTCTTTTGGTCTGGAAAATATCATGAAAATATGAACAAGAGAGATACACTAGAAACTCAATTAAATGTACTATCTATATTTGATCCTAAAATCCCTAAAAACTTTACAAATCCTAACATTTTAGTTCTTGGAAATCTTGATCCAAATGTTCAATTGAGTGTTGTGAGCCAATTTGAAAAAAAACCTAAATTTATAATGCTTGACACAATGAACTTTTGGATGGATAACAGCTTAGAATCTTTAAAGGAAGTCATAAAAAAGGTGGACTTGATATGTATTAATGACGAGGAAGTTATACAGCTTTCAGGATGTAACAATTTGGATAAGGGGGTAAAAACTATTCTTGAAATGGGGCCAAAATATATTATCATGAAAAGAGGTGAATATGGGGCAAGTGTTTATTCTTCTTCAAATAAATTCGATTGCAAAAGTTTTCCGGTGGACAATGTTATTGATCCCACTGGCGCAGGAGATTCTTTTGCAGGAAGCTTTGCTGGTTATTTGGCAAAATCAAAAAATTATGATTTCAATTCAATTTCAAATGCACTAATTTATGCAAATGCAATAGCTTCATTTTCGGTAGAAAAATTCGGAGTTGAAAACATGCTTGATTTGAAAAAAAATGAAATTGATGAAAGGATAAATTATATTAAAAAACATAATCTCTAAATGTATATTTTTAAATATTTATTTTGTTTTTTTGTATGCTTACTAATTAGACAATGAGTGACGCTATAAAACACGAATGTGGTATAGGCCACATTAGATTACTTAAGCCACTAGAATTTTATAAGAAAAAATATGGTAGTGCATTTTACGGAATAAATAAAATGTATCTACTAATGGAAAAACAGCATAACAGAGGTCAAGACGGAGCTGGGTTTGCAAGTATTAAACTTGACGTAGAACCAGGAAAAAGATTTATAAGTAGAATTCGCTCCATTGAAAAGCAACCTATTCAGGATGTATTCAGCAAAATAAATGAAAGAATAAACAAAGAACTCAAATTAGCTCCTTCCCTCGTTAATAATATTAGTAAACTAAAAAACAATGTTCCTTATTTGGCTGAGTCACTACTTGGCCATGTTAGGTACGGAACATTTGGAGGAAATAGTGTTGAAAACGTACATCCCTTTTTGAGACAAAATAACTGGAAACACAGAAATTTGATTCTTGCCGGAAATTTTAATATGACAAATTCAAAAGAATTATTTAATAGTCTGATTGAATTAGGTCAACACCCGAAAGAATATACAGATACGGTAATTATAATGGAAAAAATTGGACATTTTTTAGATGATGCCGTGAGAAAAATGTACAAAGAATTAAAAAAAGAAGGTCTATCTAAACAAGAATGCTCCTCAATCATTTCAGAAAAATTAGACATATTTAAAATCCTTAAAAAAGCTTCAAAAAGGTGGGACGGAGGGTATGTAATAGGTGGTTTATTAGGACATGGCGATTCATTTGTGATGAGAGATCCTAGTGGGATAAGACCCGCCTTTTACTTTAAAAATGATGAAGTAGTTGTAGTTGCATCAGAGAGACCTGCAATTCAAACCGCATTTAATTTAAATATTGATGAAATAAAAGAATTGAACCCAGGAAACGCTATAGTTGTGAAAAGTAATGGGGCCTTTAAAATTAAGTCTGTAATCAAACAAAAAGAAAATAAATCATGCTCTTTTGAGAGGATATATTTTTCAAGGGGAAATGATTCAGATATTTATCAGGAAAGAAAAAATTTAGGAAAGTTTATTATGCCAGCTATTCTAAAAGAAATAAATTTTGATATCAAAAACACTGTCTTTTCATACATACCAAATACTGCTGAAACCTCTTTTTTCGGGATGATTGAAAGCGTTGAAGAATTTTTAAATTCAAAAAAAACCAATGAAATAATTGGTAAAAAAAATCTTTCTGAAAATAAAATAACGAATATACTTTCTGTTAGACCCAGAATCGAAAAAATTGCGGTTAAAGATGTTAAGCTTAGAACATTTATAACCGAAGATGATAGTAGAGATGATTTAGTAGAGCATGTATATGATATCACTTATGGAGTTGTTAAGTCAACTGATACTATCGTAATTATTGACGACAGTATTGTTAGAGGTACCACCTTGAAAAAAAGTATATTAAAAATGTTAGATAGGCTAAATCCTAAAAAAATTATCATTGTTTCTTCTGCTCCACAAATAAGATACCCTGATTGTTACGGGATTGATATGGCTAACCTAGAAAGTCTTATTGCATTCAATGCAGCGCTTAGTCTTCTAAAAGAAAAAGGATTAGGATCTATTATTGATAATGTTTATAAAAAGTGTAAAAAGGAACTTGACTTAAATGATGATGAAATGGTGAATCATGTTAAAGAAATTTATAATCAATTTTCAGCTGAGGAAATTTCGGATAAAATCACCGAACTATTAAGTTCACACATTGAAAACCGAGATGTGAAAATTATTTTTCAGTCTATTGAAAATTTACACAAAGCATGCCCATCTTCTAAAGGAGATTGGTATTTCACCGGTGAGTATCCAACTCCCGGTGGTAATAGAGTTGTAAATACAGCTTTTGTTAATTTTTTTGAAGGAAATAAAAAAAGAGCCTATTAACTAGCCTGAATAAACTTTTCTGAAACTGCACCCCAATTTATTACATTAAAAAATGCATTAACATAATCAGGCCTTCTATTCTGATAATTTAAATAGTAAGCATGCTCCCAAACATCGATTCCTAAAATCGGAGTTCCACCGCAACCAATTGACGGCATTAATGGATTGTCCTGATTAGATGTGGAACATATTTCTAATTTTCCGTCTTTTACACATAGCCATGCCCAACCAGAACCAAATCTTGTAGCTGCAGCATTTGAAAAGGAAGCGCAAAAATTATCAAAACTACCAAACGAGTTATCAATTGCTGAGCTTAAGTCATTAGACATTTCGGTTTTATTATTAGGATTCATAATCTCCCAAAATAGCTTGTGATTAAAATAGCCTCCAGCATTATTTCTTAGAGCCATATTATTCATGTCTAAATCTGTAAGTATTTGATGAATATTTTTTGATTCTTGATCTGTTCCTTCGATAGCTGCATTAAGTTTATTTGTATAACCCTGATGATGCTTTGAATGGTGAATTTCCATGGTTCTTGAATCTATATGAGGCTCTAATGCGTCATATGCGTAATCTAATTGTGGTAAAGTAAAGCTCATTTTAATCGAATTTAATTTATCAAATTTACAATTAAAGTATCTAATAATCAACTACTATTATTAACTTGTAATAACCATGAGTCAATTAAATTATTTTAAAATTTATAACGCGTCTGCAGGGACAGGTAAAACTTTCAACCTGGTAAAAGATTATATTGTTCTTTTGCTTAAAAGTGATAACATTTCACTTTACAAAAATATTTTGGCAGTTACATTTACAAATAAAGCTGTAAATGAAATGAAGCATAGGATCATTAACCTCTTAGTAAATTATACTAATCGTATTTCAATTGACCCCGCCGTAACAGACATAATAAAAAAAGAAACTGGACTTAACGAAGACGAAATTTTTATAAAGTCATCTAAAATTTTAAAAAATATACTTAAAAATTACGCTTCATTTGAAATTTCTACAATTGACAAACTCACTCAAAAAATTGTAAGAGGCTTTACATATGAGCTGGGAATTGACAGTAAATACGAAGTTGAAATTGATCAAAATGAAATACTTGAAAAGGCTGTTGATAAGCTAATTTCAAAAATTGAAATTGACAATTCCTATTTCTCAGAAATAATTGATTTCTCTTTTGAAAAAACAGATGATGATAAAAGCTGGGACATAACTAAAGACCTACAAAATATTTCCAAATTGTTGTTAAGTGAAAACAATTATAATCAATTAGAATTGATTAAAGAACTTAGCCCCAGTGATTTTAAAAATTCAAAAAAAATATTAAAATCTTCTGTAAAAAGTTTAAAAAAAACAACCACCAAACTAGCAGAAAAGGCATTAGAACTAATCAAAAAAAATGAGCTTAACGAAGATTGTTTTAGAAGAAAAACACTTCCAAATCATTTTAAGAAAATTAGTGCCGAAAATTATGAAAGGTTGTATACAAATCAACTTGAAGAAAATCTAAATGATGGGGCTCTTCACTCATCAAAAGCTAGAGAACATGACATTCTAAGAATTAATCAAATTAGAAACGAGCTTTTACAGATTTATAAAGAATGCAAAAAAAATATTTACAATTTAAAATTATTTGCAAATATCCTTAGCAATCTTTCACCTCTTTCAATTTTAAGTTTAATAAAAAAAGAGCTTGAAGAAATGAAAGTTGATGATAATTTTATTGTGATTTCAGAATTCAATAAAATTATTAATGATGAAATCAAAAATCAACCTGCACCTTTTATCTATGAAAAATTAGGTGTAAAATATAGTCACTTTTTTATCGATGAGTTTCAAGACACATCAAAAATGCAATGGGAAAATCTTAAGCCATTAATAGAAAATTCTTTATCATCTGAAAACTCTTCATTAACAATTGCTGGAGATCCAAAACAAGCGATATACAGCTGGAGAGGAGGAGATGTTGACGAATTTATTCGATTAATAAAAAACAAATCTCCATTTTACTGTGATAAAATAAACGTCGAACTAGACATAAATTATAGGAGCTCAAAGGAGATTGTAAATTTTAATAACAAACTGTTTACTTACATAAAGAACAGGTATTCAAAAAATAATGAGCTTAATAAAATATTTGATTTTCCTGTTCAAAAGTATTTTAAAGACTCCACTGGAAATGTAACTATTGATTTTTATGACAGTGACCAGACAATTACATTAAATGAATATTACCAAGAAAAAGTCTTACAAAACATTAACGACGCAATTAAGAGAAATTATTCTTTTCGAGATATCTGTATAATTGTCAGAAAGAAGAAGGAAGGAAAAGAAATTGGAGACTATTTATCAGATAATAAAATCCCCATAATTTCTTCAGAGGTTTTAAATTTATCTTCTAGTCCATCTGTAAACTTGATTATAAATCTTCTTGAATATTCAGTTAGTGAATCCAATTCTTCAAAAATGAGACTATGCAAATCTCTTTTTGAATTGAACTTAATTGAAAGAGCAAAAGAAGATTTCTTTATTGAAATTTTAAATATGGACTTTGAAAGCATTAAAAAAGAACTGGTTATTAATGATTTCGCCTTAGAGCTATCTATATTAAAAAACAAATCAATCTACGAGGCAATTGAATACATAATTGATTGCTTTAGATTAGCTGAAAGTGGTAATTCGTATCTTCAATTTCTACTAGATTTTGCGAATGAATATTCAAATAAAAATCAAATAAGCTTTATAGAATTTTTAGATCATTATAAAGAAAAAAGGGATAAACTAAACATAATCAGTCCAAGTGAAATTAATGCTGTAGAAATAATTACTATACATAAATCTAAAGGATTAGAATTTCCAATTGTTATTTATCCTTATGCCAATATTAACATTCACAATGATCTTAATCCAAAAGCATGGATTGATTTTAAAAATAAGATAGGATTTGAAATTAAATCTCCTCTGATTAACATAAATAAGGACTTAGAAGTTATTGACGAAAAGCTTTACAATAATTATAAGAAAAAACTAGAAATTGACAATATAAATCTCCTGTATGTGGTTTTAACAAGGGCTAAAAATGAACTTTATATTTTGTCAGAAAAAGATCTTGACAAAAAAGGAAATGAGAAATTAAATTTATTTTCAGGAATGTTTATCGGATATTTAAAAGAAATAGGGATTTGGGATTCTTCAAAAAACAAATATGAAATTGGAGATAAAAGTAATTTATCAACTTTTAATAATCAAGTAAAAAATATTCAGCAAGAAAAATTCATGTTTAACTCAAGGCTTAAAAGAAATATTATAACCAGTAATAAGCATGTGAAATCATGGCTTCAAGAATATGACATTGCACAAGAAAAGGGAAATATTTTTCATCTTATCATGTCTGAAATACACTCTCTTAAAGATGTAAGTCTAGTTTTAAATAAATATTATGAGTTAGGGGAAATTTCGACTAATAAAAAACAAAAACTGAAGGAACTAATTTATAAAATTACCAATAATGAGGAATTAAAAGAATTTTATAATCCCAAATACAAAAGTTTTAACGAAAGAGAAATAATCGAAAAGAATGGCAAAAGTTTTATTCCAGATAGAATAGTATTTCTTAACGATAAAGACATTGTTTTGATTGATTATAAGACGGGAACAAAAAAATCAAAATATATAAATCAGTTAAAGGGCTACGAAAATAAACTTTATGAAATAGGTTTAAATACAATAAAAAAAATTATTATTTATGTCTCAGATGATATTAAAATTGAATGTTTTTAAATTTTACTCATAATATCAGATAACCCAATGTCCTTTAAAAAATCTTTTTAGGAAAAATTAGTTCCTTATATTTAATTATAAATATTTATGTTATGAAAAAATTTACAAAACTATCTATCTTAATTTTTACCCTTTTATTTGTTCTTAATGTTAACTCTCAAGATGAAAATCACAAATGGCAGTTTAGCTTTGGGACCAATGCTGTTGATTTAGAAGCTGATTCAAATACATCTTTCACAGAATTTTTTGATGTAAAAGACAATTGGAATCTTTCAAAGTCTCCTGTATCCATGTTTATGGTTTCTAAGCACGTTGGTGGTAATCTATCTTTTGGTGTAGGCGCTGCCTTTAATAGTATTACTAATTATGCAACAGGATTTGAATTACAGGGAAGAACAAACGACTATTTCTCTGTTGATGCAATGTTAAAATATGATCTTTCTGATTTAGTATCTATGAAATTATTAGATATGGATTTCCATCCTTTTGTAGGAATTGGACCAGGTATGACATCTTTTGGAGAAGAATGCTATCTGACAGCTAACGGTTCACTTGGTTTAAATGTGTGGTTAAGTGAGACTTTTGGGTTGACACTTATGTCTGAGTATAAAGAGAATTTATCAGATTCTATTATGTTAGATGAAGGTGGAACTATGAGATGGTCTCTTATGTTAACATTGAAATTTGACGAAGATTCCGAGTAAAAATTAGGACTTTATTTCATTAAATTCTCATATAAATTGAGTAGTTTTATCTTTTAATTGCATATTTTTGCAAAAATATTATTAAGTAATTTTAAAATTATGAGAAAAATTTACACTCTTTTATTAACAACTATGTTAATTTTTGGATTAACAAATGTTAATGCACAAGATAAAAACAATCAATGGCAATTTAGCTTTGGTACTAATGCTGTTGATCTAGAAGTTGATAGCCGAACTACAATTCCTGATTTCTTTGATGTTGATCAAAACTGGAATGTTTCAAAATCTCCCCTTTCAATGTTCTCACTTTCAAAATATGTTGGTGACAATGTTTCTATAGGAATTGGGGCTTCATTTAATAACATTAGTAATTATGCTACTGGACTTGCGCTAGAAGGTACTACTAACGATTATTTTACAGTAGATGCTATGTTAAAATATGACTTATCTGATTTATTCACAATTGGAAAACTCGAGCCATTTGTTGGAATTGGTCCAGGATGGACATGGGTTGGTGATTACCAAGATGGTTTAACTGGAAATATGTCTGCTGGAGTTAATTACTGGTTTAATGACGTATTTGGATTAACCCTTATGGCAGAAGCTAAGCACAACTATGATAACGTAGGAGGTGCACGACAAATTGATGAGGGTGGTACTATGAGATATTCTGCAATGTTTTCTGTTAAATTTGGTGGTACAGACACTGACGGAGACGGGATTTATGATGAGCATGATAATTGCCCAGAAGTTCCTGGTTTAGAAGAATTTGACGGATGTCCTGATACTGACAGGGATGGAATACAAGACAGTGAAGATGACTGCCCAATGGTAGCTGGTCTGGCTGAATATAATGGATGTCCTGATACTGACGGTGACGGAATTTCTGATAATAAAGACAGATGTCCTAATGTTGCTGGTTTAGCAAAAATGGGAGGATGTCCTGATACAGATGGTGATGGAATTGAAGATTCAAAAGACGCTTGTCCTACTGTTGCAGGACCAAGAGGCAACAGAGGTTGCCCATGGCCTGATACAGATGGTGACTCAGTAGTTGATAAAGATGACGAATGTCCAGAGGTTCCTGGTACGGTTGCTAATAATGGTTGTCCAGAAGGACCATCAGAAGAAGAAATGAAAATGATAACTGAACTTTCAAGAGGTATTCAGTTTGCTTTCGGATCAGCAATATTTACAGATGGAACGCCTCCAGTACTTGATAATATCGTTTCTATTATTTTAAAATACCCTGACGCTAACTTTAGTGTTGAAGGTCACACTGATAGTGTAGGTACAAAAGAGTTTAACCAAGGCCTTTCTCAAAGAAGAGCAGACGCTGTAGTAAATTACTTGTCTTCAAAAGAAGTTTCAAGTGAGAGATTAAGTGGTGTTGGATTTGGAGAGAACAATCCAATTGACACTAATGTTAGTGCAACTGGAAGGTCTAATAACAGAAGAGTAGAAATCTTATTTGTAAAATAGGTTTTTAATTCTTTAAAGTATATTTAAAAAACGCTTCGCTATATGCGAGGCGTTTTTTATTTTTAGTATGTGCACGGCTTTATAGAAAATGTAGTTCAAGATCTAATCAGAAAAAAATATCCAATTTCTGATTATACATTTATACTTCCGAACAAAAGGTCTGGATTATTTCTAAAAAGAGAAATAAGCAAAGCTTCTAATAAAACCATTTTTTCTCCCATTATTTATGATATTGACGAATTCATGTCATTGATTTCAGGGGTTGAAAAAGTTTCTGATACCGAACTGTTATTTGATTTCTATAAAGTTTACGAAGAAACTACAAATGTTGATAACAAGGAATCTTTTGAGGAATTTATAAGCTGGGGCAAAACATTAATAAAGGATTTCAATGAGATTGATAGGGAACTATGTGATACAAAATCTTTGTTTGATTATTTGGAGGCTCTAAAAAACTTAAATCACTGGTCAAATTATGAGAAGGAAACTGAACTGATTAAAAACTATAAATCATTTTGGAAGAAAATTAAAATTTATCACAAAGGACTCAAAGATATATTGTTAAAGAAGAGAAAAGGATATCAGGGATTAATTTATAAAATTGCATCTCAAGAAATTCAGCATTATGTAGAAAATCAGAAACACAAAAAACATGTTTTTATTGGATTTAATGCGCTAAGTAAGTCAGAATGTGAGATTATTCAAGAAATACTGGAAAATAGATTAGGAGAAATATACTGGGATATTGATCACAAACATGTAAAGTCAGAATACAATAACGCCAACTTTTTTATTGATTCTTATTTAAAAAATTGGACCTATCACAAAAATAACAATGCACATATTATTTCAGAAGAATACTCTGACAAAAAAAGTATTTCTGTAATTGGAACTCCAAAAAATGTTGGTCAGGTAAAATATGTTGGAGAAATTATAAGTAAAATGAATAACAGTCAGTTAAACAATACAGCCGTTATTTTATCTGATGAAAAATTATTAATTCCTATGGTTAATTCTTTACCAAAGAATATAACAGATGTAAATGTTACAATGGGATTCCCTTACAAATACTCTTCCTCTTCATCACTTTTTAGTCTTCTGTTACAAATTCATTCTAAAAAACAAAAAACATTCTACTATAAAAATGTTTTCTCGATATTATCTCATGAGCTAATTAGGCCAGTAATGAATAAAGATATTGATATCTGTATGATGATAAAGAAAGAGAATATGGTTTATATTTCAAAAGATGATTTAATAGGATTAGATAAAAAAAATTCTGAATTATATGAAATATTATTTTCAAAATGGATCAATGCGGAACATGGTATTTTATCCTGTTTAAATTTAATCGAAATACTTAAGAATTATTATTCAAAGAATAAGTTGAGTGATGATATGAATATTGAATTATTACACAGTTCATATAAAATATTTAATCAAATATTGTTGTTTAAAGATCAATATAAATCCATTAAAAGTATAAAGTCTTTAAAGGCCATGTATAAAGAAATTGTAGAAATGAATACAATTCCTTTTAATGGAAAACCAATAAAAGGCCTTCAAATAATGGGTATGCTAGAAACTAGGCTTTTAGATTATGAGAATGTAATTATAACTTCATTAAATGAAGGAATATTACCGGCGGGTAATTCAATGAATAGCTTTATACCATTTGAAATTAAAAAAACACATGATCTACAGACTTATAAAGAAAAAGATGCTGTGTTTGCATATCATTTTTATAGAATTATAAAAAGAGCTAAAAATATATGGCTAACCTATAACACAGAGCCTGATAGTATGAATACGGGTGAGATAAGTAGATTTATAAGACAGATGGAAGTAGAAAAGATTCATGAGTTAAAAAAATTTACATTGAGTCCCAAGACACCAAAAATTAGCAGAAAAGAAGAATCATATAATAAAACAAAATTAGTTAGAGAAAAAATAGCATATTTATTTGAAAAAGGAATAACAGCGTCTATGTTGGTTTCGTATGTTATAGATAAAGCAAAATTTTTTGAAAACTATATAATTGGGATGAGAGAGGATGAAGTAGAAGAAACAATAGCACATAATACATTGGGAAATGTAATACATGATAGCTTAGAAAAATTGTATAAACCTCTTGAAAATAAAATTATTACAATAAAAGATTTAAATGAAATAAGTAGAAAAATAGAAAAAACAGTAACAGATTCATTTGAGAATTATATAAATAAAAAGAATTTGTTAAAAGGAAAAAATATAATAATTGTTGAAACTGCAAAGAAATATGTAGAAAGAGTAATAGAACTTGACAAAAGAGAGGTAAAGACTGGGAAGAAGATTAAAATTATTTCAATTGAGGAAAAATTTGAAAATTTAATAACCAAGGATAAAATAAAATATAAAATAAAAGGAATTATTGATAGGAACAAATCTTTCAGAAGAACTGCCAAAAAATCCTTACAGAAGACATGGGAATATTGCAGTGGATGGTGTAATTAGGATAATAGACTATAAAACAGGGAAGAAACTATTTAGAAATAATCTTAAATTAAAAAATATAGAAGATATAAGGAAGGAAAATGGAATCTATAATCTACAATTAATGTTTTACCAATTGGGAATAATGAATAAGTATAAGGACAAAGAGATTGATACTGGGATAATTTCCATAAAAAATATGAAAGAGGGGGTGTTAAAAGGTGAAATTGAAAATAATAAGAGATTTAATGATAAAAGTATTGGACAAATTAAAAATCAAATAATTTTAGTAATTGAGGATATATTAAATGAAAATAAATTATTTAAAAATTAATAAATTTTGATATGTTAAAATGCTTGAACAAAGTTCAAGATTTATATCATTTAATTTTATATATTTGCATTTATTCATCAATTAATATAGTAAATGATTTAATTTTATATGTAAAATATAATGGAAAGTTATGAACATAAAAGTTACAAGATCTAGTTATAAAAATAAAGAAGGTAAGTGGGCTGTAATTTTCGATTGTAGCGAAAAAAATTATAGAAAAAAGATAAAAACAAGCCTATATCTTAAAAAAGAAAGTTTTACAAAAGATGGAATAACTATTATTGAGAGTTATCCTGGGGCACTATCATTAAAGATTATTCTCGAAAAAATCAATGATAAAAGAGAAGAAGCACTTTTAAAATATGATATAAATAACTGGTCTTATGATGATCTTGAGGCATTTTTAAGAAAAGGGATTAATTTTTACTCTCTAGAGGAGTACGCGAAAGAAATTCTATCTAAATCAAAAAATAACATTACTGCAAAGGATTATTTAAATGTCGTGTTAGTATTTAAAAAACACTTGTCTAAAATAAATATTCATTTTAAAGATATTCTAAAAGAAAAAACTATTCAGTCATTTAAATTTAATGCTCAAAAAAACGGATTAAAATCATCGTCAATTAATTCATATTTAAAAAAAATGGGGGTAATCATGAATCATGCATACAAAGATGGATTTATTTCAGAAAGATTTGTTTTGCCAAAGTTTGCTGTTGAGAAAATAGATAGAAGTAGTGAAGTAATAAATTTTAGTAAACAAGAATTGATAGAATCAATAAATGATTGTACTGATATATATCAAATTCAATCAATTTCAATTTTTTCATTTTTATTGGCTTGCGGCGGCATGAACCCATCAAATTTGATGAACTATGAAGTGATATCAAACAAAAAAGGATTTTCATTAATAAACTCTATTTTATTAGACAGTAAATTTCATTATTTAAAATTTAAAAAATCAAAAAAAGGCATTACCCATAGATTTATTAAGATAAATTTTAGAATTAAAAAACTAATTGAGATAATGAAGATACTTTTTCACATATCACATTATAAAAAATATCCTTTTATTTTAGAAACTTATTCAAATCAAAAAAAGGTTTTCAATTTTAATATATATGAACAAGCTAATCTATATAAAAACTTGTGGAATTTTTATCAGAAAAAACTTAGGGAAGTTTCTAAAATAAAATTTTCAAATGCTAAGTCAATATATTATCAATTTTTAAATGAAATTGAAATGAATAAAACCATCAGCGAAATTATGTACGGTGATATAAAAGATGAGGATGCTTTAAAAATTAGGAATATTTCTGGGTTAAAGGAGAAAATTGAAAAAGCAGAGAATGATGTGTTAAATAAAATTGGTATTGATGAAATTACCCAAATATTAATTAATAAACTAAAGTTTTTAGATCTAGACTTAAATGATGTTTCATTTACGGATTGTAAGACTCCTATAGAATTTTCACGTCTTATAGAAAAAATTAATAGGTATCATAAAGGCTTATGAAACTTAATCCTTCTTTAAAATTATTTATGGATTTAAATTTTTCACGCTTAATCTTTATTAATTTTTCTTCATTTGGGATTAGATCAAAATAGTTGTCTGAGAAATTACTGTCTATTGAAGAGGTTAAAAATAAATTTTTAACCAAATTCTTTGAGATAAAGCTAATTTCAAAGAATTCTTTATTTATTATTACATCATATTTAAAATCAGGTTTAATCAAGTTTAAATTTTTAAAATCTGTTAAGTATTCTGTTTTCTTTGTTATCAAATTATTACCACTGTAAACCTTTGCTTGAATATACTTATCTCTTAAAAAATCGTCGTTCAAAAGCAAAGATTTATAATTAATGGATAAAACTTTTTTTGAATTATTTGGTTTTGATTTAAATGTTTTAGTCCAGCTTTTAATTAAATTTCCCTTAAAGTCTAGCATTTCTAAATTTAGCGTCAAATTACTTTCAACCAAAGAATCTGTCACATAGTAAATATCAAATTCATCTGTTTTTTTATGCAATGAAATTAAATTAGTAGCAAAAGATTCGCGAGTTTTATAATGAAGTGCTTTCCATTTTCCATAGTAATCAATGCTTGACCATGATGCAACAGGCCAGCAGTCATTTAATTGCCAATACAAACTCCCCATACATATATCTCTATTTCTTCTATGTGCCTCCATTCCCATACTGATTCCTTCAGCTTGCAATAATTGGCTTACATAAAGGAAATTTTTAAAAGAATTAGGCTTAGTATAATCTCTCAGCATATATTCCTCAATTGTCTCATTTCCGATACTAGATCTTTGATGTGACTTCATAACCTCTGAATAAATATTATGATCGCTGTCATTGGTATATTTTAAAACAGATGTAAAGTCAGGAAATGATTGAAAACCAAATTCTGACATAAATCTGGGGATTTTATTTTCATAGTTTGTGAAGGGTTCTTTTCCCCACCAAACCCCCCAATAATGAGCATCACCACTGGTAAAAGATTCTTTTTTCCCAAATGAACTTCCTGGTGATGAGGGCCAATATCCGGTATTGCTATCAAACTTTTCGATAACATTTGGTAAAATGTTATGAAATAAGTCATCGTAAGAGGTATAAATTTTGTCTGCTATCTCTTGTGATTGTTCATTTATAATTGATTTTTTCCAACCCCAGTTTTCCCATGCAGATAAAACCTCATTATTACCACACCACAAAGCCAAAGAAGGGTGTGTTCTGATCCTCTTTACATTATAAATTGCCTCCTCCTTGACAGAATTTAAGAATTCTTCGTCTCCCGGATACATTGCACAAGCAAACATAAAATCTTGCCAAACCAATAAGCCATACTTATCACATAGGTCATAAAAAATATCTTCTTCATAAATTCCTCCTCCCCAAACTCTAACCATATTCATATTCGCATCAACTGCAGATTGCAAGATTTCTTCATAATCATCAGCTTTAACCCTAGGGGTAAAAACATCCTGAGGAATGTAATTTACTCCTTTCATGAAAGTTGGAATTCCATTTATTTTGAAATAAAAATTATTGCCAATAGTATCCTTTTCAGTTATTAACTCTATGGTTCTCAAGCCAATAGATTTTGAAGAATTTGTCGTATAATTTTCATTGGATAAGGATACCTGTATATCATAAAGCTTTTGATCTCCCATTCCGTTAGGCCACCATTTTTTTATATTTTTTAACGTAAACGGAATTGTTATTTTATTTAATCCTCTTTCCAAATGAATTAGATGAGCTAAAATCTTCTCTTCATCCGACTTAATTTCTAGCTTCACATCACTACGCACTATTGTTGAGTTAATTTCAATTTCTGCATTAATAAATGCATCATCATTTTTAATGTCGTAAATAAAATGAAGGTCTTCTATATTATAATTATTCCAAAAATTTAAATTAATTGGCCTCCATATTCCTGATGTTACCAGTCTTGGGCCCCAATCCCATCCAAAAGAATAGGGGGCCTTTCTTGTAAAAACTCCTACTTTTTTGTTTCCAGGTACTTTCCCAATCTCAGACAAATCGTTTGCATTTTCGGGAAGTAGATAGCCTAGATTGTCAAACTTTTCAATTCCAACATTTATCGGAGATTTGAACTTTAAATCTAATTTATTCTTACCAATTTTAACTAAATCTTTTATGTTAATGGTTTTTCCAATAAACATATTACTTGATTCATAAATTAAAGAATCATTTAAAAAGACATCACAATATGTGTCAAGCCCAAGAAAATCTAATTCTATATTTTCATATTTGTGATGAAAATCATTTACCTCAAAAGTAGTTTTATAATGCCAATCTAATTTGTCAATCCACTGAAGTTTATGCTCATTTAGTCTATAAAAGGGATCCTCAATTTTTTTATTTTTCAAGAGATCTAAATGAACTGTTCCTGGAATGCTTGCCGGTAAAAAAATTGAATCTTCAGATGATTTAAATTCCCAATTTGAATTAATGGAGGTAATTACCGGTGAATTCCTTTCAGAACACCCAGAATAAATCAAAAACATTAAAACTAAAACGAATATTTTATTCAAATTCATGATTGAGTAAAATTATAAATATTAAAGAAAATTCAATAATTTAGAATTTTTTAAATAAGAATATCAATTTAATGTTTTTAAGAAACTTTTTCGTTTTTATAATTGTATTATTTCATTTCTATGATTGCTATTCTCAAGAAGTAAAGAAAGATAGTATAAAGGTTGAGGGTTGGCAAAATTCAGGTAAAACAACTTTCTTAATTAATCAAACCGCATTTAGTAATTGGATTTCCGGAGGTGAAAATAGCGTAGCAGCTACACTTTCAGTTGATTATAACCTAAATTATTACAAAAATGGTTGGTCATGGGATACAAAAATGGTTGGATCGTTTGGGGTAAATAAAAATAGTGATAGTAAATTCTTTAAAAAAATTGATGACAGAATTGAAATAAACTCTGTTATGGGTAAAAAGTTCATTGATCAATTTAGCTTTTCAAGTTTTCTAAATTTTAAAACACAATTTTCTAAGGGTTTCAAATACTCTACAAATGAAGAAGGTAATGAAACACGAATTGAAAAAACCAGATTGTTTTCCCCTGCATATATACAGCTAGGTGTAGGAGTATATTGGAAAAAAAATAATTCATTATGGGTAAATTTTGCTCCGGTTACCGGAAGATTGATTGTTGCAAGTAAAAAATTTACAAATGATCTTAATCAAGGCGAAGAATACTTTGGTATCCCCAGAGGTCAAAACTCAAGATTTGAACTTGGGGCATCAATAAGTGCATTTTACAAATTTGATTTGGTTGAAAATGTTGTTTTGGAGCAAAGAGTTAATCTTTATTCTGATTACTTGTATAAGGCAGATAATGTTGATTTAGATTATACACTTTCAGCATTTATGAAAATAAATGATTATCTGTCAACAACATTGATCATTCAGTGTCTATATGACGATAATGCAATTAAAAAGCTGCAATTAAGAGAAGTTTTTGGACTTGCTTTTGTAATAGATATTCTAGAAATACCTAAGATATTATAATATTATTTATTCCTGAATTTTGCCAACATTCTTAAAATCTCTAAATAAAGCCAAATCAGAGTAACTAATAATCCAAATGCACCATACCACTCCATATATTTTGGAGCTCCCTTTTCAGCACCTTCTTCGATGAAATCAAAATCAATAACAAGGTTTAACGATGCTATAACAATTATAGCCAGCGACAAGCCAATGCTCATCATTGAAGAATTCTGAGTACTTAATAATGATATGCCTTCCCCAAAAAAGCTCATTATAAAACTTATAATATAAAGTAATGCAACGCCACCAGTAGCAGCAAAAACTCCAAGTTTAAAGTTTTCGGTAGGTTTAATAATCTTTGTTCGGTAGGCAAATAGCATAGAAAATAAAATTAAAACTGTTAAAGAAATAGCCTGAATAATTATCCCTTCGAATTGGGTATTGTACAAATATGATACTGAACCCAAAGCCAAGCCTTCAAAAATCGCATATATAGGAACCGTTACTGGAGCCCACTCCTTTTTAAAAATAGTTAGAATAGCAACTAAAAGCCCTCCTATAGATCCCACTAAAATCATACTGGTCATATCTGGGGAATAGCTGTAATACCCAGCTAGTATTAATAAAACTAACGATAAAGCCGTTTTATCTACGGTTCCCTTTATTGTCATTGTTTTATCAAGATATAATGAGTTATTATTGGTAATATTCTTAAAAGTATTAGAATTTAACGCCGGATTTGATGTTCTATAAGAGAGATGTTTGCTCATATTAATAAAATTTAGTGCAAATTTAAGGAAATTTGATTTTTTTCTTAACTAATTGAAAATCAAAAAGTAACAGATATAGATATGACAAAAGAAAGGGGTAAAAATTGCTGAATTCGCAATAAAAAAGTTGATTTTTAAATAATTTCGTATATTTGCGTCATATTAACTAAAAATTGATTTAAAATGAAAAAATTATTACTTTTTATTACGGTATTATTTTTCGGTATTTCTACTATTAACGCTCAGGACGATGCTAGCTACGGCTACGAAGCTGGTGACTGGGTACTTGGTGGTGGAGTAACATTCGGATCTATGGACATGGGCGGTGTTGAAACTAAAATGAACACTATTGCTCCTCAGGTTGGATATTTTTTAAATGAAAATTCAGCTCTTGGTCTAAATATAGGTCTTATGAGTACAGACGTTGATGGAACTAAAGTTTCCAACACTGATTTTGGTTTAGCTTACTATAACTATTTTATGGATTTAGGAGAAAAAACTAAAGTATGGTGGGCTGTAGGATTTGGTACATCAAGTGGTGATAGTTTTGCTGATGCTCAAACTAGATTAGGTTCTGGTATTGGTGTCAACTACTTTATGAGTGAAAACATCATCGTTAACTTCCAATTAGCAAATATACTTCAGTATGTTAAGCAAGGAGATGATTCTTCTATGATGTTTGGTTGGGAAGGTACTATCAATAACATGAGCGCTACTCCAACTCTATCAGTTTTCTTTAAACTTTAATAAAAAGAAAAATTGAAATAATTTAAAAAACCGCCCAATTGGGCGGTTTTTTTATTTCTCAAAAATAAAATCTGTTATTATTAATGGTAAGTGTTTATCAATAGGTAAATCTGGATTTGTATAAGTTTGAAGATTCAGTATGAAGTTTTCACTTGCTTGACGAAAAACATGATTCATTCCTTGTATTATTTCTAGTTTTGATTTTGATGAAGCAGCATGCAAAATTTCTGCATCTTTTACCTCAACTTGAATGTCATTTGTACCTTGAATAATTAAAACAGACATATCCAATTTTGAAATTTCAACTGCTGGATTATAGCTTGAGGCGTCAATCAAAAATCTTTGAATATTATTGCCAAATAAATTATTTAATAAAGGAGGAACTGAATCAACTAGATTATTTTTTTTTAACTGTTCAATGATTGGATCAGACATAGACTTTATATATGGTGCACGATTAGAAAGTTGCCTTTGAATCAATTTCAAATAATCGACTCCCGCTCCAGCTATTGAAATAAAACCGTCTGCAATAGACTTACTTGCTAGCATTCCGATCAACGATCCCTCGCTATGCCCAATTATTACAATTTTTTTATATTTTTTTGTGTCTTTAAAATGATTTATAATACTTTTTGCATCATTTACATAATCTAAAAATTGAATTTCATTCGGACTTTTAATATCTCCTAAACTTTTTGAGACCCCTCTTTTATCATATCTGAATGAACTAATTCCATTTTTATTCAACTCTTCAGCTAATATTTTTAGATAATTACTTTTCATGGAAGAATTGTTACCGTCTCTATCAGTTGGTCCAGATCCTGCAATAATTATAGCCAAAAACGGACTCAATTCGTTTGAGTTGATAAGAGTTCCATGAATAGGGTGGTTATCAAAACTCAAAATTTTGTAATCATTGGCAAATAAAGAATTGAAGGTTAAAAAAAAGACAAATAGGAACCTCATAGCTTAGATTATTGAAAAATTAAATAACAATAGGTGATTCCTAACTCATCGTAAAATACATTATCAATGCAATCATAAATAAGATTGATAAAGCTGGATATGATTTTTTTATAGGATCTTTAACCTTAACGTGCATGAATACAGCAGCAATCATCAATGCAGCCAATAAAATTAAGTTATAAATAAGTAGCTCCTCAACCCATATACTGATAATTAGCATAACTGCAATTGCAATTTTCAGAGTACCTACAATATACATAGACCATATTGGAAGTCCATAGGCTAAAAATTCTTCTTGCATATTTTTTGCATTTCCACCTCGGTAATCGGTAGCTTTATTAACTCTAAAAAACCAAACGTTTATAAGTCCAATAGAAATAATGAGCTGTAAAATCATGATTAGTTCCATAATAAAATTAAAATTGGTTAGTATATTAAATATATAAAATTATTTTAATTGCTTCGGAAATTTTAAATCGACTAGATTGGAGTTTTCAATCGAAATATTATTCCAGCTGTCACAGTCAAAATCGATATTTGCAATCCCGGTAGTCGGTAGGTTATCTAAATTAATATTTGTAATCATATTAATCAAATTAGTTAGGCCTGGGTTATGAGCTATAATCATGACAGTGTTATGATGTTCTGGGTAATTTTTTATTAGACGTATGATAGACTGTGCAGAACAGTGGTATAAATTATCATCATACTTAATATTTTTAAATTCAATTTTTGAAATAAAAAATTTTGATGTCTCAAATGTTCTAACAGAACTACTAGAGTGAAGAAAATCAATCTTAGTGATTTTGCTGCTCAAATATCTTGACATTATAGGTCCGTCTGATTTCCCTCTATTATTTAGGGGTCTACGGAAGTCTGTTAAACTTAAATCTTTCCATGATGATTTTGAATGTCTAACTATAATTAATCTTTTCATGAAATTTATTTGTGATATAACTTAAAGATAAATTTATTCCCTCAAAATAAATAAATAGCGCCCTTATTTTGACTGGGTCTAAATAATAGCTATATTGAGAGCTTAACTTAATTTAACTAACTATGAAAAATATAATAATCATAATGCTTAGCATGATATTTACGATTTCTTCGTATTCACAAATCCCTCCTATTGTAGAGGTTATTGAATTTGAAGTTAAAGATCAGCCTAAGGCATTTAATTTAATGAACACTTGGAAAGAACTTGAGAAAACTATGGTTGAGAATGCTCCTAGAATTTTTATTCTTTCTGAAATGGACGGAAATACAATTTACTTTTGTAGAGCATTTGATTCTATGGAGGAAAGTATTAAATACAGACAATCTAGATGGGGAGATGATGGTTGGAATTCAAAGGTTTACACTAAATGGAGTGAAGCCGTAGGAGAAAATCCTTGGGATGGAACAGATGTAGACATAGTCATGGAACACGTGTATAGAATGAGAATGGATTTAAGCTATATACCCGAAGGAACAAATCTTTCAGAAGAACTGCCAAAAAATCCTTACAGAAGACATGTGAATATTGCAGTGGATTGGGGCAAGGGCGGTGAGTTTATGGATAATATAAAAGCCGGAATTGAAAATGATAAAAAACTTAATAACAATTACATAAGACTCATGCTTCAGCCTGTATATGGAGGTGAAGATGGAGGTGACTTTATGATGGTTGTGTTAGGGGAATCCCGAGCAGCATACTTTACTGGTCTTGAGGAAAGAACTAAGAAAAGAGAAGGTGATTCAGATTGGAATAAAATTCAATCCGAACCTGTCGCAACTTGGGTAAGTGAAGAAAGTTTAATGATAACTTATTAATTTAAGGTATAGTTATTGAAGGGCTTTTAATCATTTTAAAAGCCCTTTTTTTTATGGACTCATTAACACAAATTGTATTAGGAGCATCAGTTGCTGAAGCAAGCCTTGGAAAAAAAATAGGAAATAAAGCTATTGTCCTAGGTGCTATTGCAGGAACAATTCCTGATTTAGATATCGTAACTCGATTTTTTGTCGACGATCTGAGCGCATCTGTAATGCATAGAGGATTTTCTCATTCTCTTGTATTTCCATTCATTGCTGCGCCTATTCTAGCATGGGTTTTAAAAAAAATCTATTCAAAATATTCGAATGTTAGTTTCTATGATTGGTTAAAAATGTTTTTTCTGGCAATAATTACACATCCTTTACTTGATGCACAAACCACATGGGGGACTCAACTTTTTTGGCCGTTTGAATGGAGAGTAGCAATTGAAAATATATTCATTATTGACCCCTTTTATACTCTTCCCTTTTTAACGTTTTTAATATTAACAGCATTTCAAGACAGGTTGTCAAGAAAAAGAAAACTCTATAATTCACTGGGCCTTACAATAAGTACAGCATATCTCCTTATTACTTTATCGTTCAAAGGAATAGCGCACTATAATATCGCAAAATCATTAAAGGATAAAAATATAGAATACAAAGATATTAATACAAGAGCTACTTACTTTAACAGCATTTTGTGGTCTAGTCAAATTGAATTAGAAGATTCTTATATGTTTAGCTACTACTCTTTATTTGATAAATCACCTCCTTCTTTTACAAAAAAATTTCCCAAAAATCATCACATGTTAATGCCGTTCATTGACAACAAAAAAATTCAACAGCTGATTATTTTATCAAACGGACACTACATCATGACCAATGAAAATAATGAGCTGGTTTTCTGGAATTTAAAACTTGGACAAAAAGGGTTTGATAAAAATGCTTCTCCATACATATGGTCATATGTTATAGAAAAAACTGATCAAGGTGAGATGCTTTTGGATGAAACAAATGAAAAAATGAATGCATTGAAAATTAAAGAAGTAAGATCGTTTAGAAATAACAGAAAATATTCTGAAGAATTTAATAATTTTATAGAAAGACTAAAGGGAATTTAATTTACTTTTGAGATATGCCTACACCTCTAATTATTATAATCACATTGTTTATTTTGAATTGGATAATTAGGATTTTAATTAGAAAAAACCCGCAAAATAAATCATTAATAAAAGTAAGTTTTTTGATTAGTTTTAGTATGATCGCTTATACAATTTATTATTTTGTTTTTTCAGCTAACTCCTGATTTTTAACTGAGTAGTCAACATAATCGAAATCAACATAATCATTTGAATCTTCCCCATTACTTGTTATGTAAAGACCAATGTGCGCCCCAGTATAACCCTTACTTAATAAAATGTCATTTTTTAGCTTATCAAATAATCTATACCTAAAACCTCGCGTGGAATAAAAAAGCTTATATTCACCCTCTTTAGATGATATTTTAAGCTTTATTTTTCCTTTATAATCAGGGATTAATTGTTCGTCTTTTAAAATCAATTTATTGTTATTATAGGCATTCACTTTAATGAAAAAATTTCCATCTTTTTTTACAACAGTAAAGTTTAAATAATTGTCATCTTTTTGAAAAATGGAAATTCCTGCTTCAGATTTATTATTTTCAGGATTAAAATTCATACTGGTAAAATATTCAAAGTTGGTTTGGTTTTGTTTAAAACCCATTAACGCTGCTCTTTGTCTTTCCTTGATAATATTATGATTAGAAAATATTCTTAGAAAACCCTCTCTTTTATCTAGACTATAAATATTTTCTAAGGGTAATCTTCTGAAGTTCCATTTTAATCCAAGCGTTTTGGAATTGAAGTCATCTCGAAAATCATAAGAATTTATCTGTGTTGAATTTGTAAAGATGACATCGTTTTCTTTTTCAACCTTTCCGGAAATTGGAGACACTACTGGCCATAAATCTTTATTTTCCTTCCACTCAAAAGGTTCTCTTTCCCAACTTAAAGGAGCAATAAAAGTTTCCCTACCCATGTTAGAACCACGATTAATTTCATTTCTTATTCCTAAAATAACCATGTAATATCTTCCGTCGTCTAATTCAACAATATCTCCGTGACCCGTACTATTTACCCAATTATCATAGGATAAATGTCTGGATGTAAGAATCGGGTTTCTTGGATTTGAAATATAAGGTCCTTCAATATTTTCACTCATAGCAACCATAACGGCGTGATTAAAACTTGTACCACCCTCTGCAATAATTAAATAATATTTACCGTCTTTTTTATACATATGTGGTCCTTCAGCCCAAACTCCTCCACAGGCGCCTCTCCAAAGTAAGTGTCTTTCACC
Organism: uncultured Bacteroidota bacterium; assembly: GCA_902560045.1. Taxonomy (GTDB): domain Bacteria; phylum Bacteroidota; class Bacteroidia; order Flavobacteriales; family Flavobacteriaceae; genus MED-G13. The sequence continues at coordinate 1,563 of CACEKJ010000010.1, read as the reverse complement.
AATTAAACTATATTCATTTAAATCTAATTCTTGTAACCAAATTTCACCTTCACCATCAAAGCTTGGGTTTTCTGGCGCCTGATTCCCAACATACCACACTCTTCCATTATCGTCAAAAAATAAGTCTGGATCAATCCCTGGTGCACCCTCAATGTGAATGGGATCAGACCATGGACCAGCAGGATTATTGGCTGTTATGATAAAATTTACCATATCGGCTTTATTTTTTTCAGCATCATAGTAAACATTGGTTGATATTATATAATATACTCCTTTATTATATCTAATTGTTGGTGCATGTATACCTCCGTTAGACTGAACATCAACGAGATTAACCGTTGAAGAAGCTTGAGATTCTCTATGAAGTCCGTGTCCAATAAGCTCCCAATTAATAAGGTCAGTGCTTTTATGTATTGGAAGGCCTGGAAAGTATTCAAAAGAGGAGTTTACCAAATAAAAGGTATCTCCAACTTTACAAATTGATGGATCAGGATATCCTCCAGCAAGAATTGGGTTTTTAAATACTTCCTGTCCAAATGATGAAATACTAAAAAGTACGAATAGAAATTTTATTATTTTAATTGATTTTTTTTTCAAGATTAATTGTTAGTTATCAATAAGTTATGAAAAAAGAATATCTCCAAAAAAAAATTTATGGGACAATGAAATATCCAAAATAATTCTATCTGGTTTTTTATTGAACCAAAAATGATACCTCCTGTAAAGACTTTCCTAGTTCTGTGCTTCGATCACCCGGAGAGCTTCCCCCAACAAAAATTTTATAGTATCCATTTTCGATTTCGTTTCTTCCATCCTTATTAATCACAGAATACATTTCTTTATTCACTAATACATTCACACTTCTTTTTTCACCTGGTTTTAATTTTATTCTTTTAAAGAATTTTAACGATGAATTTGGGGTGCGGAAGGATGACTCCATATCTTTAATATATAATTGAATAACCTCTTCACCTAAAAATTTACTATCATTATAGATTTCAAAATTTAATTCTATTGAATCCCCAGATTTAATTTTATGTTTATTAATTGAAAGGTTGGAATAAATGAAATTTGAATAACTCAGTCCAAAACCAAAGGGAAACATAGGGTCATGTCTTGTAAACCTGTAAGTTCTATTATTCATACTATAATCATCATAGTCTGGGAGATGAGAAATAGATTTAGGAATTGTAATTGGTAATTTTCCTGATGGATTTACATCTCCAAAAATTACATCAGCAATGGCATTTCCTCCTTGCTCTCCTAAATACCAAGCATATATTATAGCATCTACATATCCATAAATTTCAGAAAGATCTATAGCCGATCCTGCTTTTACAACTAATATTATTGGTTTATTTCCAGCACTTTTTCTTAAACTTTTTAGATATTTTATCTGGCTTTCTGGAAGTGATATTTTATTTCTATCTCCGTTTGCATCAGATGAAACAGCATCTCCCTCTTCCCCTTCAATAAGAGCAGATATTCCCATAACTGCAATTGTTACATCACTGGATCGTGACAGGCTTGCTGAAGATTCCATTCTTCCGTGATTGTTATGAA
>CACEKJ010000009.1 GCA_902560045.1 uncultured Bacteroidota bacterium | reverse complement strand
TATTAATAAACTTTTTGTGTAATAATTTACCTCCTCGGAATATTTTTGAAAGATCTGTAGATTCTGAATTATCATTTTTTAAATCAAACAATTTAACTTCATTGTTATCGTAGAATTTTATCAATTTTAGACTGTCAATTATAATTGCTGAATGAGCTCTTTCTAACGCTATTCTATTCTCGTAAGGAACATGAAAAATTATTCCCTCATGATTTCTTTTAACTTTTTTTGACTTTTCAAATAAAACATCTTTAAAACTTCCTCCATCCAAAGTTTTTTCTTTTAACTTTTTATTTCCAGCTAAATCAACTATTGTTGGAAGTAAATCTGAAAAAGAAATTGTAGTTTCAGCCTGAGTGTTTTTTCTTATTCCTGGACCAGAAATAATAAAAGGGACCCTAATTCCACCCTCCATTGCATCCCATTTACCTCTTTGTAGGGGATGATTAAAGCTCTTTTTGTAATTTTTTCTGGGCACAATTACAGGTACAGATCCATTATCCGATGAGTAAATTATATACGTGTTGTTTTCAATTCCCAATTCTTTTAACTTAGTTAAAACCAAACCTATACTAGTGTCTAAATCTTCGGTCATAGCGGCTAACCCAATATTATTGTGATTTTTTCCTGGCTTTTTATCTCTGTATTTTTCAAATGTCTTTTGTCTCATTACAAGATCTGAATGTATAGCATAATGAGATATCTGTAGATAAAAGGGAGCTTTTTCTTTGCTGCTATTTTCAATGAAATTTATTGCTCTATTTGTGATGCTAAATATTTTTTTTGGGTCTTTATCAATAGTATTGCTCCATTGTAACTCGTTGGAATCCCAATTAAAAACTCCATCTTTATTTTTTGTTGCCCCATCACTTTCATCGTAACCAAAAGTTTTTGGGTTTGAATCCATACCCCATTTTCCAAAATGAGCAGTTTTATAATTTGAATTTATCTTTTTTAATTGTTTTGGAATGGTGTAGTTGGTTTCATGATTTATGTGCTTGGTATTCATACCTACTCTAATCATTTTTAGCCTAGCTGGGGTCTTTCCCATCTGTATACTATATCTCGACGGAGCACACACAGGAGCACTAGCATAGGCATAGGAAAATTTCATACCCTCTTTAGCTATTTTTTCGATTTCGGGTGTTTCATAAAAATCGCTTTTAGATTCTTTTAATCCATTTAACATTTCAACAGATGTTCCATTCCAACCCTGGTCATCAGCTAGAATAAAAATGAAATTTGGAGCTTCTTGACTCTGACAATTACTATTTTGAAATAGAAGGATTAATGTTATTAATAACAAATATCTCATATAATCAGTCAATCTCACTATTGGTTGATACCTCATTTATCGGAATTGGCCATGTGTAGTCTTCGGGTTGCCTAGCTCCGTCGGTATCACCGTAAATAAATCTACAATATTCATCATAGACTCCAAATCTGGTTAAGTCAAAGAATCTATGTCCCTCCATATAAAGCTCAACAGCTCTTTCCCTTAACAATTCTTCTCTAAATGAATCCATAGTATGTGCCGAATAATCAATTTCACTCATTTCTATTCGGTTTCTTAAAATATTAATATCATCATTTGCTGCGGCAGGATTTGCAGAAATTTCAGCATTAGCTTCTGCTCTCATTAGGTATACATCAGCTAATCTTATAATATGCCAATTTTGCCTACTTGTATACTCAGTTGTTGCTTCTGAGTCTATGTATTTTGCTGTCCATATTTGCCAAAGGGTTCCTAATGTATTACCGGTCTCAATGTTAGTTGGAATATACCCTGTAAAACCTGGATTTACATTAAAAATTCTTGTACTTGTTTCATATTGAGTGATTATTGAATTTTGAAATCTGTTGTCATACTTATCTATTCTATTATTAATAAATAGAGGTTTTAGTTTGTTTGTTCCGCCAAATCCAGTTCCCGATAAACCTGCATTTCTGGGGCTGAATAAATTTGAAACAGCAGTTCCTTGTCCGGTCAATGAGGATCCTTGAACATCAAAAATCATCTCAGGATTGTTTCCGTTATCGGCATCAAAAATTGTTACCCATTCCTCTAAAGACCCAGAAAGGTTGAATCCTTGGCCATTTATAGCTGAATCGCACTCGTCTTTAGCATATTGATAATAATTAACATACGATTCTGGAAATTCGAGATACAGTTCATTTCCTAATACACCTTCACTTGCCGTTCTTTTACTTGATGCAATTTGGGTGTATGCTTTTGCTAACATTGCATGCGCTGCTGTATTGGTAGCTCTTCCTAAATCGTTTGTGTGATTTCCTCTTGTTTCATTTCTTCCCCAACAGTGATTAGCTGCGAAGGTGAGGTCGTCAATGATAACATCGTATATTTCTACAATTGAAGATACAGGTAGACCCTGATCATCTCCGGCTTCAACAGGTTGGGTTCTTAAAGGAACCTCACCAAAACAGCGAACTAAATTAAAATAATTTAAAGCTCTTAAAAACTTCGCTTCCCCTATAATTCTATTTTTTAATTCCTCATCCATTTCAATATCTGGAACATTGGCAATTACATTATTTGCATCCCTAATCCCTAAATAAAGCTCTTTCCATAAATTATTTAAATTTCGATTAGTCGAAGTGACCAAACCACGCTTAAATTCATTGTACAAATAAGTGGAAAGTCCTTGGTCAGATGAAGCAAATAGTGTAGGCATAAATTGTTGCTTATAGTATCCTATCCCACTCTTTAATCTCGCATAAACTGAGGTCAAAGCTGCTAATGCATCAGTTTCATTTTGATAGAAGTTTTCAGTACTTGGTTGTGTAAAAGGTTCTTCATCAAGAACATTACAAGATGTAAATGAAGCAATAACTAAGAAAATTGTGATGTAATATTTTATATTTTTCATTGTTTAATAATTAAATTTTAATCCAAATAATACAGACTTGGTACCTGGGTAAGTACCAAAATCAACTCCTCTTTTTTGTGGGTTTTTGGTATAAGTTCTCACTTCTGGATCATAACCTGGATAATCAGTCCAAACAAATAAATTTTGACCAGAAATATAAATTCTCATATTTCTTCCTTGAGAAAAATCAAAATTATATCCAATATTAATATTTTTGAGTCTAATAAATGACCCGTCAAATATATTTCTATCTGAGGGTATTGCTCTTGATCCCGTATCAATTAATGCTGCTGGATGGTTTGCATTATTTAACCCGCCAACTTGCGGATTATAAACATAATTTCCGTCTTCATAAACAAGTGGGGCAATCCATGAATTTTCAAAGGATGAGGTTAATACATTAGTAGTTTTTTGTAAACCACTCAACTGCCATGAGTCCACCCAAAACAAATCGCCCCCTTTTTGACCAGTGAAAAGGATACTTGCGTCCCATTTTTTATATCTAAAATTATTTGAAATGGAATAAGTAAAATCAGGATTAGGATCTCCTATTTTTACATAATCGTCAAAATTTATTTCTTGCAAAGCCAAAGGTTGACCGGAATCATCAAGATCAACAAAATTATTTACATATTTTACTTCCCCAGGTGCAGCACCGGCGATTCCACTGTTAATTGCCTCTTCCCAATCTGCGTAAATACCATCTGTTTGTGCACCCCAATATATGCCTAAGGGTTGATCCACCATAAATAAAATAGGGTAGGCTTGTGAAAACCCAATTGATGGACCTAATTGAAAATCTAAGTTTGAATTTAATTTATTAAGGTTGTTTCTATTAAGTCCAATATTTGCATTAATATCCCAATCAAAATCATCATTTTCTAATAGAACTGAGTTTACATTAAATTCGATCCCTTTATTTTCAACTTCCCCAAAATTATCAACTCTACTAACATACCCGTTTGAAGGAGGTAGTTGTACATACTGAAGTAAATCACTTGTTACTTTATGATACATATCAACAGTAAAATTTAATTTTGAATCAAATAAACCCAAATCAATTCCAAAATTTAATTGATCAGTTGTTTCCCACGTTAAATCGTCGTTTGCTAGGTTAGATTCGTAAAATCCAGTGATTATTTCGTCGTTGAAATTATAACGAATAGGTGTCATTAATGCCAATGATTGATAAGGAGATATTGGGTTGCTACCGATTTTACCGTATGAAATTCTAAATTTTAACTCATTTAATTTATCATATTTTTTAAAGTAATCTTCTTTTGACGCAAACCATGAAAAAGCTATAGATGGAAACAAGGCGCTTTTATTATTTATTGAAAATTTTGATGAAGCATCTATTCTAGTATTTATGTCCACAAAGTATTTTCTTTTGTAATTATAACCGACTCTAAACAAAGCAGATAATAATCCTACTTCTCTAAATTGGGTAATTGGAGTTAAAATTTCTTCTGCTGAAGCAAAATTGTAAAAAGAAGTTACATCTGTGCCAAATCCTCTTGCTTTGTTAAAAATTGATCTAATTTCATTTTTCTCATAAGTACCTACAAGAGTTGCATCAATTCGATGATTTTTAAACCTGTTTCTATATCTTAGATTAGCCTCTGCGTAAATTTTGCTATTTTCCAAAAATGCCTGAGAAGCTTCACCGTTAGTATTTCTTCCCCTGGTCGTATTTAAAGGGTAATAATTATCTCTGTTACTTTTTTGAAAATTATACGATCCTTTCAGAGTTCCCGTTAGTTTTGGAGTTATTTTACTTACTAACTGTAAGGTTTGTCTAAAAGAGGAAGATTCTTTAATGTCCATAACATATCTAGCTAGCGAATATGGGTTCGAAATTACATTCCCCTCGTTTAATGCTGCATAGATATCATCATCTTGTCCAGGCTCAAGTAATGAGAAAATGGGTTGGAACTGCAGGGCTTGAGATACAACCCCTCTTTGTCTAAAAATTTCTCCGTTTCCAACAGATGCAGCATTTCCTTTTTTATGACTAAAGTAAGTTTTTGAGTAAACATCTATTTTTTCGTTAAATGCTTTTCTTTTAGCATTCATATTAAAGTTTACGGTTTTATTATTTGAATTAATTATTACTCCCTCTTGGTTGTTAATTCCAAGCCCAATTGTAATATTTCTTTTAAAATCTCCGCCTCTATAATTTAGGTTATATTTATCACTCAAAGCTAGCCTGTATGTTTCGTCTTGCCAGTTCGTATTTATACCAGATGATACAGGATAGGGTAGGTTGTATTCTGTAATTTCAGGGTAATTATCTGTATTAATAATCTGAGTCCCGTCAAACGGCCCTCCATTTCTGTTAGGATCGGTTATATCCTGATAGATCTGATTTAAAACTCTTTGATTCATGAAGTTTTCAAATCCAGGACCATCTAAAACATTTATATTTCTTCTTACAGAAGTCACATAACTTTCATAACTAACGGAAATTTTATCTTTCCCGTTTTCATTATTTGCAGTTTTTGATGTAATTAAAATTACTCCGTTAGCACCTCTTGCACCATATATAGCAGTTGCTGCAGCATCTTTTAAAACTTCAATCTTATCTATATCATTGGGATTGATAAAGCTTAACGAGCTTTGAGATCCACCGCTATTATCCATTCCTGCTGCATCGGTTAAGGGATCAACAGGAATTCCATCAAGTACATACAAAGGCTGTGTTCCCCCTAAAATTGAATTTGTACCTCGAATTGATACTCCTGAACCCCCACCGGGTTGCGAACTTTCTGACACAACCAATCCAGAAACCTGACCTTGTAAAATACTTTCAACCGATCCGCTTCTGTTTTTTTCCAGTTGATCTGATTTTATTTGAGTGATTGATCCCGATAAATCTTTTTCACTGATATCGAAATAACCAACACTAACAGTCACTTCTTCTAATTGATTAATGTCAACCTCCATGTATACGGAAATAGGGGAGGTAATAATAGGTAACTCAATCGTTTTCATTCCAACGTATGAAACTTTTATTTTATCGCCTATTGTTACTTTGATTTCAAAATTTCCATCAAAATCAGTAACAACTCCTGACTCATTTCCAATTATTTGAATTGTTGCTCCTCCCAATGCAAGGTTTGTATCTTTTTCAAGTACTATTCCTTTTAGGTTTAAATCTTGGCTATAAATTAGCGTTGAAAAAAGTAGGAGTAAAGTTGTTATTATATTTTTCATAATTATTTTCTAATCTGTTTACGTAACCACCAATCTCTATCGGGGTTGTATTTGTATTTTTTTTGTAATCTTTCGGACTCTTTTCTCAAGTCATTTTCAATGTCATCATATTTGGCATTATTAATCAAGTTTTTCATTTCACCTGGATCGTTAATAAGATCGTATAATTCATCTATATCATCTTTTAAAAAATTATCGACTAATTTATATTCATTTGTTCTAACCGCAACTTGGTCTGGACCCGCGTAAGGCCATGCATCGTCAACATAATATTCAAAAAATATACTTTTTCTCCAGGATTTATCTTTTTTTCCACACATTAATTTAACCATAGATTCACCTTGCATGTATTCAGGTTTATTAATACCTGCTAATTCTAAAATCGTAGGTGCAAGATCAATATTTAAACATTGCTCATGAATTACGGTATTTTTAGAAATTAATTTTGGATAGCTTATTATCATTGGAACGCGAATGGAGCTTTCATAAGCTAACCTTTTGTCTTTGTATGTGTGTTCACCCATAAAATATCCATTGTCGCTACTGTATATGATTACCGTGTTTTCCAGTTCCCCAATTTCATCTAATGCTTTTAGAACACTTCCGAGTGATTCATCAATAGCGATCAAACTCCTTAAGAGTTGCATGTTTTTAAATTTATTGATAGGCCATCTTTTTTCTACTAAAACTTTAGGTACTTTTTTGTTTTTGTCCCATTTAAATCCAAATGTTTTTCTTCTTTGCCATTCGGGCTTCCCTTTGAAAGTTTCTTTGTGCATATCAAAGGGGGGTTCGGGAAGTGGCTCATTTTTAAATAGGTCTTTGTGTCTTGGAGCGGGTAAATGTTTTTCGTGAACTGCCTTATGCCATAAATTAACACTAAATGGTTTGTCAGGATCACGCTTGTTTTTAAGCCAATCAATTGTTTTTTCTGTCAAAATATCTGTAATATAGCCTTCCAACTTAATTTCCTTTCCGTTATCATTTACATTTGGATTAAAATATTGCCCTTGGCCAATAAAGCTAAACCAATAATCAAATCCCGGTCTTACATGATCTTTACCTCGTTTGTGAGCCATGTGAATTTTTCCAATATGCGCAGTTTCATATCCAGAATTTTGTAAGTGTACGGAATATGGAGCGTAGTTTGTCCAATCAGGGTCAACATATTTATTATTTTGATTAACCCCGTGAACATGAGGATAGGTTCCGGTTAAAAAACTGGCTCTGGAAGGGGAGCATATGGATTGAGTAACAAAGAAATTTTTAATGTTTACTCCGTCTTCTGCTAACTTATCAATATTGGGGGTTTTTAAAAACGGATATCTATTTGAAAATCCAACAGCATCGTGTGGTTGGTCATCAACAAGAACAAAAAGAAAGTTGGGTTTTTTTTCTTTATTCTGTGAATTTAAGTTTAAACTTAAAATAGCTATTATAACCAGAAAAATTTGTTTCATTAATTTAGCAAAAATGTAAAAATAAGTTATATGTTTAAATATTTACAAATAATTAAATATTAATATGTTTATTTTGTATTATTCTCAATAAATCAACTTATTTTTTAATGAATTTGATAAAATGATCATTAACCTTTAAGAAATATATTCCTTTATTTAAAAATGACACATTAATGTATTCTACAGGTCTTAATTTTTTAATTATTCTACCCTCAATATTTAGAATTTTTAAATCAGTAATTTCTTGATCAAATTCAATAAATACATAATCACTTGAGGGATTGGGGTAAATAGTTATTTCTTTTTGTGATTCAATTTCGTGATTTGAAAGAAATGCATTATTTGGATTACATTCTGTTTGTATGAATTCGTAATCGTTTGAATTTAAATTACTGGGTGAAGCATATTCATTTTCTGCTATCGATTTTGTGGAATTAAAATTGCTGTAAAATTCACCAATTTGAGTGTAGTTGTTATTTTCATCAAAAAAATCTGCTTGATCTGTTACGGGCGGAAAAAATGAATACCTTTCAATGTATTCAGTTTCTTCAAGATAGGGTAGTGCAAGTTGTAAAAATTGTCTGTGTACCCATTCATTTCTGTATCTGTTTGCATTGAACTCAGTAATCCAAATAGGTAATCCATACAAATTATAAACGTTTTCAAGGTAATTAACAAATCGATTATAAATGTCCTGTGGATTTGCATTTGGGGAATTTTCTGGATTTGAAGTCCAATCATACCAATGAACAGCAATTACATCAATTCTGATTTCTTGATTTTCAGCCTTATAATTAAATTCATTTAACCAGCTAAACACTTCTCCTTGTCTGGTTGCTGGGGAAACCATTCTAAGACCACTTTTAAGAAGGTTTTTGTAGTATACAAGTGATGTGTCAACGACGCACATATTTCCATATTGACCCGATTGATCATTACAGTTATCAGGCTCGTTAAATGCTAAAAGATGCGTTGATTTATATTTTTGTTTAATAATTTCAATATCATTTAAATCATCTGCAGCGCCTTTTCCCCATGCCATAGGAGCATATTCCCTTGACATATCAGAACTGCCGTTATTGCTCCATTTATAGAACCAATTGTTATTCATAGATTCTGTATCACCAGCAGTTCCTTTTTTGGTTACCCAATTCCATGGAATTACTCTAATAAATGAAATTTTATTGTTAAGGTATTCAGGCAGTATATTGATTATAATATCATTTTCAGAAGAAATGAAAACTTTACTTTTCCCTGTTCCGTCTTCGTTTTCAGCAAATGTTGCCATGTATCCTTTATTTAATTTAAATGATGAAATATCATCGTTAAGATTATTCGGAATGGATTCACCTTCAAAAACAGTATTATTACTAATATTTGCAGATTCTCCGCTTAGGCTATTTTCGCTAAAAACTGTAAGATTTGAAAATTCATCAGAATTGATTCTAACTATAGACCCTTCATTATAATAATTATCAAACCTTATATTTTCAGGATATGAAAGTTGTTCATCATTATAAAAAATATTGTCATGATAATAATAAAATGCACTTGTGGGATCTAAATTGTAAAACCGAATCCATGACTCATTTGAATTGAAATTTACTGATATTCCCTCGAAAATTGGATAAATATCAGTAAGATTTAGGTAAGCAGAATTGTTGAGAATAATTTCCCCAAATCCTGAGATTTTTTCAGAATTTAGTTCTCCATCCGTTATTATAATTTTCCCATTTTCATTTAGTATTATTTCTCCATCAGCAATAATTTCACAGGTTAAATACAATGAAAAACCAATTGGTTGCCCTGGGTTTATACTATTTTCTTCAGGAATGTTGTTGGATATAAATTCTACCCAATTTAATTCGTCAAAAAAATCGTTATTATTTGAATTTCCAGTCCATCGATATTCTTGAGCATTCACATTAAATGCAAGAAGTGAAAATATAAAGATGAAATAATTTTTCATATTTTGTTGGAACAATACTAAGGTGTAAATTTAAGACATGGTAAACATTAATAAAATATTTTTTTTCTCCTTGATCTATTTCCTTTCCATTAACCACGTTAATGCGAATAAAGAAACGGATAAAAAAAAATTAAATGTTCTGTTTATAATTGCAGATGATTTAAATTGTGATATTGGTGCTTATGGTGATGAAAACGTACAAACACCTAATATTGACAAATTAGCAAAAGAAGGGGTTCTGTTTGGAAATGCCCATGTACAATATCCTCTGTGTGGACCCTCTAGAGCATCATTAATGACAGGTTTATATCCTGATCAAACAAAATCCAAAGAATTAAGATTGTATTTGAGACAAACGGTACCCGATGTTGTTACTATTGGGCAAAGATTTAAAGAAGAAAAATATAATTCTGTTAGGGTTGGTAAAATATATCATTATCACAATCCTAGAGATATTGGAACTTCTGGTCATGACGATCATTTCACATGGGATCAAACAGTGAATCCATACGGAAGAGATAAGGTTGAAGAATATAAATTAAATAAGGTCAAAAAAGATTTTGATGGTGCAACACTTAGTTGGTTGGAAGCCGAAGGATCTGATGAAGAACAAACTGATGGAATTGGTGCCATGGCTACAATTGAATACTTGGATAAATTTGCACAAAACAAAGAAAACTTCTTCTTAGCATTTGGTTTATACAGGCCTCATATTCCCTTTGTTGCTCCTAAAAAATATTTTGATATGTATGAAGCTGAACAAATGGAAGTCCCTGACAATGGAGATGAGTTTTTAAAATCAATTTCTAAACCCGCTGCAAAAAGTCTAAGGGCCAGAAAAGAACAAATAAATTTAGATCACCAAACCAGAAAAATTGTCAAAGAAGCATATTATGCAACCACTTCGTTTGTTGACGCGCAAATCGGTAAAGTTTTGGATAAGTTAAAAGAAACAGGTCTTGATAAAAACACAATAGTTATATTTACTTCAGATCATGGTTATCATTTAGGTGAAAAAGGACATTGGCAAAAACAGACTCTATACGACAGAGCAACAAAAGTTCCCTTAATAATTTCAGGACCAGGCATAAAATCAAATAAAAAGATATTAAACTCGCCTGTTGAATTGGTAGACTTATATAAAACCATTATGGATTTAACCGGTATTGATGTTCCAAAATTTGTTCAAGGTTATAGTTTAAAAGAGTCTTTAGTTTCAGATAAAGAAGTAGAGAGAAAAAGTGCCTTGAGTGAACTTAGAGTATATTCTGAAAAAGAACTGGGTCAAGGGTATTCAATCAAAACCAATAGATATAGATTAATAGAATGGGATTATAAAAATAAAATTTATCATGAGCTGTATGATCATAAATACGATCCCAATGAAAATAATAATTTATCAAGTGATGAATCATATATTCAAATTAAAGATTCTCTTAAAATAATTTTAAAAAATAGAATTCTTGAAGCTAGAAAAAAACCCGATGGTTTGGGTAGACAAATACAAAATGCCAAACCTAATTTTGAGCCCAAAAGGATATTTTCTTCCAAGAAATCAAGATTATAGCTCGTTAAGCGTAAATTTTAAGGGGATATCAACTCTTTTACTCCATGAATCTTCACTATGTGAAGTATTTTTAAAGTAAAGGTTTTTAAAGTTATTTTCTGAATATCCATTATTAATAAAAATAGAATCTACCCTTTTTGAATATTGAGGGTAATGTTTATCTAAACCTTGATCTCCATAATCAAAGTAAAATGTTTTTCCTTTTGATTTGGGGATGTTTTGAGACATATATTTGAAAATTGCATCTGGTAAGGGGTTATTATCGATAACATAAGCTCCGGGCCAATGTGTTGACATGCAGATGGCTCCGTCAAATATTTCTGGATATTCAAATGCAGCATACATTGAAATTAATCCCCCCATGCTTGATCCTCCAATTACTATCCTAAAATCATCAGAAGATTTTAAATATTTACTCTTTATGAAAGGGATAAGTTCATCGACAATATATTTTAAATATAAATCTGCATATAGGGCTGGTTTGTTATCGATTAGATATTTTGCATCCTTAACAAAATCATAAGCTTTTTCAGGAAAATAGTCATTCCATCTGTTTTTACCCGAATTATGTATTCCAATGATAATAAATGAACTTAATTCATTTTCTAAAATTAATTTTGAAGCCCATTCGTCTAATTTCCACTCTTGCTTATTCCATGTTTTATTTGCGTCAAATAAATTTTGACCGTCATGCATTATCAGTAAATCGTATTTATTAGTAGGGTCGAAATTAGGAGGTAGCCAAAACTCTACAGTTCTATCTTCAACAAAGTTGGATTGAAAATCTGAGATAACTTCAAAAGAGCCTTGATTTTGGTGGGATTCGGTTATATAATCTAAATCTTGAGAATGAAGATTTAAGAATAATATAAAAGAGAGAAATAAAATATTCTTTTTTAGCACAATCAAAATTAGTTAATATATTGATTGAGCTTGAAATTAAAAGTAAATAATTTTACTTCTTTTCAAAATCAGAACATGTATATTTTTCACTAACCTCTACGTTATGAAAACTGCACAAAGAGTTTGTTAAAATATTTTCACAGTTTACGCAGCTGTTACTTAATTGTAAATTTTCCATTTTCATTGAATTTTAATCAAATGTAGATTCAATTCCATTTAGAAACAATTTAAATAAAGATATGAAGGAAATTTTTATTTAGACTGATTAGAAATTAGTAATTTCTTATAATAATTGAACTGTTTTTTTCTAGATTAATTTTGCCTTTCCAATGGAATTTTTGCCCGCTATAAATTTCTGTGAAAAACATATTATCAATTCCTAACTCTGAAAATCTTTCAAGAGACAATTCTTTATTTGAATTGTTTTTATTGACTATATATAAAACAGTTTCATCTTCTTTTTTTCTAGAAATTAAGTAAACCCCATCAACAGGAGCAAAATGCATTGTTTCACCTTCATGAATGGCTTTGCTATTCTTTCTAAAGTTTAAGATTGTTTTTAGGTAATTCTGCATTTCAAGCTCATCATTATCTAAATTTTTTCCGTTAAATGCATTACGCTTGTCATTATCCCAACCCCCAGGAAAATCTGTTCTTATTAACCCGTGATCCCCTGGATTATCACTATCTTCCATTAGAATCTCTGTACCGTAAAGAATTTGTGGTATTCTAGGTAAAACTAATATCAATCCCAAGGCCATTTTTGTTTTGGCAATATCTTCTTTCATCTGAGTATAAATCCTACTCATATCGTGATTGTCGTTAAAGATTAAAAGAGAATTAGGGTCTTTGTAATAGAAATCATTAGCCAAGGATTCGTATATTTTAATCAAACCAGTGTTCCAATTTTCTTCTTCAAAGATCCCTTCATAAATAGCTTTTTGCATAGCAAAATCCATTGTGCTTTTCAAATTAGATTCGTATCCGTCTTTATTGTTATTTCCTTCTTGCCAGTATGCAATTCTTATAGGGTTATAGCTCCATTCTTCCCCTACAATATTAAACTTTGGGTATTCCTTCACTATTCTTCCTGCCCAATTACTTAAAAACCCTTTTTCTGCATAAGGATATGTGTCTTGTCTTATCCCGCTTAAATTTAGCGATTCAATCCACCATAATGAGTTTTGGATTAAATACTGAGCAAGAAACTCATTTCTTTGATTTAAGTCGGGCATAGTAGGAACAAACCACCCATCCAACATACCTCTATAATCCACTTTTGAAGCGTAAATATCTTGAATTGTAGATCGCCTGTGATTGGAATAAACGGTATTCTGATTGATTGTCTGATCTGTCGACTTTAAATAATTTTCTTGAAAATTTAACCAATCTTCAAAAGGCAAATCATCCATCCACCAATGATATAATCCACAGTGATTAACAATAATATCTTTGATTAGTTTTATGTTTTTCTTATTTGCTTTTTCAGATAACTCTAAATATTCTTCAAATGTTCCAAATCTTGGATCAACAGTGTAATAATCAGTTGTTGCATATCCATGATAAGATCCCTCCCTCATGTCATTTATTAAAACTGGATTTAGCCATAAAGAAGTAAATCCCATATCGCTTATGTAGTTTAAGTTTTCAGTGATACCCTTAATATCACCTCCATGTCTAGCATAGTTATCAGATCTATTAATCTTATTTTCTTTAAGACCATTAATTATATCATTCTGATAGTCACCGTTTGCGTATCTGTCAGGTGTTATCAAATATACCACGTCAGAGCTGTCAAATCCTTCATTTTGAAGTTTAAAAGAACGTCTTTTCTTCAAGTTGTAATCGTATGATAATTTCTCACCCTTTCTTGTAAAGAGTATTTCAAAATCACCTTCTTTAGAAAGAGTTGAAATTTTTAAATCTAAAAACAAATAATTTGGTGAATCAGCCTTATGAGTATCTAAAAGTGTAATTCCGGGAGAATTTATCTCAACATTATATTCACTGATATCGTTTGCCTTAACAAGTAGTTGCAGATTTTGATTTTCAAATCCAATCCACCAGTTGGGTGGATGAATTTTTTCAATTTGAGAAAAAAGATTATTAAGAGTTATTAAAAATATTAACAGTGTAAATAAAATTTTAATACTATATCGTTGTAGATTCATAAAAAAGTATAATTTTGCAGTGTTCTGACGTAAACTAACCATTTACTCAAGTTAGGGCTAAAACTAAAAAAACAAAACTAAAAATGAAAAAAACAAATTTACTATTGCTTTTTTGTGCCTTGTTTTTATCTGTAAATCTGTATTCACAGAGTTTATTAGATGGTAAGGTAACGGATGATGTAAGTTCTGATCCAATTGCTGGAGTTAATGTAATTGTAAAAGGAACCTCATCTGGAACAGCATCAGATTTTAACGGTAATTTTTCAATTAATGTTTCATCAGGAGATGTTCTGATATTTTCATATGTTGGATATACTACCCGTGAAATAACTTATAATGGTGAGCTTTCAATGGAAGTTTCATTATCAGAAGATGCTTCACAACTTGATGAAATTCTTTTAATCGGATATGGATCCGTTAAAAAAGATGATCTTACCGGTGCAGCAGATCTTATTACTTCAGATGATTTTAATCAAGGATCTGTTTTATCTCCTGAACAACTAATCTCAGGTAAATTGGCAGGTGTCTCAGTAACCTCAGGAGGAGGAGCTCCAGGTGAGGGACAAGCTATAAGAATAAGAGGTTTAGGTTCTTTATCACTTACAAATTCTCCTTTAATAGTTGTTGATGGAGTCCCATTAAACGATGGTGGAGTTGGTGGATCTAGAAACGCTTTGAATTCAATTAACCCTGCTGATATTGAAAGTATGACTGTGCTTAAGGATGCTTCTGCAACTGCTATTTACGGTTCAAGAGGGGCAAACGGGGTAATATTGATTAGTACTTTTAAAGGAAAAGACAGTGAGTTTAAATATAATTTTACTTCTAAATTTTCAACTTACTCACCAATCGATCAAGTAGATGTTTTAACTTCTTCTGAGTTTTCTCAAATGATCCTTGATTCTGGTGATCAATCATATATTGATCAGCTTGGTTCTTATGATACCAACTGGCAAGATGTGATTTATCAAAAAGCTCTAGGAAAAGAATATAACTTTAGTGCAAATGGAAGTATTTATGGTATTCCAACAAGATTTTCTTTAGGAATGGGTGACCATAATGGAGTATTGTTAGGAGATAAGTTTAAAAGAAACACAATTTCACTTAACATGAATCCTTCACTTATGAATGATAAATTAGACATTGATTTTAATTTACGAATGATGGATACTCAAAATGATTTTGCTGATAGAGGTGCTATTGGAAATGCAGTAAGATTTGATCCAACAAAACCGGTATTTAATGGCTCACAATATGATGGTTACTATGCTTGGATTGATCCTGCTTCAGGAAATCAGTATGCTATTGGCGCACCTACAAATCCTTTAGCATTGTTAAATCTAGTTGATGATAATTCTGATGTAGAAAGAATAATTACAAACTTGAAATTGGATTATGACTTACCAATGGATGGTTTAAAGGCTACAGTTAATCTTGCTTATGATGATGCAAGTAGTGATGGAAGTAGAGCAACCTCAGAAATGATCCCAACATCTGATCCTACTTGGAACGGTTCTTTATCTACTTATACTCAAAGTGCAACAAATACATTATTGGATGCATATTTAACTTATGAAAAATCATTTGAAAATTCATCTCTTAACGCTGTTGCAGGATATTCTTACCAAGCATTTGAATTTGATAACTTCTCTTATGATAGTGAAGCTGAAGAGGATGGAAATGATTACGAATTTATTGATAAGTCTAAAAATGTTTTACTCTCTTACTTTGGTAGAGTTAATTATGATATTGAAGGGAAATATTTATTTACAGCCACAATGAGGGCGGATGCATCTTCCAAATTAAATCCTGACGATAGATGGGGATTCTTTCCTTCATTTGCTATGGCATGGAATGTTGATAAGGAAGACTTCTTTAAAGGAGATGTTTTTAATTCTTTAAAAATAAGAGTTGGATATGGACAGGTTGGTAATGTAAATGGACTTGGAGATTATAAGTTTTTGACAAGATATACAGGTAGTACATCTACTGCTTATTATCAATTTGGAGACTCCTTCTACCAGACCTTTAGACCTGAGCCAATTAATCCTGACTTAAGATGGGAAATTGGAGAAACTCTAAACCTAGGAATTGACTATTCAATGTTTAATAATAAGTTAAATGGTTCGGTTAATATATACCAAAAGACAACGAAAGATTTAATTGCTTACACATTGGTTGATCCTTTTACAAATTTTGGAAATAGAATCGATGCAAATATTGGTGATATGGAAAATAAAGGGGTTGAATTAAACTTTAATTTTCCTTTAATGACTACTGATGATTATGAGAATATTATTGATTTTAATATTGCATTTAATGATAACGTAGTTACAAGACTGCCAGACCAACAATTCATAGGTGGTATTTCAGGAGGAGTTGGAAATACAATTCAAACTCATGTTGAAGGAGAAGCACCTTATAGTTTCTTAGTCTATCAGCAAGTTTATGATAACTCAGGAACTCCAATTGAGGGTGTATATGTAGATAGAAATAATGACAATATAATCAATGATGATGACAGATATATAAAGGAAGATCCTTTTGCTGACATTATCATGGGTCTTACCAACTCGATAAGATATAAATCTTGGGATTTCTCAATTACCGCAAGAGCTAGTATCGGAAATTACGCTTACAATAATTTAGCTTCAAATGCAGTATTTAATGCTGCTGCAAGTGTAAATAATATTTTGAATAATATTCATTCAGACTACTTAAGCACTGGATTTATTGATTTTACTGAAAATTCACTTTTAAGTGATCATTACATTCAAGAAGCTTCGTTTGTAAAAATTGACAATATTTCAATTGGTTATAACCTTTCAACAAAAAATGGTTGTAAAGTAAGAGTCTTTGGATCATTGCAAAATGTAGCAACATTTACAGATTATCAAGGAATTGATCCTGAAATTTATGGTGGTATTGATAATAATTTTTACCCAAGACCTCAAACAGGTGTATTTGGTGTAACATTTGAATTTTAAAATAAAATAAGATGAAAAATATATTTAAAAGTTTTATATACATAATCAGTTTTTCTTTCGTTCTTTCATGTCATGACGACTTAAATCAATCTCCTATTGATCCTGATAGTTTTACAGAAGAAAATGTTTTTGCAACTGTTGATGATGCAAAGGGAGCGCTAGCAAAATTATATGCCAGCTTAGCCCTAACCGGACAAACAGGTCCTGCTGGAAATGCAGATATTGCAGATATTGATGAGGGATTCTCTCAATTTTCAAGAATGTTGTTTAACCTAAATGAGATAACTACAGACCATGCAGTTGTTGGATGGGGTGATCCAGGATTACCTGACCTTCACGGTATGTATTGGTCAAGCAGTAACGATTTTACAGAAGCTATGTATTACAGGCTAGCACAGGAAGTTAGTTTTTGCAATTCATTCATAAGCAATGTTCAAGATTTAAGTGGAGAAGAGGTTTCATTATTTGTTGCTGAGGCTCGATTTTTAAGAGCATATGCTTATTACAATTTAATGGATTTATATGGTAATGTCCCTTTAACTACAGAGATTTCTACTGAGCTTCCAACTCAGAGTAATAGGGTTGAATTATTTGCTTTCATTGAAAGTGAATTATTGGATATTTCCTCTGTATTACCTACCTCTAACGAATACGGTAGAGTAAATATTACTGCAGCCCAAGCTCTTTTATCCAGACTTTACTTAAATTCTGAAACGTGGACAGGACAGCCAAGATACAGTGAATGTGTTGAGTATTCACAAAATGTGATGAATTCAGGATATTCATTAAATACAAATGATGCAAACGGAAATGGAACTGCATATGATGAATTATTTTTAGCAGATAATGATGTAAACGGTGCTCAAAATGAGTTTATTTTTACCCTGAATTTTGACGGTATGCAATCTCAAACTTATGGAGGTACAACCTTTTTAGTTCACGCAGCAATTGGAGGATCAATGAATCCTGGAGAATTCGGTGTTAATGGAGGCTGGGGAGGTTTAAGAACAACTAAAAATTTGGTAAATCAATTTTCCGTTGATATTGATGCTCTTAATTCTTCATTAGGTAATATGTCTGATTGGGGATTAGTTGGGAATGCTACACCAAATGGATGGGATGGACCAGATTTAGAAATGTATCAAATAGGTGCTCAAGAGTTTGCAGTTTATGCAGAACTGGCCTCTGGTGAAATTAAATTTAGATTTAACGAAGATTGGGGAGTTAATTTTGGAGACAATGATGCAGATGGTACCCTTGAATCAGGAGGTGCCAACATTGCTGTGTCCGCAGGTACTTATTACATTGAAATGGACTTATCTAGTGAAACATATTCTATAAGCCCTTTTACAAGCGATAGAAGAGGCATGTTTTATACAAATGGTCAAAATTTAGAAATTGAATCAATTCCACCTTTTGAAGATGGCTATGCTGTAACAAAGTGGACTAATATTGATTCAAACGGAAATCAAGGGAGTGATAGTTCAGGTAATTTTGTTGACACAGATATTCCACTTATTAGACTTGCCGAAATTTATTTAAATTATGCCGAGGCTACAATTAGAGGTGGTTCAGGAGACGTTGGTACGGCAGTTTCTTTGATTAATGAAATTAGAGAAAGAGCATATGGAAATTCATCTGGTAATATTTCTAGTGGTGATTTAACCTTAGACTTTATTTTAGACGAAAGATCAAGAGAATTATACTGGGAAGGATTGAGAAGAACAGACCTTGTAAGGTTCAACAAATTCACCAATTCTTCATATTTGTGGCCGTTTAAAGGAAATGAACAAACTGGAGTGGGTGTTGATGAATATAGAAATATATTTCCTTTACCTGCTAATGTTGTTTCAATCAATTCGAATTTAACCCAAAATGAAGGATATTAAAATTTACAATATGAAAAAACTAATATTAAAACTAACATATGTAACTGCTTTGTTCGCGTTCATGCAATCTTGTGATGATGTGGAAAGAGTTTACTATAACGATGCGGCAGAAACAGTTTTATCGCTTTCTGATAATAATTTAAATTTATCAGAGGATAATGGTACAAATGAAATTTTAACTCTTACATGGAGTGATCCTGATTACGGTTTTGATGCAGCAGCATTATATTCTGTTCAAATGGATGTACAAGGTGGCGATTTTTCTAATCCTCAAATTATTTCTGTAGGAAGTTCATTAGAAAAAACATTTACTGTTGAAGAATTGAATGCAAAATTATTATCGCTTTCTATGACACCAGCAGAAGAGGGTGTAGCTATTTTCAGAATTAAAGCAACATTAAGTGAATATCAGGAAATATTTTCTAATACAGTTAACTTAAATGTTACTCCATATTCATCACTTTTAGATCTTTCAACCAATTTAGGGGTTGTTGGTTCTGCTACGCCTGGTGGATGGGGTAATGAAAACATTCCAGATCTTAAATTTTATACGACTGCAACCACTGATGTCTATGTGGCTTATGTTACTTTGAGAAATGGCGAAATTAAGTTTAGAAACAATAACGATTGGGCAGAAAACTGGGGTGATGATGGAAATGATGGTACTTTAGATTCTTATGGTGCTAACATTCCTGTTTCAGCTGGAACATACAAAATTGAAGTCAATTTCAGTAGTATGACCTATACAATGGAGGCCTACTCTTGGGGATTAGTCGGAAGTGCAACTCCAAATCAATGGAATGGACCTGACTTGATGTTACACTATAATTCATATCAAGACGATTGGAGAGCTGTTGTAACTCTTGGTGAAGGTGAAGTTAAATTTAGGTTTAACAATGATTGGGGTTTAAACTATGGAGACGACGGAGCTGACGGATCCATGGAAGCTAATGGTGCTAATATCTCTGTTTCATCTGGTCATTACCTAGTTTCAATGAATTTAAACACACAAACCTATTCAATGGAGCAAATTGATGTTTGGGGTCTTGTTGGAAGTGCAACTGCTAATGGTTGGGACGGTCCAAATGATAAATTTATGCCAGACTTTGGTATCATGGAAGGTTATTATTATTTGTCTGGTGCTGAACTTGTTGACGGAGAAATAAAGGTTAGACAAAATGATGCTTGGGGTCTAAATTACGGAGATGATGGGAATGATGGTTTGATGGAAGTAAACGGGGCGAATATCCCTGTGTCAGCAGGAACATATAATATTATTTTAAATATGGCTGCAAATCCACCGACAATTGAAATGTATCAGTGGTAATTTAACATATTAAATTTTTAAAAAAAACCTACAGTTTCAGTATTAAATTGTAGGTTTTTTTAATTTATATTACACTATGAAAAAAAATCTATTAATCTTTTTATTTCTGATTACAAATTTTGTGTTTGCCCAGTTAACCACAAACCCAAGCCCTTTTGAAGTAAATCAATCAGTAACAATAACCATTGATGCAAACAGCAACCAAACAGATTGTAATGGTTTTAATAATCCCAATAAGGTTTATATGCATTCTGGTATCGGAAATGAGGCAGAACCTTGGGGTTTTTCTGTTATAGGAAATTGGGGTCAAGACGATGGAGTGGGTGAAATGAATAATAATGGAGATGGTACATGGAGTATTACCATTATTCCTTCGGATTACTACAACCTTACAAACACCCAAATTTCAAATGCAACTAATATGGGGTTAGTTTTCAGAAATGAAAATGGTTCACAAGAGTTTAAGGATTATGGTTGTTCAGATTTTTTTATTGAAGTGGGCTCATTTCAAGTAGATATGATAAATCCTGACAATTCAGGATTATTAATTGTAGATAATGGTGATAGTGTAGAGATTAATGCAGTAAATACTGGAGGGAATGCTAATTACCAGCTTTATTCAAATGATAATTTGGTAGATACACAAAATAACACAAGTGAATATGAAGGTTTTATTTTTGATAATATTCAAGATAACAAATATTGTAAATTGGTTGTAACGCAAGGTTCTTCTCAAATAATAAAGTTTTTTTCAATCTTGGTTAATTCAACAGAAAATGAATCCATTCCATCAAATGTTGAGGATGGAATAAATTATTTTTCAGATAATTCTGTTGTGCTTGTTTTAGATGCCCCATACAAGGATTTTGTTTATGTTTCTGGAAGTTTTAATAATTGGGAGCCTGATGAGTCTTATATAATGAAAAAGGATCCTGATTCAAGTAAATTTTGGTTGGTAATTGATAATTTAGATTCAGATATTGATCACACTTATCAATATTGGGTTGTTGACCTAGAACCATTAGAAAATTCCCCTGAATTAGTTAAAACAGCTGATCCTTACTCTCATTTAGTTCTATCTCCATTTGATGATCCGTGGATACCCGAAAATTCTTATCCAAACTTACCGACATACCCAGAAGGTCAGGAAAGAGAAGTTACTTTATTTAATCTCTCCTCTAGTGATTATAATTGGCAAGTTGAAAATTTTGAAAAACCAAAAAAAGAAGATTTAATTATTTATGAAGTTTTAATTAGAGATTTTGATTCAGAAAGAACCTTTCAGAATCTAATTGATAAAATAGATTATTTCAAAAATTTAAATATAAATGCCATTGAGTTGATGCCTGTAATGGAGTTTGAAGGAAATGAAAGCTGGGGATACAATACTTCTTTTCATATGGCTGTGGATAAGTTTTACGGTCCTGAGAATAAGTTAAAGGAATTTATCGATCTCTGTCATCAGAATGAAATTGCCGTTATTTTAGATCTAGTTATGAACCATGTTATGGGTAGAAGTCCAATGAATAGAATGTGGATGCAAGATATAAATAATGATGGTTGGGGACCAGCTAGTACGGAAAATCCATACTTTAATTTAGAGGCGACTCATAGTTACAGTCTGGGGAATGATTTTAATCATCAAAGCACATATACTCAATATTATACACACAGAGTGATTAAAAGATGGATTGAGGACTTTAAAATAGATGGAATCAGATGGGATTTAACAAAAGGATTTACTCAAAATTGTAATGGAAATGATTTTGACTGTACTAATAGTTATCAGCAGGATAGAGTAGATATTTTGAAAAATTATGCTGACTACTCTTGGAGTTTAGATCCAGATCATTATGTGATTTTTGAACATTTAGGAGGAAGTACAGAGGAGCAGCAGTGGGCAAATTACAGAGTAAATGAAGGCAAAGGAATAATGCTTTGGGGAAAAACCAGCAATTCTTATTATCAATTGGCAATGGGTTATGCAGCTGACAGCAACATAAGCGGTATAGGTCATGAAAGTAGAGGTTTCTCAGAAAAAAGACTTGTAGGATACTTTGAAAGTCATGACGAAGAGAGAGTTATGTATAAAGCATTACAATACGGAAATAGTTGGGATGGATATAATATTCAAGATTTAAACACTTCTTTATCAAGAATGTCTGCAATTGGCGCTATAAGTCTTACGATTCCAGGTCCAAAAATGATATGGCATTTTTCTGATTTGGGAATGGATAATTCTTTATTTACATGTTATGACGGTAGTGTTTATGAACCTGATTGTAAATTGGATACTAAACCTCAACCACAATGGGTTGAAAATTGGTTATCAAACGAAAACAGAAATCAAATATATAACGACTGGTCTAAAATTATAAATCTAAAAATTAACGAAGATGTCTTTGAAGGAGATTATAGTATTAGCTCAGGTGGATTAACTCCGATAATTTATATATGGGATGATAATATTTCTTCTTCTGAATTGAAAAACATTGTTATTGTTGCAAATTTAGATGTTGTCGAGAATACAGTCATTCCTTCTTTTCCATATACAGGTACGTGGTATGATTTAATGGATGAAAATGCTGAGGAGTCAATTACAATATCTTCGACAACAGACCCAATTTCACTTGTTCCGGGTGAGTTTAAGATTTATGGAAATCAGGCTTCAACAACATTATCAACTATTAATGTAATTAATGATGATTTATTGATTTACCCAAATCCAGCATATGATTATTTTGTTGTGAATAAAGATGTTGATCTTATTGAAATATTTGATGTTTCAGGAAAACTTATCAAATCTTTTAAAAATACATCTGTAAATCAGCTTATAAAT
The DNA here is from genome assembly GCA_902560045.1 of uncultured Bacteroidota bacterium. Classification (GTDB taxonomy): domain Bacteria; phylum Bacteroidota; class Bacteroidia; order Flavobacteriales; family Flavobacteriaceae; genus MED-G13. The sequence continues at coordinate 16,972 of CACEKJ010000009.1, read as the reverse complement.
GTAGAATCATTGGAGACGGGCTATTATTTTTTAAAATTAAAAGCATCCGATTATACATATAATAAAAAGCTAATAAAAAGATGATTTTTTAGTTAATTTTCTACAACTACTTTTAAATCTTTACTATAGACATAGTAGTCTTTATCAACATTTACATAAAGGTTTTTAATTTTCAAATTCTGGAATTTATTAGTTGGTTGTAATAATTTAGTTTCCCCATCAATTTTAACTTCAATAGGCATATCAAACCCTTCTATTACATCATTCCATCTGTAACTTAAAATACCGTTGTTAATTTCATATTCAAAAACAGGAATTCTATAATCCCTTAAATATTGATCAAATACCCTTGACAAGTCAATTTCGATACTATTTGAGATATATTCTTCGATTTCTTTGGTTGTAACAGTTGAGTGATAGAATTCTTCATTTAACCCTCTAAGAGTTTGTCTCCAAAGCTCGTCATTATTGGTAAGTTGACGAATCGTATGAAGTAAATTTGCTCCTTTTGAGTACATATCCCCAGATCCTTCTCTATTAACATCATATTGACCGATAATTGGTTTTTTATTTGAAATACCCCTTCTTGTTCCAATTACATATTCAGCTGAAGCTTCTTTTCCAAAGAAATAATCAACATATAGATTTTCAGAGTAGCAGGTAAATCCTTCATGAACCCACATATCAGCAACGTCTTTGTAGGTAATATTGTTAGCAAACCATTCGTGACCTCCTTCATGAATAATAATGTAATCAAACTTTAAACCCCAACCAGAACCTGAAAGATCCCTGCCTAAGTATCCATTTTGAAATTTGTTTCCGTAGGTAATAGAGCTTTGATGCTCCATACCTAAATAAGGTACTTCAACCATTTTAAAACTATCTTCATAGAAGGGGTAGGGTCCAAACCAATGTTCAAAAGCTTCAATCATCATTGGAACTTGTTTGAATTGTTCTTTGGCTTTTTCAAGATTGTAGCTCAAAACATAGTTGTCTATATCTAGATCTCCTTTTTCCCCTTTATAGAGTTCTGAAAAATTAACATAATCTCCGATATTTATATTAACTCCATAGTTATTTATCGGATTTGTAACAAACCAGTCAAATGTCCTAGTATCATCATCTAGTTCGGTTATTTTTTTTAACCTTCCGTTAGAAACATTTGTTAAGTTTTTTGGAACATTTACGCTAATTAGCATGGAGTCTACCTCATCATACATATGATCTTTATTAGGCCACCAAACACTCGCTCCTAGACCCTGGCATGATGTTGCGATAAAATGATTATCGTTTTCATCTTTTTTCCATGACAAACCACCATCCCATGGGGCTCTGATAGCTTCTTTTGGAAATCCTTCATAATTAATTTTAATGTAATTTACATCTCCTTTTTTTTGTTTTTTTCTAAGTTCAACAAAGTATACGTTACCTTCCCTCGTAAATTTCAATTCTTTGTTTTTACTAGTTATTGAGGTAATATTCATTGGTTTTTGAAGATCAATTTGCATTACTTTATTTGATTCCAATACTTTATAACCAACTGTATTAGAACCACTTATATATTTTTTATCAGGTTCTACTTTAATATCTAAATGATAATATGTAAGATCCCACCAGGCTCTTTCAGGTGTAATACTTCCTCTTAAAGTATCTTGCCTAGAAGCTGGTAGTTTGTCATCAAAAATCCCTTGTGCGTAAGTTTGATTTAGTGCTATAAATAGTAAAATTATTAATCTTCCTTTCATATCATTACCTTTATTGAAATAATTAGATTTACAATTTAATAATTCCTCATGAGATTACTTAGCTATTTTTTATTATTAGTTTTTTTTCTTTTTTCATGTGAAGATGATAAAGTTTTAATTTTTGATACTGATAATGGAGGCTTAATCCTTCCTGATGGATTTAAAGCTTTAGTTGTTCATGATGGAGTTGGAAAAAGTAGGCATTTAGCGGTTAACAATAACGGGGATATTTATGTTAAATTAAGGGTTGATTTTGGTAAAAACGGTAATGTTGCCCTAAGGGACACAGACGGGGACGGAAAAGCAGATATTGTAGAGAGGTTTGGAGATTATCCAAATGATGGCAGGTTTGCAACGGAAATGAAAATCAATGAAGGTTATTTATATTTCAGTTCTGAGCTTGTTATATATAGACAAAAGTTAGATTCACTAAATTTAGTTCCTAAAGGAAAGCCCGAAATAATTCTAAAAGATCCTTATCCAATGAGATGGCATAATGCTAAATCTCTTGCATTCGATAATGAGAATAATATGTATGTTACTTTCAGTGGCTTTACAAATTCATGTGAGGATTTAGCTAAAGGTTATGATGATCCTATGGCCACTGTTTTAGGTAGAAATCCATGTGATGAATTAGATTATTTGGGAGCCATTTGGAAATATGATAAAAACATACCAAATCAGAAATTATTAGATGGCATAAAATACTCTACTGGAGTTAGAAGTGTAGTTGGTATAACTTGGAATAATCAATTGGATAAATTATTCGCCGTAAATCACGGAAGAGATTATTTACATAATCATGCACCAAAATATTTTTCCAAGTGGGATAATGCAGTTTTGCCTGCAGATGAGTTTATGATGATAAACGAAGGTGATGATTTTGGTTGGCCCTACACTTATTACGATCATTTTAAAAATAAAAGATTAGTGGCTCCAGAGTACGGAGGTAACGGAAAAATTGAAGCCTCAAGTAAGTATGCTGATCCAATTTACGGATTACCTGCTCATTGGGCACCCAATGACTTACTGTTTTACACTGGAAATATGTTTCCGGATAGATATAAAAACGGTGCATTTATAGCGTTTCATGGCTCAACAAATAGAGCACCTTATCCTCAAGCTGGATATGTTATTGGTTTTATTCCGTTCAAGGATGGTTTACCATCTGGAAATTTAGAAATTTTTGCTGATGGATTTGCAAATGTTGAGATTATCAAAGACGTAAAGGATGCAATGTATAGGCCTATGGGATTAGCAGAAGGTCCTGACGGATCCTTGTACGTATCTGAATCCAAAAAAGGAAAAATTTGGAGAGTAATATTTGACACAGATAAAAAAGAATTTGGAGATAAGAATCTTGTAAATATGGAAAGAAGAAAATACTTACCTCACATTAAAACCCCAATTGAATTTACAGATATTGTTAAATAAAAAAAGCCCCCAAAATGGGAGCTTTTTTATGGTTAGTTTAATTACTAATTAAAGTTGTGTACTTAGCTCTGCATTGAAGTGTTGTCTTTCGGTTGTTCTACTATACATTTCAAGTGCTAAATTGTAAGCTTTAGCGTCTTTTCTGTATGATTCCCATCCAAACATTTCATTATATAATTCTTCTTCAGTTTTATCAGTATCAGGATATTCTCCTAATTCACCATATTTATTAAAACCTTCACAGATTATATATTCGTTAGTATTTCCACCAGACATTACTCTAAATACTGCTACTACACCTGTGTAGTTATGCTTTTCATAAACTCTTTGTAATCTACCTAAGAAGTGATTAACATCTTGATCCATTCCTGGCTTTATTACTCTTGTGTGCTTTAACATATAGTCAAATGTTGTTTCTGGAGTCCAATTATGAGAAGCCCATTTTACTCTTCTCCAAACTTTCCAACCTGTTGAAGAATCTACATACTGATCAACATTATCTCTCCAGTATTTTAATTCTTCAGATCTATCTTCATTAGAATTCATGAAATCCCAATTTTTCCACCCAATAACTCGTGAGTACATACCTTGGTTTTCACCATCCATAATGTTAAAAGTAAAAATTCCATTCTCGGCAGTGGAATTATATTTCTGCGTTTTTTTAGCTGCAGCTGCTTCAAATTTTTGAGACATACCGTCTTTTGCTTTAAGCTCATAGCTCATCCAAATTTCAGTTCCGTCTTGTCCAACCATTGTAAAAGAAAACAATAGTATAAACGAATAAATTAAATTTTTCATAGTTAGTTATTTATAGTTAGTTTGCAATTATAACAATTAATTTTTATAAATATATTAAGGAATCGTTATGTCTTATATTTTAAATTAATTTAAAATGGTAGCTTGTTTTTGAGTAGTAATCGGTATTTGTTTTTATTATTGTTGACGGAAATGATTTAATGTTTGGAGAATTTGGAAAGTGTTGTGTCTCCAAGCATAAACCTTGATTTTTTGAAAATACCCCCTTTAAATGATTTCCTGTGTATAATTGAATTCCTGGTTGATCGGTGAATATTTGAATTAATCTACCTGATTCCAATTCTGATAACTCAGCTGCTATTTTTTTACCTTTATTTAAAACAAAACAATGATCATATCCCTTGGCAATATTTAATTGCTTGTTATTTTTATTTAAATCATCTCCAATTATTTTTTCATTTAAAAAATCAAATGGAGTGGAGGCAGCATTTTTAAATTCTCCAGTGGGAATATAATCGTTATCTATTTCTAAAAACTTAGATGAATTTATTTTTAGTCTGTGTTTAACTATTGTTTTATCTCTTGGATTCAAATTAAAATAGGAGTGACTTGTTGGATTAAATATAGTGTCTCTATCGGATATTGCATAGAATTCAATATCCAAAATATTTCTATTTGAAAGAGTGTACTTTACAGAAACATTTAAATTTCCAGGATATCCATTATCATAATTTTCGCTGAAATGTGTCAGCGTTATAGAATCTTCTTTTATATTTTTTTCGTCAAAAAACCAGTTTACATTATGAAATCCCTTATGTCCTCCATGAAGATGGTTTTCACCTTCGTTTTTAGTAAGTTTTAATGTTTCTTCATTTAACTCAAAGGAGCTTTTGGAAATTCTATTTGCATATCTTCCAATCAATGCACCCATATAAAAATTGTCTTTAATATAATCTTTAGGATTGATATAACTTAAAACTACATTCTCTGTTAAACCATTTTTATCAGGGAGATTTATTTCTTGAATTATACCTCCGAAAGAAAGAATTTTAACCGAAATACCATTACTGTTTTTCAGTAAAAATTCTGAAATTTTACGTTCTTTTCCTGAATCGGGATTCAACTTTTTATTTTTTATTAAAATTAAAAAAATATAGCATATTAAATACAAGTTTTTATTAATTTAGAAAGCTCACAAATTATAAAATATGAAAAGATATATATTAATAATGGTAATGTTATTTATAGGGTTAAATACACATTCACAAAAAAAGAAAAAAGATAAGAAAGAGCCGTTAGATGAAATATCAGTAAGTGCATTGAAGTGGAGATCTGTAGGTCCTGCATTAACCTCAGGTAGAATTTCGGATTTAGCTATAAATCCAGATAATGCTTTTGAATATTATGTGGCTGTAGCTTCTGGTGGTGTATGGAAAACCTCAAATTGGGGTGTTGATTATTATCCTATTTTTGATAACGAATCATCTTATTCGATTGGATGTGTTACCATTGACCCAAACAATACTAATATAGTATGGATTGGTACTGGTGAAAACAACAATCAGAGATCAGTAGCTTACGGGGATGGAGTATATAAATCTATCGATGGAGGTAAGTCATGGAAAAACATGGGTCTTAAGAATTCTGAACATATCGGAAATATAATTGTTCATCCAGAAAATTCTGAAGTTGTGTATGTCTCTGCATATGGTCCCCTTTGGAGTAAAGGTGGTGATCGTGGAATTTATAAAACTACTGATGGTGGTGATTCTTGGACTCAAATTTTAAATATCAACGAACACACTGGATTTAGTGAAATTCATATGGATCCTAGGAACCCTGAAATTTTATATGCTGCAAGTCATCAAAGAAGAAGACATGTATATACCTATGTTGGTGGGGGCCCAGGATCAGGTCTTCATAAGTCAACTGACGGCGGTGAAACATGGAAAAAAATTAATAAAGGTCTCCCATCAGTTGAGTTGGGTAGAATTGGTTTAGATATTTCTGACGCTAATCCTGAAATTATTTATGCAATTGTAGAAGCTTCTCAAAGAAAGGGAGGTTTTTATAAATCAACAGATAGGGGAGAAACATGGGTAAAACAAAGTGGTAAATCTACCAGCGGAAATTATTATCAGGAAATTTTTGCTGATCCTGTAAATGAAGATGTAGTTTATGTTATGGATACATGGATGTCAGTTACACACGACGGTGGAAAAACCTTTAAAAATGTAGGAGAAGATTACAAACACGTTGATAATCACGCCATGTGGATTAATCCAAACAACAATTCTCATTGGTTGGTTGGATGTGATGGAGGTATATATGAAACATTTGATTCAGGAAAAAAATGGGATTATAAGAAGAATTTACCTGTTACACAATTTTATAAAGTTGCTGTAGACAACGCAGAGCCATTTTACAATATATATGGAGGAACTCAAGATAATTTTAGTTTAGGAGGACCATCAAGAGTAAATAACTCTCACGGTATTTCTAACCAAGATTGGTTTATTACACATGGTGGAGATGGTTTTGAATCTCAGGTAGATCCTGAAAACTCAAATATTGTATATGCTCAATCTCAATACGGTTGGTTAGTAAGATATGACAAATTAAGTGGTGAAGAAGTGGGGATTAAGCCTATCGCTAGAAAAGGTGAATTAGATTACAAATGGAATTGGGATGCGCCCTTGGCTGTAAGTAAGCATAAATCTGGTAGACTATATTTTGCCGCTAACAAAGTTTTCAGATCAGACGATTACGGAAACAGTTGGGATGTTATAAGTAATGATCTTTCAAGGCAAATAAACAGAAACAGTTTAAAAGTATATGATAGAGTTTTAAGCATTGATGCTGTTGCAAAAAATGGTTCAACTTCACCTTATGGAACTATAGTTGCTCTATCAGAGTCTCCATTAGATCCAGATTTCATAGCTATAGGAACAGATGATGGTTTAATTCAGGTAACTGAAAATGCAGGAGAGTCATGGAGAAAAATTGATAATATTGACGGAGCTCCTAACCAATCCTATGTGAATTCAGTTTATTTGTCTCAACATGATATAAATGTTATGTATGTAGCTTTTAATCATCATAAATATGGCGATTTTAAGCCTTACATATTTAGATCAGATGACAGAGGAAATACTTGGAAGTCTATAAGTAATAACCTTCCTGAAAGGGGTAGTGTGTATTCAATTGAAGAGGATCATATTGACAGTAATTTAATTTTTTGTGGTACTGAATTTGGTGTGTTTTTCTCTCCTAATTCAGGTGGAAGATGGAAAGAGTTGTCAAACGGACTACCAACAATCGCCGTAAGAGATATTGCTATTCAGCAAAGAGAAAATGATTTGGTTTTGGGAACTTTTGGAAGAGGATTCTATGTGATGGATGACTATTCTGTACTAAGAGAAATAGAAAATAAAGAAGTTACAGATAAGCCAAAACTATATGATGTCAGGGATGCACTCATGTGGGAAAAAGCAGCTCCTTTAGGCCTTCCAGGAAAAGCATTTCAGGGGGATAATTTTTACTTGGCTGATAATCTGGATCCAGTAGCAATCTTTGCCTATAATTATAATGAGAAATATGAATCGTTAAAATCAAAAAGACAAAAGAAAGAAAAGGAACTTATTAAGGATGAGAAGGATGTTTTATACCCTTCATATGAAGAATTATACAAAGAAATAAATGAAGAAAAGCCGCAGCTTGTATTTACGATAAGAAACGATAAAAATGAGGTAGTTAAAAAAATATTTAGATCCCCTTCCAAAGGACTGAGTAGATTTACATGGAATCTGAGATATGAGGAAAAAGACCCGATAAGTTTGCGTTCATCTTCTTTCTACAACCCTTTTGCAGGTGTATCCGAAGGGACCTTGATTAATCCAGGTACTTATTCGATTGAAATGGCAGTATTAAATGAAGGTGAGATGACTAATTTAGTTGATCCAAAAAGTTTTAATGTTATTGCATTAAACAATACGGTAATGCCCGCAGAGGATAGAAATGCTAAAGTTGAATTTCAAAGAAAAGTTTCTTTATTACAAGGTTTAATAGGGGAGTATTCACGAAAATTTTCCGAAGTTAGAGATAAAATGCCTTTTATAGAAAAAGCAGTAAAAATTTCTGAACAACCATTGGAAGATATATCAAAAATGGTTTGGGATATTAATAAATCAATCAGAGAAATTAGTGAAAAGTTCTATGGCGATGGTGTTAAAAGTAGACTAGATATTCAAAGCTATTTAACCCCTTCATCGAGATTAGGGGCTGTAGCTTATTATCAAAAATATTCTACAGCTGCGCCAACAAAAACGCACATGGATAATTATGAAATTGCCAAAGAAGAATTTGAGCCAATTAAAGTTTTAATTGAAAATCTAAAGCTTGAAATGAATGAATTGGAGAAGTTTTTAAAAAATTCGGGAGCTCCTTACACACCTGGTAGACCAAAGGCGATAAATTAAAATAAAATCCCCTTGAAATTTTCAAGGGGATAAATGTTATGAAATTGATTTATTTCTTTTTCTTTCAACTTCCTTTAATAAAACTTTTCTGAGTCTTAAACTATTTGGAGTTACCTCAACATATTCGTCCTTTTGAATATATTCTAATGCTTCTTCTAAGGAAAACTTTATAGCAGGAATAATTTTTGCTTTTTCATCAGCACCAGATGACCTAACATTACTAAGTTTCTTTGTCTTTGTTATGTTAATTACCATATCATCTCCTCTTGAATTTTCACCAATAACTTGACCTTCGTATATTTCTTCACCTGGATTAACAAAAAATTTTCCTCTATCTTGAAGTTTATCGATTGAATAGGGGATAGCTAAACCTTTTTCCATTGAAACAAGAGAGCCATTCAATCTCTCAGGAATACCTCCTTTTATCGGTCTAAAGTCTAAAAACCGATGGGATAATATTGCTTCTCCAGCCGTTGCTGTTAAAAGCTGATTCTTTAATCCAATAATACCTCTTGACGGAATTATAAATTCACAAATCATTCTGCTTCCCTTTGAAACCATGCTAGTCATTTCACCTTTTCTAATTGAAACAATTTCAATAGCTTTTCCTGAGATTACTTCTGGTAAATCTATTGTCATTTCTTCAAAAGGCTCGCATTTTACTCCATTCAGTTCTTTGGTAATAACTTGGGGTTGTCCAATTTGAAGTTCATAACCTTCTCTTCTCATGGTTTCGATTAAAACGGATAGATGCAAAACACCCCTTCCAAAAACCAAAAATTTATCTGCACTATCTGTGGGTTCAACTTTTAGTGCAAGATTTTTTTCTAATTCTCTATCTAATCTTTCTTTTATATGCCTTGAAGTAACATATTTGCCATCTTTTCCAAAAAAAGGTGAGTCATTGATTGTAAAAAGCATACTCATTGTAGGCTCATCTATCGAAATTGAATTTAGAGCCTCTGGCGATTCAATATCAGCAATGGTATCTCCAATCTCAAAGTTTTCTAAACCCACTATTGCACAGATGTCTCCAGCCTCAACCTCTTGAACTTTTTTCCTACCTAAACCTTCGAACACGTGCAATTCTTTAATTTTAGATTTTAAAATTGTTTTGTCTCTTTTAACCAGCGAAATATTAGCTCCACTAGTTAATTTACCTCTCTGAAGTCTACCAATTGCAATTCTTCCTGTAAAAGAGGAATAATCTAACGAAGTAATAAGCATCTGAAGACTACCTTCTTCTATTTTTGGTGACGGAATATGGTTAATAACCATATCAAGTAAAGGTTCAATATTTTCGGTTTTATTTTTCCAATCCTCACTCATCCAGTTTTCTTTGGCTGATCCGTAGACTGTAGGAAAGTCTAGTTGCCATTCTTCAGCCTCTAATTCAAACATAAGATCAAATACAGACTCATGAACTTCTTCAGGGGTACAATTTTCTTTATCGACCTTATTTATAACAACACAAGGTTTAAGGCCAAGTTCAAGTGCTTTTTGTAATACAAATCTTGTTTGAGGCATGGGGCCCTCAAAAGCATCAACAAGAAGAAGAACTCCGTCTGCCATATTTAAAACCCTTTCGACTTCACCTCCAAAATCAGCATGTCCAGGTGTATCAATAATATTAATCTTTGTTTCTTTATACGTAACGGAAACATTTTTTGAGGTAATTGTAATACCTCTTTCTCTTTCCAATTCGTTGTTATCAAGTATTAAATCACCTTTATTTTCATTTTCTCTAAATAATTGGCAATGAAACATAATTTTGTCAACTAAAGTGGTCTTTCCGTGATCTACGTGTGCTATAATCGCTATATTTTTAATCTTAGACATTACTGTTTTTCATAAATTTTTGCAAAACTAACATTAAATATTTCAAATATGCTATAAAAGTGAAAAGGTTTGAAAGAGAGCCAACCATAGCAATCAATCAAACCAATTCGTTTGTGTTTAACGAATATACATTAAAATAAATTAATGTTTTGGGGAGTTGTAAATAATTATTATATTTAAATTGTTATGAAAAGAATTTTTAAATTTTTTGCGATTTTTTTAGGAACTTTTTTTACTGCTGGTCTTGTTTCATGTAGTAGTGACGATGACAATCAATGTTGTACCTACACTTATGTCGATGGTGGAAATACTTACGTTTACACATATTGTCAAGACGGTACATACACTTATTCACTTAATGGTGTTGTACAAGATAGCGGAACTTGGAGTGACTGGAATACTACCTGGGATGAAATTCAGACCTACTGCGATTAAAAACATAGCACATAAATTAGTTTATATCTGCTAATCTTTATTTATGAAAAAGGTAGATAAGAAAGAATATAACGGTTACGGGATATTAGCTGAATATGCTTTCAAGATTAATAAACTATTTGCAAATTTAGCTCGCTATTTTTTCAACATATCACACAAATTTAAATTTGAACAATTTAAAATTATATTTGGTGAGCGTGAAGATGATATATATATATCTACATATCCAAAATCTGGAACAACATTAATGCAAATGATTTTATACCATTTAACCACTGATGGGAGAATGAATTTTAAGCATATATATGAGGTTTCACCTTGGATCCACAATGCTTCTTTTATTGGTCAGAAACCGCCAGATTTAACCTCTCCTAGAATTATTAAAACTCATGATAACTATAAAGAATTTGGTAAAAAAACAAAAGGAAGGTTCATTTATGTATACAGAAATGGAATGGATGTTGCCATTTCAAACTACCACCAACAAAAAAACTATAATAACCCTGATTTAAAATTAGATAAATATTTAAAAATTTTTTTTAAACAAAAAAAATGGTTTAAACACACGAGAGAGTGGATGATAAATAAAAATAAACTTTCAATTCTATATATAAAATATGAAGATCTTTTAAAAAATAAGACAAAAGAAATTGAGCGCATAATTAGTTTTTTGGGAATTCCTACAGATAAAAAAGCAATAAACAGAGCTTTAAAGTATTCTAGCTTTGATTATATGAAAAAAAATGAAAACTTATTCGGGGAGCAACGTAAAGTTTCAGAAAAAATATTTAATCAGTTTATTAGAAAAGGGAAAAGTGGAGAAGGTAAAAGTCATTTTACTAAGGAACAAAAAGATATGTTCATGTTATATTACAAACAAATGGTTGAAAATATTGAGGAAAAAACCTTTGGTCAAAAATTAAATTAACAAATCATTGAAATAAAAAAAATAGCCTTTGAGTACCCTATCTAGTACCCTAAAGGCTATTCTACCCTGTAAACAGCGGAGGAAGAGGGATTCGAACCCCCGGAGGTGTGACCCTCAACAGTTTTCAAGACTGCCGCATTCGACCACTCTGCCATTCCTCCAATAATGCATGCAAATATATACTTGTTTTTCTTTGGTTCAAAAAATCTTTTTAAATTATTTATATTATATTATTTAAAACTTTAAAGACATGAAATTTAAAAACCTATTATTATTTCTTTTTTGCTTATTAATTTCATCTTGTGGTAGTAAAATGATTGATAATTATAAGGAGTATTCAAATTCTAACGGTAGTATTAATTATAGACTTATATATCCTTATAAATATGATGATTCTAAATCCTATCCTCTTTTAGTTTTTCTTCATGGTATAGGAGAAAGAGGTAATGACAACGAGTTACAATTAAAATATATTGATAAAGTTATTTTAGATAAATCAAACAGAAAAAATTTCCCTTCATTTGTTTTATTACCTCAAGCACCTTTAAATGATAATTGGTCAAGTAGAAAATTAACCAATAAAAAAATAAGACAAGTTTTTCCCGATGATGCGTCTCCTACAAATTCTTTATCACTTGTTATGAGTCTTTTAGACGATTTAGTTAATGATAAAAAAATTAATAATAAAAGGATTTATTTAACGGGATTGTCTAATGGAGCAATGGGTTCATTTGAATTGTTAAAACATAGACCTAACATGTTTGCATCCGCTGTTTTGATTTGTGGTGGAGGAAATCCACAATGGGCAAAAGAATTTGCAAAATCAACTCCTTTATGGGTAGCTCATGGTTCAGATGACGATGTTGTTTTTCCTGAACTTTCGATAAATATGGTTAAATCAATTATAGAACAAGGTGGAAGTCCAAAATTCACCTTATATGAAAATGTAAATCATGATAGCTGGTTTAATGTTTTTAGAGATCCTGATTTTTTAAACTGGATTTTTGATTATTCTAAAAACTAACGTAATCAGAAATTTCAAGTCCGTATCCGATCATTCCAACCCTTTTGGTTCCTTTAGTATTAGAAATTAATTTGAGATTTGTAATATCTAAATCATGTAATATTTGAGCGCCAATACCAAAATCTCTATCATCCATTCCAATGATAGGTGCTTTTGCAACTTTATCCTTCTGTTGTTTTTTCTTTAGGATATTTAACCTTCTTAATGTATCAATAGATTGTTGTTCAGGACTAATGAATATTATTGCACCTGATTTATTTTCATTGATGATGTTAAACATCTTATTTAAAGAATTTTCGGTATTACTAGTTAGAGTACCTAAAATATCATTATTAATAGATTTTGAATTTATTCGCGTTAGAACTTTATCACCTTTTTCCCAGCTTCCTTTGGTTAGGGCAATATGAACATTACTATTAGTAGTTTGCTCATAAGCTCTCAAACGAAAACTTCCAAATCTTGTATTTATCTCAAAATCCTCTTTTTTATCGATTAAGGAATCATGTTCCATTCTGTAAGCAACCAGGTCTTCAATAGATATGATTTTGAGATTAAACTTTTTAGCAACTTTGACCAAATCTGGAACTCTGGCCATTGAGCCATCTTCATTCATAATTTCTACAATAACGCCTGCGGGTTTTAATCCTGCAAGTCTAGGTAAATCTATAGCGGCTTCAGTATGTCCAGTCCTTCTTAAAACACCTCCGTTTTTTGCAACAAGTGGAAAAACATGACCGGGCTTAGAAAATTGATTAGGCTTCGTGTTCTTGTCTATTAGTGCTTTAATTGTTGTAGCTCTATCTGAAACAGAGATACCCGTTGTTACTCCATTCCCTTTTAAATCAATTGAAACTGTAAATGCAGTATCCTGAGGATCTGTGTTTGTTCCAACCATTAAATTCAATCCTAATTTCTTTGAAATATCTTCTGTAATCGGCGCACAGATCAATCCTCTTCCATGAGTTGCCATGAAATTAATTATTTCAGGTGTGATAAGTTCAGCAGCAGCTAAGAAATCTCCTTCATTTTCTCTATTTTTATCATCTACAACAATTACAATTTTTCCTTTTCTTATATCGTTAATTGCTGATTCAATAGTGTTAAGTTTAAACTTATCTTTTGACATATTTATTTCTTTAATTTAGCTAAGAAGTTTAAAAATTTATCTCCAAAATTAAAAACACTTCTATCATTTGTTGCTTTATATGTTAAATACATACTAATTGGTAACATTATTAGAGTTGACAACCAACTTGCAAGTACAGGGTTAATACTACTATCTTCTGCTAAGTTTTTTGAAAAGATTCCTAAAAAATGATATGCCAAAAATAATAGAATTGATATTACCAAGGGTAAACCATATCCCCCTTTTCTTATTATTGTTCCAAGAGGGGCACCGATAAAAAATAAAATAATACACGCAAATCCTAGGGAAAACTTGTCATGCATGGTCATAATATGCTTGTTTAGATTCTGTTCTCTATATGACTGAATTGTTTTATTTGATTTTACAATGCTTATTGTGCTTTTCACTGAACTTAGAGCCAAATCATATAATTGTTTTTGTTTTGTGGGTTGAAAAAGGTTTAAGAAGTTCTCATTTTCATAATTAACCTCCTCTTTTGGGTTTAAATTATAATTGATGGTTTTAAAATTTGATCTATTCAGCATTTTTGAGCTTATAACATTTATATCCTCAATTTTTTTATCATTAAGCGAGTCAATTGCAAAACTTAGCTCATTTACTTTCATCATTGAATGCTTATTTACATCATCCTCTTGAGAAAAATCAACATTATTGATTGATGCTAAATCAATATTTATTAAATATTCCTCAAAATAACTTTTCACAAAAGGTTTCTTAATTTTTTCTGAATAATCCTTTGAAATTATTTCATCATAATAATTTCCATCATATAATTTTAGCTGTAATATGTCTGAATTTTCCTCACTAACAATTTCACCTTTTTTAGATTTAATAACAGTGTAATTTCCAGGTATATTTTTTTTCTGATGAATTATTACTTTGTCAAGTAATTTTCCTTCACTACCATACTTATCCTCAACTTTTATATTGTAATTTCCTATTTGGCTAAATTGTCCTTCAGCAATAGCCATTGCTGGTTTTACCTTTGAAATATTCTTTCTTAAATTATGAAAATTGTATTCTGCAATTGGCGCTATATTATTGGAAAAAAAGAATGTAAGACAACCAAGAATTATTGTGAAGAAGATCAAACTTTTCATGGATCTTTGAAGTGAAATTCCACTTGCTTTCATCGCGGCAAATTCATAGTTCTCAGATAAACTTCCAAAAACCATTATGCTAGAAAGTAATATTGTTAACGGTAGTACAAGAATAACCAACCTAGGACTAACATTAACAAGAAATTTAAAAATTATATCTAACTCTAAATCTTTACCAGCTAATTCAGAGATATATAACCAAACAGATTGAAGTAAGAAAATCAGCATTAAAATGCAAAAAGTGCTAGCCAATGTTTTTAAGTATGATTTGAATATGTATAGATCAAGTATTTTCAATGATTTTAATCTAATATATTCATATAGTAGTCTTCATATTTATCTTTTTGAAAAACAAATAAGTTTTCGTCTAACGGAAGATTAAATTCAAAATCTACAATTGATATTGTTGTTACTGTTTCATTTTTTCCAGTTTCAATCACTTCATAAATTTGATTAAATTCAGTATCTATTCCTAGAAGTATATACTTAATTTCAGCTTCTGAGTCTTTTGGTACTAATTTTACATACTGTATTTTTTTTCTAAATTGGCCATTTCCAATAAATCTAGATTTATCCATTTCAAAATAGTACCCTTCTTCATAAAAATAGAGCATCTTGTTAGGAGTAATTGTAGTTTCGTCTTCAGGGTCCTGACTTGAAATAGTAACCTCTTCATCATCAGGGCTAATTGAATACAACTTGCTTCCGTCAAAAATTCTTGTTACTCCAAGCATTTCAAATCTCCATTTTTCTCCTTCAGTTACAAAACTTCCTTTATTTGTTTGATTGATATCTTCTTCAATATTATTCAGAGTATAAGCATAGTTAATGTAAATATTTTCATAGTTTTTTATATTCTCAGAAACTTTATTTAGTAATAATTCTGCATCAGAATTATCCTGAGAAAAACCTAGATTTATAAATATGCATAAAAATAATATCAATAACTTTTTCATAATGTTTTCTTTATTCGTTTTCAAAATGTCTATCAAGGGATTGTAGGTCTGGAATTAAGACTTGTCTGGCTTTACTGCCTTCAAAAGGACCAACAATACCTGCAGCTTCTAATTGATCAATTAATCTACCGGCTCTATTATATCCTAACTTAAGTTTTCTTTGAAGCAAGGATGCCGATCCTTGTTGGGCTACAACAAGTACTTCGGCTGCTTCTCTAAACAACTTATCCCTATCTTCTATATTATTATCAAGTTGTGTGCCACCTTCTTCTCCTACATACTCTGGAAGTTGATGAGCAGTGGCATATGCTTTTTGTGAACCAATATAGTCTGTAAGTTGTTCAATTTCTGGTGTGTCAACAAAAGCACATTGTATTCTTATTAGCTCATTCCCTTGTGTATACAACATGTCACCTCTACCGATCAACTGATCAGCTCCAGATCCGTCTAAAATGGTTCGTGAATCTATTTTAGAAGTTACCCTAAAAGCAATTCTAGCTGGGAAATTAGCTTTAATAACCCCAGTAATCACATTAACAGATGGTCTTTGGGTAGCGATAATTAAATGGATTCCGATTGCTCTTGCAAGTTGTGCTAATCTAGCTATTGGTGTTTCAACCTCTTTTCCAGCAGTCATGATTAAGTCTGCAAATTCGTCTACTACTAAAACTATATAAGGGAGAAATTGGTGACCATCATTTGGATTTAATTTTCTTGCCTTAAACTTCTTGTTGTACTCAACAATATTTCTGCAAGCAGCATTTTTTAAAAGCTCATATCTGTTGTCCATTTCAATACATAAAGAATTTAAAGTATTGATTACTTTTTTATTATCAGTTATAATTGCTCCAATCCCTGGAAAAGGAACTATAGGAATTGAAGTGCCAAATAAAAAGCCAACTATTGTTTCAATGCACTCTGTTATTTCTGCTGAAAAATTTCAAAAATCAGAAATGGAATTGCCAGTAGCAATAGGTAAAACGATTAGCAATGAAACCTTAGTTTTTGATTTAGCCAGAATGCCTCACCTTTTAATGGCAGGAGCAACTGGCCAAGGTAAGTCTGTTGGATTAAATGCTGTACTAACATCTTTACTTTACAAGAAACATCCTGCTGAGGTAAAATTTGTG
>CACEKJ010000008.1 GCA_902560045.1 uncultured Bacteroidota bacterium | reverse complement strand
ATACAACAATTCTATCGGACATATATTTTACGACCGAAAGATCGTGTGAAATAAAAATATATGTAAAACCATACTTCTCTTTTAACGAATTTAACAGGTTTAAAATTGTAGCTTGAACAGATACATCTAATGCCGACACACATTCATCACATATTATTATTTCAGGTTTTAAACTTATTGCTCTAGCAATACAAACCCTTTGTCTTTGACCCCCAGAAAGCTCGTGAGGATAGCGTGATAAAAATGATTCATCAAGACCGACATCTTTTAGTAATTGAATTGTTTTTTTTTCGATTTCTTTTTGTCCTGAAATTTGCTGATGATATTTTAAGGGTTCAATGATTGCATCTTGAATTTTCTGAACGGGATTCAAAGAAGCATACGGGTCTTGAAATATTATCTGAACTTTTTTTCTAAAATCTAAGAGATCTTTGCTCTTCAAATTAGAGATGTCTTTTTCCTTAAAAAAAATCTTTCCCTTTTCAAAATCATGAATCTTTAATATCGCATTAGACAATGTGGTTTTACCTGAACCAGACTCTCCAATTAAACCTAAAGTTTCACCAGCATATAATGTTAGACATACATTATTTAGAGCCTGGTACTGTTTATTTTTTTGAAATAAATTTGATGAGGAATTATAAAATTTAGAAACATTATTAACTCTTAATATTGGTTCATTTGAATATATCTTTTTTTGTCTTATTTGTCTTTGACTTTTATTTTCTTTTACAAGTTTTTTATTTGACTCATAAGTTTCGATTGTAGGTAAAGTTTTCAATCTTTTCTTTGGATCAATAATAACAGAAAGTAGCGCTTTTGTATAATCAGAAATTGGCCCTTTAAAAATTTTTTTATTTATTCCCGATTCTACAACAACACCATCTTTTAATATTACCAATCTGTCGGTTATTTTAGAAACTAACTTTAAGTCGTGAGAAATAAACAATATAGATAGACCTTCGGATTTTTGAAGTAATTTAAGAATGTCTATAATTTCTTTTTGAACCGTTACATCTAGGGCTGTAGTAGGCTCGTCTGCAATTAAAAGTTTTGGGTTACAAGCTAAAGCCATAACAATCATAACTCTTTGTTTTTGACCTCCAGAAATTTCATGCGGATATTTTTCAAAAAGATTTTCAACTCCTTCTAATTTTACTTTTTTGATTAGTTTTTTAATCCTATTTGTAATTTCTAAAAAAGATTTATTTTGATGAGCTTTATACATTTCATATAACTGATGACCTATTTTCATGGTTGGGTTTAAAGCACTCATAGGTTCTTGAAAAATCATTGAAATTTCAGCCCCCCTGTTTTTTAGCATTTCCTCTTCTGAGATTTTTAAAAGGTCGTTTCCTTTAAACAAAATTTCCCCTGTAACTTTAAATTTATCTTTATTTAAAAGGTTTAAAATAGCTAATGAAGTAAGAGACTTTCCGCTACCAGACTCACCTATTAAGCCGATGATTTCGTTCTTTTTTATATGAAAGGAAATATTTTTTACTAATGATTTTGAGCTTTGATTTTGAGCTATAGAAATATTTAGATTGTTAACCTCTAGTAATGTGTTTTTATTTGATTTCAAAAATTATTCAATTGATTTTGCGAGCTTATAACCTTCAGAAATATATTTATAAAGGTCACCAGAGTTGTTACTAACACGTCCTTTTTCGTTAAAACTTCCTTGTCTTACAATAATTATATTTTCTTCTGGGAATGAAATTACAAATTGTCCTCTATGACCATTCATTGTGAATACTTTTTTCCCTTCGAAATTATAAAGCCACCATCCGTAACCATAATAAGGGCTACTGTTAAAAACGGGTTTTGTAGCTAACTCAACAAATGAGGAGTCAAGAATGATCTCATTACCCCATTTCCCGTTATTTATATATAGTTTTCCAAATCTTGCAAAATCCCTAGCTGTGCTTGCTATGCAGCAATAAGCTTTTTCCATTCCGTAATTGTCACTGTCAAGCTGCCAAAGAGCATTATTTTCAGCACCCATTGGCTTCCAAAACTTTTCGCTTAAATAATCTGATAAAGTTGTACCAGTTGCTTTTTCAATAACCATAGCTAGAAGTTGAGTATCTCCACTTGAGTATCTAAAACTCTGACCAGGCTTATCAATAATTTTTTGTCTTAAGATAACAGATCTCAAATCGTCTGTGAAGTAACTTTCAGATGTTATATTTATAACACTATAGTATTTTTCATTCCACTTCATCCCCGAAGACATAGAGGCTAAGTCACCAACGGTTAATTCACTAGCCAACCCCTCTTTATACTCATCAAAATAATCACTAACTGGCTGATCCAGCCCCTTGATTTTTCCTTCCATAATCGCCTTACCCATTAGACTAACAACAATACTTTTTGCAACAGAGAATGAATTAGACAAACTATTTTCATCATACCCATCATAATATTTTTCAAAAACTATACTATCATTTTTTATGACTAGAAAAGACTTGGTTTCTCTTTGCTCATTTAAAACTTTCAACTCCTCAGTTTCGATAAATTGATTGAAGTTTTTATGAATAGGCCAAGGCTCAGGATTGCTATTTGCAATTTCTCTATTATCAAAATATTCATAATCAGAAATAAAAGCTGTATTGTTTCCTGTGAGATATATTGTTCTAACTCCCTTGATTAAATACTCAATATTAAATGCATAAAGAAGTAAAATAAGAGAGGTGACAATTATAAAAACCCATTTTAAAATCTTGCTCATAGTCTGTTTGTTTTCATCAAAGATATGAATTTATAATTCTAACTTTTTTTATTTTGATACAGCTAAAATTTACTGGTCAACAAATAATTACTAAATTTAAATTAAACTAAAAATCGGTTCCTCCCGTTTGAGGTAAATGAGAGAAAATAAAATATCCTTAAGCTCTAGAATTTTTTACTATATGATGGTTTTTATAGTAGTTGAATCTATTATGATTGCCGGGGTAACACTATACCAGTTTAATAAACAAAATTCTGAGTATCACGAAGGTAGGCTTGAAAGAAAAGAAAGCCATTTACTAACAAATATTAAATACGAAATTGAAAAATCAAATAGTAGTTCTTTATTGTCATTGAATAATTCTGTGGTCCAAGAAATAGCAGACATTCATAATTTAGAATTTGAATTATACACTTTAGATGGAATATTGATTAAAAGTTCCACAGCTGTAACGGGGATTAGAGGAAAAACAATTTTAGATTCATCAATTACCGATTATTTCCAAAATGAATCTCCCTCCAGATATGTTGAAAGCGACAAAAACTCCAGCTACTTTAAGTCATCCTATAATTTAGTTTCGGATTTTAAGGGCACTCCTTTAGGAATTATATACATTCCTTATTTTGCTGATGACACTTCAAGTAAAATGGAGCTTAGTGGATTTTTAATTAGATTAGGATTTGTTCATGGAAATATGATTCTTATTGCTTTTGTAATAGCATATTTTATTTCAAATTTTGTTACAAAATCACTAGATTCAATTGGTGATACAATCAAAAAGACTAATCTTCAAAATCAAAATGTAAAAATTGATATTGATAATACCCCTACAGAAGTTGTCGCGCTTATAGAATCTTATAATACTATGATAGATGAGCTTAAGAGCAGCGCAATAAAACTTGCTAAAAGTGAAAGGGAAACAGCATGGAGAGAAATGGCTAAACAGGTTGCTCACGAAATTAAAAACCCACTTACCCCAATGAGATTAAGTATACAAACTTTTGAAAGAGGATATAGTAAAGGGGAAGAATTCTCAAAACAAAGAATAAAAGAATTCAGTGATTCGTTAATACAGCAAATTGACACAATGAGTTCCATAGCCACAGCATTTTCAGATTTTGCTGAAATGCCTGAGCCAAAAAAAGAAAAATTAAATGTAGTAGAAGTTGTTGAATTAGCTGTTGATATTTTTAACAGAGACCATATTGAGTTTGAAAGCTCCTCAAAAACAATAGAAGCAAATTTTGACAGAACTCAGTTAATTAGAGTAATAACGAATTTATTAAAAAATGCATTTCAGGCAATTCCTGAAAATAGAACACCTGAAATTAATGTGAAAATTTTTGAAGATTCATCTGACGTAAAGATTTCAATTTCAGATAATGGATATGGTATATCAAAATCAGATACTGAAAAAATATTTGAACCAAGTTTTACAACAAAATCTAGCGGTATGGGGTTGGGCTTATCAATGATAAAAAGTATTATCACAGCTTACAATGGAACAATTAAATTTTCTTCAAAAAGCAATGTGGGTACCACCTTCAATATAACATTCCCAAAAAAATAATAAATATGTCCTACAATAATTTAATCTACACTATCAAAGACAGAGTTAATACTATTTCAATTAATAGACCAAAAAAATTAAATGCTTTAAACATTGAAACTTTTTCTGAAATAGACCATGCAGTTAAGTCATCGGTATCAAACCCTGAAGTTAGATTAATTGTTATTACCGGAGTTGGAGACAAAGCATTTGTAGCAGGAGCTGATATCAAAGAGTTTGTAAAATTTACAATGGAAGAAGGGTTTCAGCTTTCTGAGTCTGGCCATAAAATCCTAACTGAAACCATCGAAAATTGTCCAAAACCGATTATTGCCGCAATTAACGGCTATGCATTAGGTGGCGGATTAGAGATAGCAATGGCATGTCATCTAAGAGTTGCTAGTGAGAATTCTAAGATGGGGTTACCCGAAGTTTCACTCGGGTTAATACCTGGATATGGTGGTACTCAGAGACTTCCCCAACTTATCGGAAAAGGAAGAGCTTTTGATATGATTATGACTGGAAAAATGATCAATGCTGACCAAGCTTTAGATTATGGATTGATAAATTATAAAACAACAGCAGATGAATTAATGACTTTCACAGATGAGCTGGCTAAGAAAATATTATTAAACTCTTCAAATGCAATCCATCATTCAATTAAAAGTATAAATGCTTTCAATAAGTCAGGAGTTGACGGTTTTAAAGTTGAAATGAATGAGTTTGGTAAATGTTTTCAAACCAATGATTTTGTCAAAGGAACTACAGCATTTTTAAATAAAACCAAACCAGACTTTAACTAAAAATTATATTTTTTTTAACAGCAATTCAATTGAATAACAAGACCTTCGCTTTATAATTGCATGATTTGAATAAGATACTTGCCACACTACTTTTATTTTTTTCTTCATTTCTATTGCATTCGCAACAAGATCAATGGGTCGAAATAAACCTAAATGCGTTCGTATTAGACTATGATACAAAAAAAGCAATTCCTTTTGCTGAGGCAAAGATCAAGTATAAAAATATCGGAACTCTAACGGAGAGTGACGGAAAATTTTCTCTGAATTATTTTGAGCGTAATGTGGATGACAACGACATTTTTCAGTTAACCGCAAATGGTTATGATACAATTTCAACATCTGTTGCCAAATTATACAAATTTCTAAATAACACGAATAAGTTTTATTTAAATAAAACCAAATCAAATAATCTATGGTTTGAGCAGGATACTGATAACACGAATTTTATTTTTGGAAAAATATTTAGTGTTAAAGGTCCGATTCAAGGAGCTTCAGTAAAGGTTAAAAATTCTTTGATAGAGGCAAAATCTGACTTTGAAGGATTTTTTAAAATAAAGGCAGACATTGACAACATTCTTTTGGTTAATTATTTAGGAATGATTGAAAAGCAGTTATTAATTGAAGACCTAAACGACAAATATATTTTGTTGAAAACGGATGCTCAAATATTGGATCAGGTTACAATTACAGGCTCAACAGAACTTAGTGATGAGGTAGATACGGGCTATGGAAAGAAAAAAAAGAAGTCTATTGGATTTTCAACTTCTACAATTACATCTGAAGAAATTTCACCTTCGGCCCTAACAATCGTTGATGCAATCCGTGGTAAATTCACTAATGTACAGGTTGCATATGACCAGAATGGAGCAGCAACTGGTAACAAGCAAAAAGTCTATGTAAGGGGCGGTTCACTTTCAATTAATAATTCTGCAGCTGCAATTTTTGATGTTGAAGGATTTATCTATCCTGATGTGCCGGATTTTATTGACCCTCAACAAATTGAGAGCATTACTTTATTACGATCATTAAGTGCTACAAATAAATATGGAAGTCAGGGAAGAGGAGGAGTTTTTTTAATTAAAATGAAATCCCTTGCCAGAAAATCTCAAAGACTTTTAAATTCATTAAAAATAAAAGGAAACGATTATACTGAACAAACATCTAATATTGATTTAGATTCAATTATACCTTATTATATTAAGGATTTTGAAAATGCTAATTCCATTTTTGAAGCAAAAAACCAATTTTTTAAATATCAAAAAGAAGTTTATGAGCTATCGATACCTTTTTATATCGAATCGTATAATTATTTCAAAAATCTAGACAATAACTTTGCCGTTTCAATACTAAAAACAGCGTCTGAAAAAGCAAAAGACAATCCAAAAGCTTTAAAAACTATTGCTTATAAATTTGAAGAAAGTGGAGATTATGAAAAAGCAAAGATTATATACAAAAGACTACTGAAGATAAGGCCTGGTGATGAGCAAACATACAGGGATTTGGCATTGATTTATAAAGAGAATGAAGAATATGAATTAGCTGCAAGTCTGTATAATAAAATTCTAAAAAATAAAATTTCAAATGTTAATGTCTTAGGCCTACAGGAAACCATTGTCAATGAAGCCTCTCACATGTACTGGACTAAGGCTGACAAACTTATACTAACAGACTTTCCGCTTAAAACTTTAAAGACATTTGTTCCTAAAAATGACTGGAAGAATTTCGGATATGATTTTAGAATAGTTTTTGACTGGAATGATCCAGCTGTGGAATTTAACATTCAGTTTGTGGATCCAAAGAAAAAATATTACAATTGGTCACATACAATAATTGACGACAAGGAGGTTCTTGAAGATGAATTGAATTACGGATACAATACCGAAGAATTTATTATCGAAAAATCTGATAAAGGAGAGTGGATAGTCAATATTGAGAACTATTCAATTGAGGATAATTCCAACCCTACATATATTAAATATACTGTTTACAAAAATTATGGAAGACCTAATGAAATTAGAAAAGTAGAGCTACTAGATTTAAGTAAATTAAAGCAAAAAGTAACGTTAGATGTGTTAAAGTATTACAACTAACAATATTCGTTAAAAGCTCCTTTTAGATTTTCAGAAATCATTTCAGCAGACCTGCCTTCAATATGATGTCTTTCCAACATGTGAACCAATTCACCATCTTTAAATAATGCTATGGCTGGCGAGCTAGGAGGAAAGGGAGCTAAAAAATCTCTAACTTTTTCAACAGCTTCTCTATCAACACCTGCAAATACCGTAGTTAAATGGCTAGGCTTTTTATCATTTAATAAACTTGTTAAAGCGCCGGGTCTTGCATTTGCTGCTGCACATCCACAAACAGAGTTGACAACAACTAATGTTGTACCACTATTTTTTATCATATTTTCTACATCATCAACCGTCTTTAATTCGCTAAAGCCTTGGTCGGTTAATTGTTTTCTCATTGGAAATACTAGTTCTTCTGGATACATAATTAGAATCAATTTAAATTACTGCAAATATAAAATGATTTAACTTATATTAATAATTCATTTTACTATTTTCGTCAAAACTTATTTATGGAAACTGTTGCAACTCAATTAGAAAATTTTTTTATCAATCTTGAGAACCCGATTTTACAGGCTTTTGTTGCAGGTTTATTCACATGGGTTTTAACTGCTCTTGGCGCTTCCCTTGTATTTTTCTTTAAGTCTGCTAACAGAAAAGTTTTAGATGCAGCTTTGGGTTTTACTGGGGGTGTAATGATTGCAGCTAGTTTTTGGTCTTTGTTATCTCCAGCAATTGCTGCAGTTGAAAAGCAACATGAACTTGGATTAACATCTCTACCGTCTTTTTTACCACCTGCAATTGGATTTTTTCTCGGTGCATTTTTCCTGTATTTTTTAGACAAAAAAATACCTCATTTACATTTATTTAAAAAAATTGAAGAAGCAGAGGGCCCAAAATCTGATTTAAAGAAAACAGAGTTATTGGTTTTGGCAATTGCAATTCATAATATTCCTGAAGGTTTAGCTGTTGGTGTTGCTTTTGGCGCTATAGCATCTGGAATGGATATTGGATTTACTCTTGGTGGGGCAATTGCACTAGCAATTGGAATGGGATTGCAAAATGCTCCTGAGGGATTTGCAGTTTCTATGCCAATGAGAAGAGCGGGATTCAGCAGGTTTAAAGCTTGGCAATGGGGACAGCTTTCCGCAATTGTAGAGCCGATATTTGCAGTTATAGGGGCTGCGATTGTAATTTCTGTTTACCCTGTACTTCCTTATGCTCTAGCTTTTGCTGCAGGTGCTATGATTTTTATTGTTGTTGAAGAAGTGATTCCTGAAAGTCAAAGTGGTGGAAATGCTGATATTGCTACAATGGGGCTGATTGCAGGATTTATTGTAATGATGTGCCTAGACGTTGCTTTAGGATAATTTTTTATCTTCTTGAACTATTTGCAATTTCTTCGAAGTCAACATTAGTATATTTAAAATACTGATTTTTCATTAACTCATTTCCATAATTATCTAACCAGTCTTTATGCAAAGACAAGTCAATTTGCGTAGGAGGTAAAATATTGAATTCAACCAAATATAAATCGTCTGCATTACCAGGTAAGGATATATTTCTTGCATAATGATAATTGTCTACAAGATTTATGTGAGGTAATAAATCAATAAAAGTACTCAATCCTGAATTTTGATTAGTGACTTTTGCTGTTATGTGAAGGTAGGCAACAAATCCACCCGGCGGTGTCCCTTCGGGAATATCATTGCTATCCCAATTCACTCTGGCTTCAATGTGAATATTGGTTTGATTTTCTTTTAAATGCATTCCCTCAGGCATTACGTGATCTTTGACTGCTCCTTCAAAAATGAATACTATTCCAGGGTTAACAGTTTCTTCTCCAATAATCAATTCTTGCGAAGAGCTAACGTTAAGACCAAAGATAATAAGCAGGTAAAAAAATAGTTTTTTCATGAGTAAAAATAATAGTCGTTAATTTAAATTTTTTAAAATTTCAATGTCTAATAGTAGTCTTTCAATTTCTTTTTTATCGGTTCCATCATAAAATCCTCGAATCTGTCTTTGCTTATCAATTAGCATAAAATTTTCAGTATGAATCATATCAAAATCCCCAAATTCTGAGTCTTCAACAGCTAAATAAGATTTCCTAGCTAGGTCATAAATTTGCCTTTTATCTCCCGTAACTAGATTCCACTTATTATCATCAATGTTGTTTTCTAAAGCATATTTTTTTAATTGTTGTACAGAGTCAATTTCAGGGGTAACCGTATGAGAAAGTAAAAGTATTTCTTTATCATTTTTAAGTTGTTCTTGTATCTCAAGCATATTTTTTGTCATTATAGGACAGATTGATTGGCAGGTAGTGAAAAAGAAATCTGCTACATATATTTTATTTTTATAATATTCTTGAGTAATGGTTTTCCCATTTTGATTTATTAATTTAAAATCTGAAATTTTATGATATTTCGATATGTATGAAATTGAGGAATCAACTAATTTTTCATTCACTTCGTATGGCTGGTATATGGGGAGTGTTTTTTCAGGTGTTAGGATAAAATAGAATAGAGTAATAGAAACGGCTCCAAAAACTGTTATGAATCCAACTGTAATAAAATCTCTTTTTCTAAATAATTTCAAAATCAACCTGTTTAGTGGTATGCAAAAATACAATAGATTTATTTTTTAATTAAAACATTTATTTTAATTTTTTGATATTTAGAGCTCACCTTTTTTTAATTTACCGCTAATCAATTACTTTTGTCAGCTAATTAATTATTTATATGGAAATTCTTATCAAAGTTTTTCAGTTTATTTTAAGTCTTTCGTTAATCATCGTATTGCATGAGTTGGGGCACTATTGGCCAGCTAAATACTTTAAAATAAAAGTTGAAAAGTTCTATCTATTTTTTGATGTAAAGTATTCTTTGTTTAAGAAAAAAATCGGCGAAACGGAATGGGGTATCGGATGGTTGCCTCTTGGTGGTTATGTTAAAATTGCAGGAATGATAGATGAAAGTATGGATAAAGAACAAATGGCTAAACTACCAGAACCTTGGGAGTTTAGATCTAAACCTTCTTGGCAGAGATTAATTATAATGCTTGGAGGGGTAACAGTAAATTTTATTCTTGCAATTATAATTTACATCGGTCTAGCTTACGCTTACGGCTCTTCTTCAATTTTATTAAGTTCTGTAAAAGATGGCTTTGTAATTGATAATCCAATCCTTGTAGAATCAGGCTTTAAGACCGGTGATAAAATATTGTCTTATGATAATAATGAAATAAATACATACTCAGAGCTAAGAAAATCCATTGTTAGCGCATCAATTTATGAAGTTGAAAGAGATGGAGAAATATTAGAAATTAGCTTACCAACTGATTTCCTTGGAAGATTATCCTCTAGTGATAATCCATCACTTTTTGAATTCAGAACTCCATTTATAATTCAAAGTGTTTCAGAGGAATCTTTAAACAAAGACTACGACATAAGACAAGGAGATATGATTGTATCTATAAATGATCAGCAAATAAAATATTCAGATCAATTAATACCGCTTCTTGAAAAAAATAAAAACACAACAGTTGAAGTTGAACTACAAAGAGACTCATTTATAATTCAAAAAACATTAAATGTAGATAGCACCGGAAAGTTAGGTTTTATGCAGGGTGCTTCTATACAAGACATGTTAGAACTTGACTTCTTAGAGGTTACAAATAATTCTTATTCTTTTGTAGAAAGTATCGGAATTGGAACGAATAATTTTGTATCATTTTTTGGATTTTATTTAGAACAATTTGCTGCGATCTTTAATCCAAGTACTGGAGCATATAAAGGCTTAGGTGGATTTTTGGCCATTGGAAATATATTTCCAGGAACATGGGATTGGCAGTCTTTTTGGGATAGGACAGCAATTCTTTCTGTGATGTTAGGAGTGCTAAATTTATTACCAATTCCGGCACTTGACGGAGGACATGCTATGTTTTTAGTTTATGAAATGGTTTCAGGAAGAAAGCCATCCGATAAATTTTTAGAAACAGTGCAAGTTATTGGATTTATAATCCTCTTAACGTTGGTTATTTTTGCTAACGGAAATGATATTTATAAGCTTTTCAATTTCATAGTTTAGGATGGGTTGGTTTTATAATTTGCTAATCCTTTGGATATTTATAGGACTATCTACTTTTATATTTCTAATATTTTCTAATACGGTTGCCCCATACGGAAGACATTCCAGTTCAAAATGGGGATTAATGATAGATAATAGATGGGGTTGGTTTTGGATGGAATTACCAGCTTTACTTATTATGCCAGTAATTATTTTAACCTCACCAGTTGAAAAAAATAATACTATTTTACTTGTAACTTTTCTTTGGGTTTTTCATTATTTCTACAGAACAATTTTATTTCCCATTAAGCTTAAAACTAAAGACAAAAAAATGCCTGTTTTAATTGTTTTAAGCGCATTCGTTTTTAATCTGTTTAACGGTTTTTTTGTTGGATATGAAATTGCCTATATTTCTAAACTTGATTTTGGAATAAACACAATAATTGGGTTAATTATCTTTTTGTGCGGAATGTATATTAACCGTTCATCTGATAATAAATTAATATCATTACGTCAAGAAAATAAAGAGTATCAAATTCCTAAAGGTGGAATGTTCAAATACATTTCTTGTCCAAACCATTTTGGTGAAATTGTTGAGTGGACAGGCTTTGCTGTAATCTTATTTAATATTGGAGGTTTAAGCTTTGTGTTATGGACTGCTTTTAATTTAATCCCTAGATCTTTAAATCATCATAATTGGTATAAAAACTATTTTAAAGATTATCCTGAAGACAGAAAAGCGGTAATGCCCTTTATTTTTTAAATTTTCAGATAAAAAAGATTTAATTAAAAAAAATTAAATTTTAAAAATATTACATATATTTGCCCTCACTGAAAAGTAAATTCCTCCTTAGCTCAGTTGGTTAGAGCATCTGACTGTTAATCAGAGGGTCCTTGGTTCGAGCCCAAGAGGGGGAGCAAGCGAAACCGCTACACTACACAGATAAAAGCCTTCGAGAAATCGGAGGTTTCTTTTTTTAAATCCTATAACAATCGTCGGCTGTATAAAACAATGTTTAACCAAACGTGCCATATATATGCCAAATAGTCTATCATATCCAAAAGTCTGTAAAAGATCAGACGGAAAATATTACATCGATTTTTTTCTAAACAATAAACGATACCGCTTAACCAACGGACGGTTTATTAGAATGAGTATTTATCCTAATAGTCACCCACCAAGTTTAAGACGAATAAAAGCAGAAGTACTTGCGAATACAGTGTATCGATATTTGATTAATAATAATTATTCTTTTGACCCGCCCTTGAATAGTCTAGAGCTATTCGACAAAATAATTAAGAGTAAATTGAGCGAACCATTGTCAGATCGATATGTCAAGACCCTAGAAAAATTGTCGGATTTACTTAGAAACGAACTTTTAGAAAAAGAAGAAATCTCAACAGAATTTATTAATTCTATTGTTTTAGCCTATGGTAACAACACAAGTTTCAATACGGTCAGAAGACATTTAAACGTCTTGATTAATAAGCTGAAAGAAAGTAATTTTCAAATTGGAGAATGCACACTAAGGTCAAGAAGACAGAACGAAATATTACATAAGCCAATCAATAATATAAAGGCGTTACTCGGTCGAGTTAAAAACTATAATGCAGACCTTTACTTGTGCTGTTTATTTACCTATGGTTGTTTATTAAGACCTCATAAAGAAATTCGACTTTTAACCTGGATGGATTTTAGCGATGATTTAAGTTTTATTCGACTCGCTGGAAATCGGGTTAAATCAAAGAGAAACCGAATCGTACCAGTACCTCTATACATACGAGAATACTTAAGAAAAGGTAATGAAAACGATTATTTATTTGGAGGAAAAACATCAAGAAATGAAGACTACTTTAAGACTTTATTTAGACGATTTAAAATGAAATCTAAAATCGACAAACACATTACACTTTATTCTTTTAGACACACAGGAGCGATAGAAATATACAAGCGTACAGGCTCATTAAGCAAGCTACAAAAGGCTATGGGACACTCAAGTTTAAAAGTTAGTTTAACCTACTTAAGAGGATTAGAAGTTGAGGATTTAAAAGAGGAAGATATGCCTATGATTTTGAACTAATTACAATGGTCGACTTCAGGATAGTTCTTGTTGTTTTTATAATTGACATCAAAAACACAATTTTCTTTCAATTTAAATAATGTACCATCATTATATTTAATTTCGACGCTGCCATCAACAATCTTAATTTGCGAAATATTTTTTAAAGCATACTTTTTCATACCTACAATTTACAATAATTTTAAAAGAGGAGGATATGCCTATGATTTAGCATCTTTCCAATGATTGGTTAAAGTGTTAAAACGGTCAGAGGAATGTTTAAAATCAGAATATCTTTCCGATTCATTTTCATCCAATATTTCTATATCATCATAATCAATATCTGTGTCTACATATTCATCCTCCATTTCTCTTATATAGCCACGATAAGAGCCATCATCATTCCAAGGATCTTTATTTGAATATAATGTTAATGAATCAGCATAACCAACTTCCTCACCATCTTTGTACAAAGCAACTTCATTTTCGCATATTTGATAATATTCTTCAACAACATTTTTTATTAATTCCCCAGTATTTTGATCTTTATATACTCCGTCAACTCCGCTTTCTATCTCTGCTATTGATAAATCATCAAAACAAATAAAATCATCAAATGGTACACCTAAAATACAATTTGTGCTATCCTCATCACTACTACAACCAAATACAAGCGGAATAAATAGTAATAGTATTAGCTTTTTCATATCGTATGTTACTCTTTAATTATTTTATGTGTTGATGTATTTATACCATCTGATAAGTTAAGTATGTATGTGTCTTTTTCTAAACAAGAGATATCAAATTTATCTGTGATATATTCTCTCATTACTTGTTTTCCTAACAAGTCAAAAACTACTATTTCTAATTCAATATTATTATTTATATAAATATAGTCGGAAGTAGGATTTGGGTAAATTTCATACTCTTTTTCAATAAGGTTCTCCTCAATAATTGTCAAAGTAGTGCAGTAACTAACATCAATTTCGCTGTATAAATTTGGGTCTTGGTTTGGGTCTTCTACTGTGTTACCTGTCATTGAAATTTTAATAATTTCATCACTTATAGAAAAACAAAGTTGGTGAAAGTTATCATTATCATTTATATCTGCTATCGAAATAGGCGTGTGCGGTATTAGAACTCCAGAGCTTTCAGAATAGCCAATATAGTACTGAAATAAATCAGATTCGGTGTCACCAGTTATATGCGGTGTAACACCTCCATTCCAAGCAACTTGAATCGTTTGTGTTCCTGAATTACACTCATTCAGATTGCCATCAATTCTTTGAGCAAAGAATAAACTTGGCCCATCATCAAGTGGAATAACATTAGTGGTAGTGGTTCCGTTAAGGTTTATGATTTCTGAACAAGCGGACTCTCCTGATAAAATGTCAGTTGTAAATAAATCCCCTACAATTCTAATTTCAACAGGCGGATTGGAAACAGCTGTACCAAATTCACCTAACAAAAGCACAGTTCGATTTTCTCCATTTTCATTAGCTGGGGCCAAAAAAACACAAGTAGGGGTATTTATATTTCCAAGGTCATCTAAAACTTCAAAATCAGTTTCCGATAAACTGGATGCATCTAATGGGAATATAAAATTAACAGGCATACCATCTAACTGGCTTCCTGGTTGATTACACATTATACCTGGCAGCCCATTATCAAGTCCAAAAAAAGCCGACACAATAGTATCTTGTGATTTGGCATTAAAAACAAAAGTTAAAAATAGTATTGCTGAAATTAAGATTTTTCTTCTCATATTTTTTGTCTTTTTTAATTGCTAACTGTTAATGCACTGAAACATAACAATATGTTTTTCAAAAGTCAGAAAATAGAATAAAACTCTTGTTAATTAGTTGTTAAAAGGAATAATAGAAATGTTAAATATGAAACAAATGGAATAAATAGTAATAGTATTAGCTTCTTCATATCATATGTTTTATACATTAAATATATTATATGCTTGATTTATAAAAAATTCATTATTTTGATTAAGAACCATTAAAGTGATATTTAAAAAATGTTAAAAATACCACCCCCTCTATTAGTTCTGATTTTAGTAATTGCTAATTATTTTTCATCTAAAAAAATTCATTTAATTCATCTACCAAATCAAGACTTAATATCTATTCTTATACTTTTAATTGGGATACTTATTTTAATTAATCCAATTTTTAAGTTTATAAAATCAAAAACTACAATTGATCCAATAAAGTTTAAAAAAGTTAATAAACTTATAACCTCTGGAATCTATAAATATTCAAGAAATCCAATGTATTTAGGTTTGTTGATGATTGTTACATCAACATCATTATTCTATTTGAATATTTTCTCAATTACAACACCTATCCTTTTTTATTTTTGGATAAATAGATTTCAAATTAAAAGAGAAGAGATTTTCCTTACAGAAAAATTTGGCAAAGAATATTCGCTATATAAGGCTAAAACAAGAAGATGGTTGTAGTATTAGCTTTTTCATTTAAGTTTCTTTATTAATAATAATAGACCTCCTAAGACAATAGTTATGCTCCCGAGCGTTCGAGTCAGAAATTCAAATTGACTCATTGGCTCACCTTGATAACCAAAAGTATATAATAGATTTAATGTAGCTACAATAATTACTAAAATCAGTATTAGCTTTTTCATATCGTATGTTGGTTTAATTATTTTTATAATCTGAATCGTGACTATTCATTATATCTTCAGCTATAGAATGTAAATCAGTATCAAAACCTGTTTCATAATTATTACCGCTTAGCTCTTCACTATAAATACTATTTAACCAAATAAGTGTTCCTGCTTCAATAACGATTTGACCCTGATGACCTTTAGAGTCTGTGAAAATTGATGTTGGTTTTGGCCCAAATAACTCAATTTCGTCCAATAACAAATCATCAACCTGCATTTGTGCTAAGTTTTTTGTAGCCCATCCGGTTGGAATTGTAAAGATATTTGTATTAGGAAAAATAACTCTCAATTCGTCTACTATCTCATTATGAATAATATCATTTACGTAATAATCATAAAGCTCTTGGATAGAATTAAATTCATTTTCAATTGAAAATAAATTCCAATTTGGGCGAGTCCCATTTGGGTCGCCTGCCGGAAAATCAAAAGGAGATATAGAGATGAAAATTGTAATGCTTGGATTGTTTTGAAGTGCATATTCTATCCAATAACGGTAACCGCTGATTCCGTCATCCAAGTCGTGACCTGATGTCATACCAAAAACTTCGATATTACCCTGATCAAGCGCGAATTTAATTTCCTGATGTTCTTGACTTGTTGAATCATTCCAAAAATTTATTGGTCTGCCGTTTTCTCCACCCCTAAAGACCAATGTGCTGTTATGATTATGGTAACCTGCATCTAATGCAACAATATCTAAATTTTCTGCGTATGGTCTAAAAAAACTATTCCCTATTAAAAGCAAATTATCACCATCTTCAACTTCAATATTTGTATTATCACTACAAGCAAAGACAAGCGGTATAAATAGTAATAGTATTAGCTTTTTCATAGCGTTTAGTTGTTTAGTGTATCTACAAGATAGTGAAAAAGTTGTTTATGGTTTATCGTATGTTCCTTTATACATTATATATACTATATATATTACGTGTTACATTATGTTATGCACCTTAAACAACTTATACGTTATGTATTTCCTTAAACAACCTTTTAGCGTTATAGATCACGTAAGCAAGTATACGTTTTGAAAAACTTGGGATAGACTAAATCATAGGCATATCTTCTTCTTTTAAAATTATTGTAAATTGTAGGTATGAAAAAAATATTACAACTTCTAGGAATCATAGCATTGTCCTTGATAATTCTCCAACTTATTTTTTCCCTAGTTTTCTTTTTCAAAGTAGGAAATAAACTATCTGATATTGCTGACAATATTGAAGATGGTGATTTTAAAATTGAGATTCTTGATAAATATATTGATGAGTATGAAGACAAAGAATACTCTGATAGAGTTAACATTCAATCTAATACAATATTAATTATTAAAGATAATGACACTATAGTTGACATAAAATCTGAAGAAGATTAAATTATTGTAAATAATGAATGTAAATTTTATTATTAGATTAATTAAAAAATTATTTTTTTATTTTTTATTGTTTACCGGGATGATTCTTTCAACATCTCATTTAGGTGATAACTATATGGGTATTAGCGATGAGGAAGGATATCTGCTGGCTATAGGAATATGTTGTCTAGTTGCTTTTGTTTTAGAATATTTAATTCCCAAACTTAGGTCTTAGATATATTTGCCTTTAATTTCTTCTTTTAAAATTATTGTAAATTGTAGGTATGAAAAAATCAATCTTTAAAGATTACCTAAAAGACCCACTTAGTACAATTGCGGTTAACACTACTGTATTGCTGTTTGGAATTATATTATTTGTTTTATTTGTTTTTACAATGATTATTATTGAAGAAAAACAAGCAAATAACCCTGTTAGACAAAAACACCTTCAACAACACGCTGATGAGCAAGTTAAGTATGATAAGATGATAAATCTACTTGATTCTATTAATAAAAAACTTGATTAAAATTTATAAAAGGTCTCAACTTCTAATCCTTTTGATTATAATTAAAATAAGATTGAAAATTATAACTAATAAACATATTATCGCTATTACATATTGTAAAGTATCTTCAGATTTTCCAAATAAAATCCAATAGATAAAATAAATTATCGAAAATGTAAGTAATAACCTTTTCAAAAAGTAATTATATTTAGTTATGTTAAAATCAATAATAAAGTTAATTAAAATAATAAGTATAGTATTTATTTTTGTGGTTGTAGGATTTATTATCGGTTTTATATTAAGCTTATTAGGTTTAGCCTAAATCATAGGCATATCTTCTTCTTTTAAGTCCTCAACTTCTAAGCTGAATAGGCATAATTATTGTAGTTTTAGGGTGTGAAAGTTATTAGCTTAAGAGATTATAAAAACGAGGAGTTGTGGAATGTATTAACGCATTTCTTAGGAGTGATAATGTCTATTGTAGGAATTCCTTTTTTATTTTATTTTGACACTAATATTAACTTTCTTAGCACACTCTCAGTTATATTATTTTCCTTTGGCTTATTGCTTGTTTATTCATCCTCATCTATTTATCATTTGGTTATAAACTCTAAACTTAAAAAGAGATTTCAAGTACTTGACCATATAAGCATATACTATCTTATATTAGGCTCTTATGCGCCTATTTGCTTAATAACTCTATATGACTATTCAGGTCTTAACATATTTATAGCTGTATTAACTTTATCTATTATAGGAACATTAAAGAAATTGTTTCTTACAGGTAAGTATGAATTTGTATCTCTTTTATTATACTTAGCAATGGGATGGCTAATTATTTTTGATATAAACTCCTTGTTTAGTCTAATTGATTTCAATGCCAAACTGTTATTAATTCTTGGTGGAGTTTCTTACACTTTTGGAATTATATTTTATGCATTTGATAAGATAAAGTATTTTCATTCGATATGGCATCTATTTGTGCTAACAGGCTCTGTGTTACATTACTTTATGGTATTGCTTTATATCATCTAAATAATAGGCATATCTTACTCTTTTATTATTTTATGTGTTGAGGTATTTATGCCATCTGATAAGTTAAATATGAAACAAGGTGCAACTCATTTGGCACTCTTTAATTTAATCACAAACTCCGTCTTCAAAAGCAATCACACCATACAAATTAAAAGCCTCACAACTATTATTATAAGTATTTCCATCACAACCACAAACAGGGTAATAAATTAAAGGACAAGGTGTTTGTAAGTTGATTAATGTTTCATCAATACACATATTAGGGACATCCTCATCCTCATCCTCATCACTACAAGCAAAGACAAGTGGAATAAATAGTAATAGTATTAGCTTTTTCATATTATTTTAATCACCTCCCCAACTATCTTGAAAGAAAATACCCACACCAAGTTCTGCCCAAAGATAAAGTATTACACATATTATTATACATGCTAACCATTGCTTCCAATAGGTTCTGAAACATAGCTTTACTTTGAAAAAGTTATATATCTTTTTCATATTTAAAAGTTTAGTAAGTCCAATAACCAATTCATAACAGCATAGCCAAATTTATATCCGATTGCTAATCCAACAACAACTATAGTAAGCTTAGCCCAATTTGGTAGTTTTTTCATGTCGTATATTAATTATGAAACCTTATCCAAAATCTTTTGTAGTGTATCAATAAGTTTCTTATTTCCGCCATTAGGCTTTTTTAGTTCTTTAGAAATTGTTTGTGATAAATTATTTATCAAATCTTTGTTTTTCATTTTTTCATTTTTAAGTTTTTAAGTCCTAAGTATGTCATATAAAAAAATAATATAGCTAATGGGGTCTGCGTATATTCACTAAGAAATTCTGTCTCTTTAATTACATTACAATAAATATCATATCCGATTAATCCAACAGATCCAAAATATAAAATTGGTGGGAGATATTTAACCGAGTATATTAGTTTTTCAAGTTTATCCATTTTTCTTTGGTGTTAGCTTTTTCATATTTGAAGAATATGGATCCTTAAATCTTTCTTAAAAAGTTTTCTGCTTAGACTTATATCAAAATATAATCCATATACAACTAGTCTTATACAATAGTAAAAAATTTTTAACTTGAGTTTTTTCATTTCTTTTATTCTTTTCTGAATTTATAAAGTGAATAAATAAGAAATATAATAAAGACTACAATTAAAGTGATTTCTAAATTTTTTTCTGCAAATTTTCTTGCCGCACCAATTACAGGTAAATCATCGATAAACTTTAGTAGATATTTAAGAAGTTTTAAGAAGAACTTAACCATAAATTAATTAAAATTTTCTTTTACATCTGTGAAAAATAAAAATGCTAAAATTACACCATCTAAAAGTATCAATGCATTATCACCAAATTCTAAAAAAGGAGTTAAACTTGTAACATCATATGAATAATCGGATATTACAAAAAAACTAATAGCACCCAAAATAAGATAGAATACAAACAACTTTTTTCCAATAGGTTTTAGTTTGTATAAGAAATACCACATAAATGGCAACAATAAAATAATGAATAAGAACAGAATTCCCTCTACAATGCTAAAATCTGAGGGAACTTCTTCACTAGGAAGTAAACCTTCTTCGATTATCGTTAAAGTGATCAGGGAAAGAAAAAGGAAAATTTGAAGTAAAATGGTTTTTTTAAAAATATTAATCATTACAATTTGTGTTTATTTTATCTGCAAGTTAATGAAAAAGTCGTTAGTGGTTTATTTCCGCATCATTTTCAAAAGTGTTACGAATAAGCTGAAATTAACAATGATTGGGAAATTGAAAAGGCGGATTATATCATATATGTTGGGAATGCCTCAAATAATATTTTGGATAAAATAATTATTACAATAACCTAATTATATAAAATTTAAAAATCTTCTAATTCGTATAAGACGGAACTAACAACTATAGTATCTCCATCATCAGGGGACCAAGGAAAACGTATCCACTTTGAAAATTCACCATAATCAAATACTAAATCAAAGTTACCAGGATAATCATATATACAATATTCATCAGTAAATTGTTCCCCATTTTCTAACCCCCATTGCAGTGTTCCATCATCATAAAATATATATATAACAGCATTCTCATTATTAACAGGAGTGGCTATTGTATTTTGTAGTCGATCAATCTCCATACAAACTGGCTGCCACTCTTGGTAGTCTTCTCCTCTAACAAATAATTTTGGGCTACTTGCATATCCAAACAAAAAAGAATTTTCATCAACTATTTCAAAATAAAAATCAGTAGCGATAAATTCTGGAACATATAATACATCTCCCTGAATACAATATATCCTTGCACTTGGATTGTTAAAATAGGTTTCGTCATTTTCATAGTATGCAAATGTATCTTCTGTAAAAACAATTACTTCATCACTCCAATACCAGGAACCAACCAAATCAATATTTGGAAGGCATTCTTCTATAATTTCTTCAGAGTCATCACTATTACAAGAAAAAGAAAGAACAAGGAACAGTAATAGTATTAATTTTTTCATGTAGTAAGTTACCAATTAAGAGACAATTTATTTAAATAAATTTTTTATTAAAAAAAGATTTTAAATATAAATTATATATTATTTTTGCAGCCCAAATTTAAATAAAATTAAATAATGAATAATCAAGACAACGGTAACGTACAATTAAATTCAGCAAGAAACGAATTTAACGACAGGCTTGAAGTTAAGTCCTTTTTAGGAAGAACTAAAAAAGTTGCTTGGGCGGGTGCAAGGAGATTTAGAAGTATCTAAATAGCGCTAAATTCCCCATTTTTTTACGAAAATCCTCTTAGTATTATTATACCTAAAACTAGGTATGCAATAGCAGGCAATATATCAGAAATATTATCTTTAATTTTTATTCTAATATAAACTGCTACAAGCATCATAATTATTAAAAGAATTGAACTAGGAATTAGTACAGAATTATATTTTAACCCTATCAATATCCCAAGGCCGCAAATTAATTGAATACCTCCTATTTGTTTTCTTCTTTTTTCTAAACCCCATCTTTCATATTCAGAAATCATTTTTTTTGAAATAAAAGAATTTAATCCGTAGGATATAAAAGACATGGCAGTAAAAATTATAATTATTGTGTATACATCCATTATATCAAGCCACAATTATGTGAAGCAATAAACAAGGACATGCACAAGAATATTAATGAGGGCACAAATTTGATAAAAGGATTTTTAACCTTGATATGAGAAAGTTGAGCACATAACATAAAGAAAGCCATTGACAATGACGCATAAAGGGTTATTTCATTATACCACAAACCCAATATTAAAAATGCCGAGGTTGATATTTTTGAAGCCCCCACAAAATTTCTTAATAAATCAGAATACCCATAATGTTTAAATTCAATTACAATATTGTCGAATCTAAATATCCAAACGATTAGAACAGAAACAGCAACAATTAATTGAAAAGCTAATGATATATTTTCCATAGTATCAAGTTTTAAATTTAGTTACAATATAGTAAGTTGTTAATATTTTAACAAGTAGTAGATTCAAACACTAATAAATTGCTTTGATATATTCTATTTCTAATTCGAACTCACCTTCTTGTTTGTCAGAAATGTGTAAACCCAAAGAATTAATTTCTTCAATTTCCAAAGCAGGATAATCAGAATAATTATAACCTCGCCATGTGGGTTTAAAATCTTCAATTGGAATATCTATTTCAACCCATTTATCTTTTGTAGATTCAAAGTCACAGGAATAAGAAACTCGTCTATAGTTTTGTCTAAGCCGTAATTTATAAGTATTTCCGTCTCCTCTAAATTTTATTTTAAAAGATTTAACTCCAACTAATTCTTTTTTTTTAACACCTAATCTTGATGAAGCAAAACCACCATTATTTTCAAGAGATAAATATCCCTTGAAAATCAATTTTTTTTCTTCATTTAATGATATGTAGGAAGTTGAAACACCCCCCATAACATCATCATTAACAATACTCCAGCCTTTTAAACCAATGTTTTGATTCGGATTAATTAAATCTACACTTTGACTATTCGTAGTTGTAAATATTAAAAAAATGATAAATGTAAACTTCTTCATAATTTTTTAAAATACTTTTTGATTAAATAAATTAAACAGATTAAAATAACGATTAATAATCCAATAAAAAGCCAATCACCAAGCAAGGGACTTTTCAACGAATCAGTGTGTAGTAAACCTTTCATAGGAAAATCTAAGTTACCAATTTATATTAAGACCTTATTAATCTTAAATATTTGTAAATTGTATTAATTAATATTAAAATATCACTCTTATGAAAAATTTACTTTATTTATTTATTCCCTTACTATTTTTTTCTTGTATTAATGTTGAATCTGAAGTTGATGTAGACGAGGATGAAGTTATCATTGTAGAATTTGGAGATTTAACAAGTTTAAGTGATGACAAACAATACGGAAATTTTCAAATTAAAGTTCCAGAAATTGACAGTAATGTAATGCAAAATGGGGCCGTACTTGCTTATATTGAAAGAGCTGCAACTGATGAAAGACCTCAAAGATGGAGTCAGTTCCCACAATATAATCTTGTTTGGAAAGAAATTGGGGATACAACATTTTCCTATTTGAGTTATGGTGAAGGGTTTATTAGAATTTCACTTCAAAGCGAAACTTCAGTGGAAGGGGTTGCAGAAACTTTTAAAGGATTAAAATTGAAGCTAGTCATATTAGACTAAATACATATTTTATTAAATGAAAAAATCAATTAAGTACCCTATAGTTTTAATAGGATTGGTTCTTTGTATTTCAGGGATAAGATGGCTAATAAGTTCTGAACCATGGATTTTAGATCAGGTGGCCAACGAAGAAAGGTTGAAAATGAGTTTTTCAGACCTTTTTTCAATTGAGGGAAATGCCACATTAAGTGCTTATTTAACTCAGATTTATCGATTTCTTGGGCTCTATGTTTTAGGAATTGGATTTTTACTTGTCTCTTTCACTTCGGACAAATTTTTAGAAATTTATGCTTTTAGAAATAGACTTTTAACAGCTCTTGGGTTATTACTATTGTCAAATTTGATTCTAGCATATTTTTGGATTCCATCCTCACATTTTATTTTTCTAATGTGGGGCGCGATAGGACTTTACGGGGTAAGTTTATTTAATCACTTGAAAAAATAAATCAGTTGTCTTCGCATATTCCATCTGAATAGGCAATTACTCCATTCCAGTTAAATGCCTCGCAACTATTATTGTAAGTCATACCGTCACAACCACAAACAGGATCAACAACCAAAGGGCAAGGAATTTCTAAGTTGATTAATGTTTCATCAACACACATATTTGGTATTTCTTCATCATTGTCAGAGCAAGATATGATAAGTAAAAAAGAAAGAAAAAATATTTTTTTCATTAAATAAATATACTAACAATTAGCGGAGATTTTTAATATTATTTTAACGTAAAGCAAATTAGATTTTTTTAACTTTAAGTATAAGCCACAAATAATTATTATGAAAAAAATCAATGCACCTTATTTGAAAAAAAAAATAAATCAGCTAAATAAGAAAATTCATAGAGCTGAAGAGCAGGGTAATGAAAACAAAATTTGGTGGAGAAAAATTAAGCTAGAAAAATTAAAAAGTAAGCTTAAAGAAATTAACTCATAATACAGAAATGTCAAAAATGAATTTTAGCTGGAAAACATTAGGAATGATAGTCATTCCGATAGCAATTATTATGTTAATTTTTGAAAATAATCAAAATTTAGAAATGAAAACAGAAACTAATGTCTATAAAATTTTAACTCAGGAACAATGGTTGATTTCTAAAAAGAATGGATACATAACAACTGATCTTGATATTAAAGATGGATTCATTCATTTATCAACAGCTAAGCAGCTTGCAGGAACGCTTTATTATTTTTTTGAAAATGACGAAGATCTTGTTTTAATTCAGTTTAAATCGAGTGATCTGGGAAATGATTTAGTTTTTGAAGAACCATATCCGAAAGATAACAGAAAAGGATTATTCCCTCATTTTTACTCTCAACTAAATATAGAAAGAATCTCAAATTTTTGGGAAATTCAAAGAGGAGCCTTCATTCTTCCTGAAGACGTAATTTTAGAGCAAGAAAATTAATCTTGTATAGCTGCAGGAACTATTTCTGAGTTACTTTTTAAAACTACATATGTGGAAATAGCATAAAATGCATTTCCTCCATTTCCGTTACTAGTCCAATCTTCCAAATCATATTCAAAAGAGAACGTAGTACTATTCAGACCTAAATCAAGCTCATCTATTCTTACTGGAACGACCATTCCCGGACACCATCCAGCTCTATCTGGCTGCCAATTCCCAGGTGATTGGTTACTTATTGGATTAGATGAGCATCCAATTGGTCCCATATAATGCTGAAAAGTATTATTTCCATTTATTTTTACATCATGTGTTCGAAAACACCATTCCGCGCAAGGCCTTCCATCTGCATCATTTGGAGTTGCATGACCCCAACCAGAAATAATTGTCCTTAAATGTGAACTTTCGGAATTATTAGGCATTTGAATAGATTTATCTAAGTCTATATTATGATCAACTCCATATGGTATTCCACTTATTGAATTAGAATGCAGGTTATAAACTTCAGAAACAGCATAATAAGCATAGTCAGGTGTTCCTGCAAGATAATCAAATTCAACAGAAACTATATCAGCTTTAGCTGTCCAGTTTTCAATATAAATCATCAATTCTGTCGGCCCGGTTAAAAAAGATTTAAAGTCTGTTACGTCAAATTCCAAACCTCTACTTAATTGTTGAGTTCCAACCCAATAGGGGGTTATGTATCTTCCAATCTCATACCAATTTCCGGTGGATTGGTCTT
Organism: uncultured Bacteroidota bacterium; assembly: GCA_902560045.1. Lineage (GTDB taxonomy): Bacteria > Bacteroidota > Bacteroidia > Flavobacteriales > Flavobacteriaceae > MED-G13. The sequence continues at coordinate 27,901 of CACEKJ010000008.1, read as the reverse complement.
TGACTTTTATATTTGCAAATCGATCCCAGTCGTCACAACCTGTATTTGGGCAATCTATTTGAAGAAACATTTTTATTTCTCTTATTTCAGATAGGTCATCGTGTAGGTTAAAAGTTTGACTTGCAGATTGGTTAAAACCTCCTCCAAAACCAAGGGGTTGGCTATTGAAAGCTTGATATGTAAATGTTAGGGGAGTTCCTATTCCAAATAAATTCACGTTAATATTGTTGTTTAGTTCATTTGAAGATATTTGTAGGGTAGAATAATAATTTACAGGTTCACTTGGAGCAAAGCGTACATATACTTCATTTGAAATTTCAGGCTGAAAAGAAATGCTACTTGAAAAAGTATTATTAACTGAAACCTCATAACCATCAGGTGCATTGACAGTTATTTCAGAAGTTGCATTTTCAGCGTTTATGATTATTACTTTAGGAACAGATGTTTGGGAAACCATTGTATTTTCAAAAGTTAGGGAGCTCAGGTTTGCAGAAATACTAACTGTTAAATCAATAATTTCATCTGTATCAGTTTCATCACCTGAACTGCAAGTGAGAAACAAGAGGCAGAATAGTAGCTTATATAAATTTTTCATAATCGTAATATTAATAAATTAATTTATTTAAATTTTATAGAATCACCATTAATTTTATTTAGTCTTAGCGTTATAAAATCTAAAAAATAATTTTGATATAATTTCCATGGTAATTTTGATCCTTGCTTTGGGAATAAATGGGATGATCTATGTATATAACTAGAATTTAAATTTAATAGGGGAGAAATCTTCATCATTTTATTTTTAATGACTGGGACAAAAGATTTAAAATTATTTTTAGTCATATATTTAAATAGTCTGCTGGAGTATTCACTCGTTAAATCACTTTTCAAGGTCCATGATGCATTTGTATAACCTGCAAAAAATATACAATTTGGAAGACCACTTAACATTAATCCCTTGTAGGTAACAGCGTCAGATGGATTATAATCTTTGTCGTTGACCTTAATTTTTGCCCCCCCAAAAGCTAAGAGCTCCAGCCCGGTAGCTGTAATTATAATATCAGCATAAAGCTCAGTTCCGTTTGTTAATCTAATTCCTTTTTTTGTAAGGCAGTCAATTTCATTTGTAATTACTTTGGCTTTGCCACTTTTTATTGATCTAAAAAGATCTCCGTCAGGAGCCACACAAAACCTTTGATCCCAAGGATTATAATTTGGCTCAAAATGTGGTTTTGCAGGAAATCCACCTAATTGTCTTTGCGCCCCGTTAACGAGCCATTTTTTCATTTTTTTTGGCCATATTTTACATGCTTGAAAAAATAAAATTTGAACAAAAATATTTTTAAATCTAATGAATTTGTGCGCTAAGCTTTTTGGCAAATGCTTTTTCAAAAACTTTGCTGCCTTATCATTATTTGGAAATGCCCCAACATATGTAGGTGATCTCTGCAGCATTGTGATTTCAGATGTTTTATCTGCCATTTTAGGAATAATAGTAACAGCAGTTGCACCACTCCCTATTACAATTACTTTTTTATTTTCATAATCTAATTTTTCAGGCCAATGTTGTGGGTGAATTATTTTTCCCTGAAAATCGTTTAATCCCTTAAAATTTGGGGTATATCCCTTATTGTAATTATAATATCCTGTGCAAGAAAATAAAAAATTAGATTGGTGTATAGTTTTTACATTATTATTCAATGTAGTTACAGACCATATTTTATTTTCTTCATTAAAGCAAACTTCTAAAACCTGAGTTTGAAATTTGATTTTTTCTAAAACATTATATTCTTCTGCAGCTTCTTTTAGATAACTTAAAATACTGGGAGCATCGGCAAATGATTTTGGATTGTCCCAGGTTTTAAATGAAAAACCAAAGGTGTACATGTCAGAGTCAGATCTAATGCCAGGATATTTAAACAAACTCCAAGTTCCTCCTATTTCTTTTCTAGATTCAAAAATTTGATAGGATTTTTCAGGATTTTTTCTTTCTAAATGACATGCTGCCCCAATTCCAGAAAGCCCAGCACCTATTATGATTATATCTGTGAAATTTTTCAATTTAAAAATTTTCTTATTGTTGGGGAAGATACAAACCAAAGTGAAAATCCACTCATAACTGTTATAAGACCTAGTAATGAGAAAATTCTTAAAACGGTATTATTAAAATCATCTCTTCCTTCATAGTCCATAGTATGTGTCATCCATAAAAAATCAAACCATCTCCAGTCTCTGTGTCTGACGGTTTGAAATTTTGCATTTTCAATGGATATATATGCTTTTATATTTTCATTTGATTTATAATTTATAACATATGCAGGAAGAAGCTTTTCTCTATATTCGTGATGCTTACCTGTTTCATAAATTGTTTCAATACTAGAAATTTCTAAACCCTCTTTCATATGATTATTTGCAATATAAATTGCATCTTCCTGTGAAATTTTATTTTTAAGTTTACCAGTTCTTGCATTATATAGAAAGGAGTCATTTATCAGAAAATAAGGTTCTTTTTTAATGTCTCTAATTTCAATTTTATTTATTGCTTCATAATGATTAATACTGGATGGGCTAATCAAACTATCAAATGCTATTGGTTGGTAGTTTAAATTTTTAAATTGATCACCATGAATTTCATCAAGATTAGTCCAGCTGAAATACAGACCGCTAATTGTCCACATTAAAAACTGTAGGCCTAAAAAAAGGCCTAGATATCGATGTACTCTTCTGATTTTATGTGAGATTTTTCTATTCATTTAATGATTGAACAAATTATTAAATTATTTAACAATTAACTAATCTCTAAAATTTAAATTTTAGTATATTGAATTTAAATTAAATCTGATTAAAATGAAAATTACAACTGACTCTTTTGGCTTTCATATAGCTTTTAAAGTCCCAAATGATCAAACTGACAGAATGGAAACCTTTCTCAATACGCACGAAAGTTTTATGAAAGAAACTCATCATTTAGAGGGTAATATTGAACCTATAGTATTATGTTACGCTGTACTTAAAAGTCCAGAATTCAATAATCCTTTAGATCCTGCAAGTGGTGAAACTGGAAACACACTCTATGGAATTACAGAAATTTATCGTGGTCCTGAGGGATGCCAAGCACATATGGCACTAGGTCAAGAAAGAGAAAAAATGTTTGGAGAATTAGTTTCGCTAACAACAGAGTATTGTGTTAGTGGTATTCTAGGTGTGCCAGTAATTAGATCTATGTAAATTACTTTTTTATATATTTTTTGTAAAAAGTATATAGAATAGCATAAATAATTAGGGTGACCCATAGGTACATAAAAAATTCATTTTTGTATCCCATTAATTAATTGGTTATTAAATAGTTAGAACTTTAAGTTAAGAAAAAAATAATTAAGGTGTCCTCTGAAAGATGTTTGTTTTTTAAGACATATAATTAGTCTCCACAAAATTGCTCGTTTAAAGAACTGAGCATTTCCTCGGATTGAACAACAACCGTCACAACCTCATTTTCTGAGACAAATTCCATCGTTATTGGATAAACAATTTCAAATTCAGCATCATCACACTCTACATTATTACAATTATTTGAAAACCACTCTTCCATAAACTCATAAATTTCCTCTTCACTATTTCCTGTATACTGCTCACCATTTGGAGCCTCCACAGTTACAGGGAAAACAATTTCTCCACATGTATCTACTTCTTCATCATCGTCACATTCACCTGCAGAATAGTCATATATTCCGGCAGATTCTGCATAACAATAATTGGAATATGAATTACCATCAGAACCACATACTGGCTCATAAATTTCTGGGCAGGCATCATCTGAACAATACTCTTCAATATAATTTGATAATTCTTCTTCTGAATTAATTGTAACAGCCTGAATTAGATCATTAGTTTCAGAATAATATTCAACCGTCAAAGGAAATACTATTTCAAATCCCCCACATTCATCATCATTACATTCATTATCAGTATACCATTGTTCAACATATTCATTTAATATTTCTTCACTATTAACAGAAAGAATCTCCCCATCAGGATTCATAATGGAAATTGGGTAAACTAGATCAAAGCAATCGATCTGTGCCCAGTAATTTTCACCCTCATCATTACCCCAATCTTCTTCACACCATTCATAATACATTTCAAGATCTTCATAGCTTTCAACACCTACAATATCCTCTGCTTCATTTCCGTTTTCGTCTTCAAAATAAAAAATGATATTGAATGGAAAATTTATTTCTGGTAAACCTTCAAATTCGTCATTCATCTCATAGTAGGATTCAACAGCTTCAAATAATTCATTTTCGTTCCCAATAGAAATTTGAGAACCATCAGGCATATTCACTGAAATTGGAAATTGTACATCAAAACACATAAAGTTTTCCCATTGCTCAAAAACATCATAATTTCCATCGTTATTTTCATCATAATCATCGTCAAAAAGCAGTTCGCCATCTTGATCAAAGTAAATATAAATCATGTTCAAAAGGGAAACTAAACTTTTAGTTTCTCGATTGATTTGAACTTCGTAACCTAAACTTTCAGCATGTAATATTTGTCCTGTTGTAACATTATTTTCAAGTGAATTAATGTAGTTTTTGGAAGCTTCGGGCAGTTCCTCAAAACTAATTTCTATTTTACCATTATGATTTTTTATAAGTTCAATATGCTCAGCAGATGACATATTTTCAATTGGCTGATTTGGATCAGAATTAGAACATGAAACAACAAAAATCGATAATAATAAGAAGTAGATATATTTTTTCATCTGCGAATATTTTTTCGAAGATACAAAAAATACTATGCATGCATAATTCATTAAATTAAAATTAACAATTAAAATTATTTTGTACCTTCAAAATTATGAAGCAACTATTATTTTGTGTTTTTTTCTTTCAGGGGTTATTATTGTTTTCTAATGGCAGCGCAGATATTATACAATTTAAAAATATCTCGTTTGAAGAATTCAAAATTAATAACAATTCGCAGCTTACAATAAATACAATATTCAAAAAACAAAAAAAGAAACCAATACTTGAAGGAATTCCCTTGAGTGACCTAATTAATAAATTTTATAATACAAACCACTTATCCTTAAAAATCAAAAGGGGTAATGAAAAAGAAAATGAATTAAAAATATCATTTTCTAAAAGCTCACTTGCAATAAAATATATGCTTGATTAATATATCATCGAAGTAACCAGTCTGTAAATAAACCAGCAGACTATTACTGCAAAAAGATACTTTCTATTTTTTTTATACCATTCCATTTTTATTTGCTTATAGTTTATAACAATTTACAAAACTGTTTTAAAACTTAAATATGATTAGGATTTCTTTCATTTTTTTTCTTAATTGCAGGCGCAACTAAAAAATACTTATTGTGGATTTAATTTTTGCAAATAATCAGGACTTGTCAGATTTAATTACAATTCTTTTATTAAATCTTTTTGTTGTTTTTTTTATTTCTAAATTCATCTATTTAAGATATAATAATAAAGGTAAGAAGTCACTTAACGAATTTTTCTTTACTTATAATTCCGCAGGACTAATCACATTCTTACTTTGTTTTTTGCTTAGTAATGTAAAATTAGACTTAGGATTTGCCCTTGGTCTTTTTGCAATTTTTGCAATTCTTAGATTTAGAACTGAAACAATTAAAGTTAAAGAAATGACTTATTTCTTTGTTGTGATTGGAGTTTCAGCAATTAACGCCCTTTCTAATAACAATGCAAGTATTTTAGAACTTGCTGTTGCTAATGGTTCCATAATAATAGTACTTTTACTTCTTGAATATACTATCAGCAGATCTTCAGCTGAATAAAGAATTCCTCACACAATAATTTTTGTTTTTCATAGTTATTATATTACTAACAAATTATTTTTAATTATGAAAAAACTTATTTTTTTACTTGCTCTAATGTTTAGCTTTTCCTGTAACAACGCAGATGTTACTACAGAAAAAGTTGATTCAGAACAATTATCAGCAGATTTAATTTCTGCCTCTAATGATTATCAGCAAGCGTATATTACCCAAGATTGGGATACAGCTAGTAAATGGATTTCATCAGATCTGGGAACTACAATTTATAATTCAAATGGATCAACACTTGTTGCTCAAGACGAACAACAGGTTACAAATACAACCAGGGGATGGGATTTTGGCACATTTGAAATGTCAAACCATCAAGTTTTTATGTCTTCAGATATGAACACAGCTGTTATCACATTTGATGCAGATGGTCTCATTAATTTTGAAGACGGTGAGCAGAATGTTGGTTATGCAACTAGGGCATCTCAAACATGGGTAAACGATAACGGAGAATGGAAGGTAATGCACTCTCATTGGTCTCCAAGAGTAAATTCACAAGGAATTCCACAACAAGATTAAATTTTGTTTTTGTGAAATAAAAAACCCCGATTTTCGGGGTTTTTTTTATTTACTAACTTTGTACTATGAAAACAAAAAAAGAAATAGTAAAAGATTGGATAACTAGATATACAGGTGTTAATATTCCAGATTTTGGAGAATATATATTATTGACAAATTTTCAAAAATATGTCGATGATTTTGCATCTTTAAATAATGTTGAAGTTGACGGATTAGGTAAAAACATGCCCTCATCTACTCATAATAATATTACAATAATAAATTTTGGTATGGGCAGCCCTAATGCAGCGACAATAATGGATTTATTGACAGCATTGATGCCTAAAGCAGTATTGTTTCTTGGTAAGTGCGGCGGCCTAAAAAATCGAATACAAATAGGAGATTATATTTTACCCATTGGGGCAATCAGAGGGGAAGGAACATCAAATGATTATTTCCCTATTGAAGTACCGGCAATGCCATCATTTTCTTTACAAAGAGCAATATCTTCTGCTCTTAAGTATAATAAAACAGACTATTGGACAGGAACAATTTTTACCACAAACAGAAGGGTTTGGGAGTTTGATTTAAAGTTTAAAAAATACCTAAAAAAAGTTAGAGCCTATTCCATTGATATGGAAACAGCAACTTTATTTTCTGTTGGGTTTCACAATAGAATTCCTACAGGTGCATTACTTCTAGTAACAGATCAGCCGATGATCCCAGACGGAATAAAAACCAATAAAGAGGATGACAAGAATTCAAAATTATATGATAAGAATCATTTAGAACTTGGAATTGCTTCCTTAAGAGAAATAATTAAATATGATAATACGGATACTGTCAGGCATCTAAAATTCTAATTTATTCAAATCAATAACATGAGAATCATTTATTTCTTTTTATTAATTTTTTCAATTTCATTTTCCCAAAATAAAATTACTAAATCAGATATAATTGGTAAGTGGGAGGTAAAGGTAAAAGTGAAACAGCTCTTAAAAGAGGAAATTAAAAATCTTGATATGCTTAAAAAAATGGCTGTTGAGTTAGCATCTGGATTTGCTGAAGATATTATCGATTCAGCTGATATGTATGTGCTTTTTAAAAAAAATAATACAGCTTTACTTACCGTAGACTTTTTAGAATATGAAGAACAGGAAGAAATTAAATGGTCAATCGTTGATAATGAAATAGTAATAGATGATTCTCTAAACAAAAAAATAAATATCGGCTCAGAAAACAATAAATGGATTTTAGAAGATGACATTCTTTTTCTCAAAGAAAAAAATCAAAAGATTAACAAAAATATTTTTCTAAGAAAAGTTCTTCAATGAGACTTCTGACACTATTCTTTTTTTCTATTAGTATTTGCTTAGCCCAGACTGACAAGAAAACATATTTTACCAAAAAAATTGAAGACAATTTATCTCCCATAATTGACGGAGATATTTCTGATCTTGCTTGGAATCAAGTTGAATGGTCATCTGACTTTATAGAATTTCAGCCTGAAGAAAACACTCAACCTACTAACCAAACAAAATATAAATTATTATATGATAATAATGCTGTTTATATTTTTGTAAAATCAATTAATGATCCCAATGAAATTGTAAACAGACTAAGTAGAAGAGATCAATTAGAAGGTGATGCCATAATGATTGGCATTGATTCTAACAATGATAAACTTTCTTCATTTATGTTTTGTTTATCCTCTGCTGGGACTCAGGTCGATATGTTTGCAAGTGGCAATGGAGATAAAGAGGATGAGAACTGGAATGCTGTATGGTATTCTAAGACAAAAATTGTTGAGGATGGATGGAATGCAGAATTGAAGATCCCCTTTAGTCAGTTAAGATTTTCAAATAATGAAAATCAAATATGGGGATTTAATATTATGCGAATTGATTTTAAAAAAAATGAGCAGTCTTTATGGGACAGAGTTCCTGCAGGTTCTGCTGGTTGGATTTCTGAAAGTGGAGAAATTAAAGGGATTTCAAAAATAACACCTAAACTAAATTATGAAATTAAACCATTTTCTTTAGTCGAGTATAATTCTTACGATACTGAACTGGGCAATCCTTTTAGAGACGGATCAGATTTAAAGACTAATTTTGGAATTGATGGCAAGATTAATATAACTAGTGACTTAACTTTAGATTTAACAATTAATCCAGATTTTGGACAAGTTGAGGCAGATCCATCGGCTATTACTCTTGATGGGTTTGAAATATTTTTTGATGAAAAAAGACCATTTTTTGTTGAGGGTAAAAATATATTTGATTTTAGTTTTTTGGGGCAAAATGATAATCTTTTCTTTTCAAGAAGAATAGGGAAATCACCTAGCAGGTATCCATCTCTGAACCAGAATGAATATTCTAGTCAACCCGCTAATACCACTATATTGGGTGCTGTAAAAATATCGGGAAAGACGAATAATGGCTGGTCAATTGGATTACTCGAAAGTGTTACTTCTGACGAATTTGCAAAGATAAGTGATGGCCAAAATACAAGAAAAGAGTTAGTTGAGCCACAAACAAATTACCTAGTTGCTAGAGTTCAAAAAGACTACAATAACAGTAATAGCTATATAGGAGGAATTGTTACAAATACCCGTCGATTTAATCTTGATGAAAACCTGGATTTTTTACATAAGAATGCTTTTTCAGCTGGAATCGATTTTAAACATCAATGGAATAACAAGGATTATTTTTTTGACGGTAAAATAGTTATGAGTAAGGTTAAAGGGAGTAAAGAGTCTATTACTAGAACACAAAATTCAATAGTTCATCTGTTTCAAAGAGTTGATGCTGACCATGTTTCTGTAAATGAAAACAGGACATCACTAACAGGAACTGGAGGAACTTTCACTTTAGGTAGACAAGCTGGAGGAAACTGGACCTATAATGCAGGGTTTGACTGGTATTCCCCTGAACTTGAACTTAATGACATAGGATATTTAAAACAAGCAGATAATAAAATTCAAGCTTTAAATATTGGGTATAGAACTTTAAAACCTACAAAAAATTTCAGATCAATTGAAATTGGTTTTGAGCAATTTTCCACCTACGATTTTCAAGGAAATCATAACCGCACGCAATTCGGATTAAATAGTTTCTTAATATTTAAAAATAATTTTATGCTTCGCTCAATGGCAGCTCATAAGCCTAAAATTTTCATCAACACATACTTAAGAGGAGGACCTCGATGGAAATTTTCAGAGGAAAATTATATTGGTAGCTGGTTAATAAGTGATTCAAGAAAAAAGTTTACTTATACTTTTGGAATGCTTTACAGCAAAGCAAAGGAAAACAATTTTTCTTTTTTTACCGTTGATATGGAATTTAGTTATAGACCCTTTAGTAATTTCTCAATTTCTATTTCACCCGAATACAGAACTAACCCAAACCTATCACAGTATTTAACCACGAGAGAATTTGGTGAAATCAATAGATATATTTTAGGTAGAATAGACAATGAAAGCATATCAACTTCAATTAGATTAAATTACTTGATAAATCCAAATTTATCAATCCAATATTATGGTCAGCCGTTCATATTCAAAGCTAATTATGATCAGTTTAAGTATGTAACTAATTCAACGGCTGAAAAATTAAATGATAGATTCATAGCATATAATCCTGAGCAAATTTCATTTGAAAACAATACCTACTACATTGATGAAGACTTAGATAATAATATTGATTATAGTTTTGGCAATCCTGACTTTACTAGCGTACAATTTAAATCAAATTTAGTTTTGAGGTGGGAATATAAAGCTGGAGCTGAATTGTATTTTGTTTGGGCTCAAGGAATAAATAATTTTACTGATATCAATAATAATTTATTCGGAAACTTAATTGATAATATTAGAGACTCTCGACCTGAAAACACCTTTTTAGTTAAAGCTACTTTTAGAATTGGTAGTTAATCAAAAATAAAAGTTAGCCCTGCATTTTCTTGTAGTCTTTTTAAAAGTGGGTCACCCAATGCTACTGATGGAGTTAAGATACCATATGTTTCAGGTGTTTTATCTAAAGCAAGACAAACAGCACTTTCGGCTAACATTTTAGAAGTTGATCCATAACCAGGATCCATGTCACCAATAACTTTACTGATGTGTGTTTTATTTTGGTATGTTAAATAAAATCGTAGGTTATAGTATCCGCTAATTCTTGTTTTTTCAGAAGGACCCTCACCAGACTTTGGTAAAATATAGTCAACCATTTTTTTATCAAACTACCTTTTTTTCTGGTTGCTAAAAAAATAGGTATCAAACTAAAATATCCTTTTAGTTTACCCAAAATTCCTTTACCACTTAAAGTTGCTTCGTCGTAAGAAAAGTCTGACCCGTATTTGAAATCAATTAACGCATGACTTCTCCTAACAATTTTTGTGTTAATCCCAGCCATTACAAAAGGAGCTATCCAGGAGTTAGATACTTTGTCAAAAATTACTTTTCTAAGATCAGGCTTATCAGGTCCAAATTGTTTTCCTTCAGGATTCAGACCATAAGGGTTTGCTAAAGTTTTTCGGACATCTTTATCAACTCTTGCTTCTTCTAAAACATTGGAGAGGCTATTGTATGTTCCACCACTAATACCACCTTTAGCACCAGCTACCCTCATATTTATCATTTGGGCATATTTACCTTTTTTTTCAAAAACTTTTTTTTGAGAATAGTAAACACCCATATCCGATGGGACCGAGTCAAAACCACAGGAATTAACTATTTTAATATGTTTTTCTTTTGCTGTTGAATGATATTTGTCAATAATTTTTCTTATCCACTGAGTTTCTCCTGTAATATCACAATAATTTGTTTTTGCCTCAACACAGGCTTCTACTAAATATGTTCCATATTTTGCATAGGGGCCAACAGTTGTGCATATGACTTTTGATCTTTTTGCCATTTTTATAAGACTTTCCTTATCAGAACTATCGGCAATAATAATTCTAGAGTCATCAATTTTTAACTTTTTTTGAAGTTTTAAAAGTTTGTTTTGGTTTCTTCCTCCAATTGCCCATTTTAATTCATTGTATTCATAGTTGTTGTTTATGTATTCACAAACTAAATCTCCGGTAAAACCAGTAGCACCCCATATTATTAAATCAAAATCTCGGTTGTTTTCCATATTGATAATTAGATAAATTTATACTATTGATCGATCACATCAACCGAAAAAAATATTATTTCGTTATTATTTACTTTAATATTAAAATCAATTGGATTGCAACACACTTCACAATCCTCAATAAAATTTTGATCGCTTATTGATGAATCAACCATTTTTAGTTGATTTTCCCAGCAGTAAGGGCAATCAAAATAAGATTCTAACAAAATTATTTAATTTTTATATTACAATGATATGATAAAGATTCGTATGATTTATTAAATTCATAATTAAATTAATAGAAGACTATGAAAAAAATTTTTTTTGTTTTGTGTGTGTTAGGAGTTGTATTACCATATTACCAGTTGTATTATTTTTTAGAAGGAAATAATTGGTCAATGGAGGGATTTTGGTCTGAAATTTACTCCAATCATGCAATTTCAATGATTACAATGGATATCACTGTTGCAGCAAGCTCTTTCTTGGTTTATTTGATTTATCAATATTCACAAAAAAAAATTAAAACAAAGTGTTTTGTAAAATATATTGTTTCTCTATTTTTTGTTGGATTTTCTTTATCAATGCCTTTATATTTTTACGATAATTATAAAAAGTAAAAATTATTGCGTCAAAAACTCTTTTTCTTTAATAATATAGATTACATTTGCTGAAATTTATAATTTACAATGAAAGGAACAGTAAAATTTTTCAATGAATCTAAAGGTTATGGATTCATTACAAACGACGAAACAGGAGAAGACCTTTTCGTTCATTATTCAGCACTTGGTAATCTTACTATTAAAGAAGGTGATAAAGTAGAGTATGAAGAAGGTGAAGGTAGAAAAGGAAAAGCTGCTACAAAAGTAGAACTTGCATAGTTATCTCTATAGCATTTAACCCAACTAATATTTCCTAATTAAAACCAAAAAAGCTATTAAATTAGTTTTTTAACCATTTGCTATGCATGCATAGTTTTTGTATATTTGTTAAAAATTAGTCATGAGAAATTTATATATAATATTATTTGCTGTTTTTACATTAGTATCATGTGATGAGGATGACACCAATTTGCCAGCACCGTATTATTCAGTTGAAGGCAAATGGATTTGGTCACCAAGTCAAAATAGAGCAGACGCAAATACAATGTATGAGTTTGTTGATGGCATAAGATACACTTATTATTGCATCACTTGTCCTGGTGATGACACATATTGGAATTCATTAGAGACTACTGATGCACTTCCTGATACAGATGCATATATATTTGAAAATGACACCTTAAGAGTTGATTTAGATTTTGGAAATGAATTAGTAACACTCGTTACATTTGAATGCGATGGTGGTAAACTCTTTATGGATGGTGAATTCAGTCACCTTTGGAGATTAAGTTCTGATTGTCAGTAATACTAAACAAAGAAAAATTAGAATCTTTTACCGATTGAGATACCCCCTTTAAATGTGGCTTCAGGCCTATTATCGTACACCTCATAACCACAGTTTGTACAATCATCGTTTCCATTATTAGCAAATAAGAATCTTCCTACTCCAACCATGTATTCAAAAGTCCACCCTTTTTTGTTTACCCATTTTCTTCCTACTCCGAAGCCAGGAGCTATGTCCCATACTTTTATTTCTTCAGTTGTTGAATAGGGCTCATTAGGCATTGGATCATTATAGTATGTTTCTCTATTGTACTCTATATTTGAAAATTTTATAAATACTTCAGCAAAATAGCCCTCACCGCCGAAATCGGTTTTATTTAAAAAATAAAATCTGTAGAAAGGATTCAAGGAAAACCTTGCAGACCAAGAGGTGGATGAGTTATTATCATTAAAATTAAAAAATACATCTGCTCCATAGGAAGAATATGAATCGTTTATTTTTTCATATCCGATATTTAAAGCAGGCTGCGTTAAAAAATCAATCACATCAAGTTTTATTTCGTGACTTCCAAGTTCATCTAACAGTTCTGTTACCTGTCTATCAGATTTTATTACTTCTACTGGCTGAACATCTTGGCCATAGGCTTTAGTGAATAATAGTATAAATAATGGAAATAAAAAACATCTCATTTCTAGCTTTTTTTACAAATCTATAATCTAATCATTGATTTTAAGCATGATTATTGTTAATTAAATATTAAAGTTAATCTACATTAATCGTTAAATTTGCACAGTCAAAATATTCATGTTGAAACCGAATCAAAAATCCGAAAGCTCAAAAAAAAATCAAGTTGAAAAAATGTTCGACTCAATATCCTTTGAATATGATTTGCTTAATGGGATTATGACATTTAATAATCATAAGAGATGGAAGAAAAATATTTTGAATATTGCCAAAAAGCTCAAGCCTAAAAATGGACTAGATATTGCAACTGGAACAGCAGATATTGCAATTAATCTGGGAAGTATTCCAGATTGTAAAGTTACCGGAGTAGACATTTCTGAAAAAATGCTTAATGTTGGTAGAGAAAAAATATCAAAAATGAAACTAAGTGAATCCGTGAGTTTAGAAACTGGAGATGCTGAAAATTTAAATTTCAAGGACAATCACTTTGACCTAGTAACAATTGGATTTGGTGTAAGAAATTTTCAAGATTTACAAAAGGGATTAAAGGAAAGCTTTAGGGTCTTAAATGAAAAAGGCACACTTATTATACTTGAGACTTCAGTCCCAGAAAATAAAATTATGAAATTGTTATATTCCATATTTACCAGGACTTATATTCCTTTAATGGCACGTTTATTTTCTAAGGATATCTCAGCATACAACTATTTGTTAAATTCTGCTGAAGCTTTTCCGTGTGGACAGGCATTCGGAAAAATATTAAAATCAGTTGGTTTTAAAAGGGTTCAAATAAATCCTAAATTATTTGGTTCTTCCACAATTTATATTGCAACAAAATGATTTCTGAATTCAATTTTTTTAGTGAATTCAATTTTTTACTCAAAAATAAAGACCCCTTTGTCGTTTTTAAAAAACCCAGTCATAATAAAATAATTTGCTGGCAGGGAAACGTTTCCTATTTATCCTTAAATGAAATAAATAAGGAGAAGGGTTTTTTATTTATGCCCTTTAATCATGACTCTAAAGGATTAATTTTAACTCCCTCTAAAATAACAGAAACTGAATTTTATTTAAATAGAAGATTTGAAATGAATTCAAAAATTAAAATTGATAATTTTTCAAAAAAAAGAAAATTACATATTGAATCCATTGAGAATGCAATCAATCAAATTAATTCTACAGATTTAGAAAAAGTAGTTTGCTCATCAACTTTTAATTTAAGCATAGATTCTAAAAAATATGTAGATTATTTTAAAAAGTTAATTCAGTTAAACCATGATGCTTTTTGTTATTTTTTTTATGACCCTAACATCGGTATTTGGGCAGGGGCATCTCCAGAAAAATTAATCTCCACAGAAAATGGATCCCTAACAACATGTGCGCTTGCGGCAACAAAAAAGGATCTTAACCAGACATGGAGTGACAAAGAATTTAGAGAGCAAAAAATAGTTGAGGAACAAATAATTAAAGATTTAAAAGGATCATGTAATGATTTAGAAATTGGAGTATTACAAACCGTAAAGGCAGGTACTTTATACCACTTGAAAACATTACTAAAAGCCAAAACAAATCATCAGTCCAAAGTTTTAATTAATAAGCTTCATCCAACTCCAGCTGTTGCGGGAACCCCAAAGGATTTAGCAATAAAGTATATAAATGATTTTGAAGATTATGACAGATCATATTATACCGGATATCTTGGTTTTATTGATAATTATGATTGTGATATTTATGTTAATATTAGATGTGCTAAAATTCTTAATAATGATCTAACCCTTTACGTTGGCGGAGGAATAACTAAAGATAGTAATCCGATCGATGAATGGAATGAAATCATTAATAAATCTCAAATAATGCTTAACGTATTTCATGAAGTTTAAGACATATATTTAGTAAATTTGTTTGAAATGAAGTACTCCGTAATTCCTGTCGCTCAATCCCTTATTTTATCCTGTTTAAATTTCAACTTTTATAATGTTGTAATTTCTCCAGGATCTAGAAATGTGCCTTTGGCAATAGGATTTGCATCTAATAATAATTTCAAGTGTTACAGTATAGTAGATGAAAGATCCGCTGCTTTTTTTGCTTTGGGCTTATCACAAAGGTCAAAGGAACCAACAATTTTATTGTGCACTTCAGGATCCGCTTTATTAAATTATTATCCTGCAATAGCCGAAGCTTATTACAGCGAAATTCCTTTAATTATTTTGTCTGCTGATAGGCCTGCTTATAAATTAAATATTGGTGATGGTCAAACTATAAATCAAAACAATGTTTTTGAAAAAAATATACTCTACTCAAAATCATTAAAACAAGATTGTACTCATTCAACTGAAGAAATTATTAAAAGTAACAAACAAGAAATTATCGATGGTAAATCAACCGCTTCTTCAATTTTAAGTAAACAAAAATCAATTCAAAACGATAATGAATTAATAATCGAAGAGGCCTTTAATAATTGTATAAATAATAACAAGCCTGTACACCTAAACATACCCATGGAGGAGCCATTATATGATTTTGTTAGTTCACCATCAATAAAAATTAATATCAGAAAAAAATTACTGGAGCCTTTAATTTCTGAAAATAAAATAGCAGAGGTTTATAAAGAAATTGAAAAAGAAAAAAGAATATTGATTTTAGTTGGTGTCGCAGAAAATGATATTTTATCAAATAAATCCATTGAGATAATTAACTCATTAAACTCTATGGTTATTTTAAAGGAGCACACCTCAAATATTCATAATGAGTCTTTCATCTCAAATATTGATCGCATAATTGGACCAATAGAATTACAACAAGATTCACCTGAGATTTTTGAAGAGTTATCACCGGATGTAATTATTACAATGGGTGGAATGATTATTTCAAAAAAAATAAAATTATTCTTAAGGAATTTTAAAGCAAAGAAACATTTCCATATCGGAAAAAATTCTTGTAATGATTCTTTTTATTTGGGTGTTGAGCATTTAAGTATGAGCCCTGATAAGTTCTTTGAAAATATGAATATTAAATCTCAAAATTCAAATTATTCAGTTTTATGGAATAGGCAAAATTTGAGTAAAAAAAACTTACATGAAAGATTCACCAAAATTGCAAATTATTCAGATTTAAAAGTATTTGAGATTTTATCAGAATGGATTCCGAAAAAATATGATATTCAAGTTGCTAATAGTACACCAATAAGATATTTTCAATTATTTGATTTAAGAAATCAAAACAATATGTTTGCCAACAGAGGAACTAGTGGGATAGACGGAAGTACATCAACTGCAATAGGAAGTTCTATAAATAACAATTCTCCTGTTTTACTTGTTACGGGTGATTTGAGTTTTTTCTATGACATGAATGCTTTATGGAATAATTATACAAAACCGGATTTTAGAATAATAATAGTAAATAATCAAGGAGGAGGGATATTTAAAATACTTCCAGGTCATAAGGAAAATGATATTTTTTCTGAATTTATAGAAACTAAACATAATTTATCTGCAAGAAATATTTCTAAAATGTTTAACTGTAATTACAATAGGGTGTCAACCAAATTTGGACTTAATATTGCAATGAGAACATTTTTTAGAAAATCTAAAAAACCAAAGATTTTGGAAATAAAAACTTCTGGCATAAAAAGTGCAAAAATTTTAAAGGATTATTTTAGATATTTGTCTAAATCATAACTTAACACATAATCAATATGAATGTATCTTGGAGTGAAA
The DNA here is from genome assembly GCA_902560045.1 of uncultured Bacteroidota bacterium. Classification (GTDB taxonomy): domain Bacteria; phylum Bacteroidota; class Bacteroidia; order Flavobacteriales; family Flavobacteriaceae; genus MED-G13. The sequence continues at coordinate 10,643 of CACEKJ010000008.1, read as the reverse complement.
TAAAAAAATATACAGATATAAAATTTGAGTTTTATAATGGAGTAGCAAAAGTTACCATTAACAGACCAAAGGTTTATAACGCTTTTAGGCCAGAAACCAATAATGACATGCTTGATGCATTTGATATTTGTAGAGAAAGAAATGACATTGATATAGTTGTTATTACAGGAACTGGAGATAAGGCTTTTTGTAGTGGTGGTGATCAAAATGTCAAGGGTACCGGAGGTTACATTGGAGATGATGGTGTTCCTAGATTAAATGTACTGGACCTTCACAAAAAGATAAGAGAATTACCAAAACCTGTCATTGCTATGGTAAATGGCTATGCGATTGGTGGTGGACATGTTTTACATGTTGTTTGTGATTTAACAATTGCAAGCGATAATGCAATATTTGGACAAACTGGGCCAAAAGTTGGTAGTTTTGATGGAGGTTTTGGCTCTTCTTATTTGGCAAGACATGTGGGGCAAAAGAAAGCTAGAGAAATTTGGTTTCTATGTCAACAATATTCTGCTGATGAAGCCTTAAGAATGGGCATGGTTAATAAAGTAGTTCCTTTTGAAAAATTAGAAGAAACGGTATTGGAATGGTGTTCAATCATGCAAAAAAGAAGTCCCTTAGCACTAAGAATGATTAAGAGAAGCCTTAATGCTGAGCTTGATGGACAACACGGGCTTATGCAGTTGGCAGGTGATGCTACTTTGTTATATTATTTAACCGAAGAAGCTCAGGAGGGAAAAGAAGCATTTCTCGAAAAAAGAGATCCGAATTTTAAAAAATACCCAAAATTCCCTTAAACTCATAAAATCATTTTATTTGGAAATTAACTCAAAAAAGAAATTTAAAAGCTGGATTAGTGCTGCCAGGATCGAAACCATTCCCTTGTCAATTTCAGGAATTATAATAGGCTCCTTTTACTCTTTTTTTCTACAAAAATTTGATATTGTAATATTTATATTAGCATTACTTACAGCAATTTCTTATCAAGTTTTATCAAATTTTGCAAATGATTATGGCGATGGGATTTTAGGAACAGATGATAATAGGATTGGTCCAAAGAGATCAATAGCTTCTGGTGAAATTTCACCCTCAGAATTAAAAAAAGCAATACTGATTAACATATTTATTTCTGTCTCGCTTTCTTATTTTTTAATTAAGTATTCTTTTGGTACAAATTATTATTTACTACTAATTTTTTTAATTCTGTCCATTTTTTCTGTAGTAGCTGCCGTTAAATATACTATGGGTAAATCACCCTACGGATACAAAGGATTTGGGGACATTTTTGTCTTTATTTTTTTTGGATTAGTTAGTGTAATGGGGTCATCTTTTTTATATACTCTTAAACTAGATTTTAATTTATTACCAATTGCAATTTCTTTAGGATTACTTTGTGTGGGAGTGCTGAATCTTAATAATATAAGAGATATTGAAAATGATACAAAGATGAACAAGAAAACAATACCAACTCGCATAGGCTTTAAGCTTTCAAAGTATTATCATTTTTTTTTAATTGTGCTGCCTTTTGCGTTAACCATTATTTGGGGTAATCAATTTTCAATCTATGATTATGCAACTTATGAAAGTGACAATCTAAAGGAAAATTTTGAAATATCATATAATCATTTTTTGATTATTTTATCTCTAATCCCTTTTGTATTTCACTTAATTAAGGTTCATTTTGCAAAAAAACCAGATGCATTTAGACCGTTGTTAAAACAACTTGCATTATCTGTATTTTTATATTCAATTCTAATTGCTATTTTTCTTATTAATGAAAGCAAGTTTTTTTAGACATACTTTAAACTTTATAATGCCTGGAAAAACATCTAGGGATGTTCTTTCAAAAAAAGATAGCTGGTTTCTAGTTTTAAAGGATGCAAAAAGTTTCGGTATTGGAGAATGTAGTATAATTCCAGGATTAAGTTTAGATAATATTCATGAAATTGAATTAAAACTAAAGAAAGTCTGTAATGATATTTCAAAAGGTGAGCAGATAAATTACGAAAGTTATAATCAATTTCCAGCCGTTAAATTTGCAATAGAGACCGCGCATAAAGGTATAGAGGGGTTTGATACACCGTTTCATTTATTTAATTCAGATTTTAGCAATAATGAAAAAGGGATCCCAATTAATGGACTGATATGGATGGGTGAAATCGCATTTATGAAAAAACAAATAAAAAGCAAATTAGAAAGTGGCTTTAATTGTTTAAAATTAAAAGTTGGATCACTTGAATTTGAAAGTGAAATCAACTTACTTAGAAATTTAAGAAAAGAATTTTCTAAAAAAGATTTAGAGATAAGATTGGACGCTAACGGCGCCTTTAGTAACGAGACTGCATTAGAAAAATTAAAAAGATTGAGTGATTTTTCAATTCACTCAATCGAACAGCCAATAAAACCAAAACAATTCAGTGAGATGGCAAAAATTTGTAAATTATCACCCTTGCCAATTGCCCTTGATGAAGAACTTATTGGTGTTAATTTAAGCTCAGAAAGAGAGAAATTATTGGATACCATCAAACCTCATTTTTTAATATTAAAACCAAGCTTACTCGGAGGGTTTAAGGATTCAAATGAGTGGATTCATTTTGCTGAAAAAAGAAATATCAAATGGTGGGCAACCAGCGCTCTAGAAAGTAATGTAGGTTTAAATGCTATTGCTCAATGGGTCGCTACAAAAGAAAATAATCTAAGGCAAGGCTTAGGGACTGGTATGTTATTTTCTAATAATATTCAATCTCCGTTGGAAATAGAAGGAGATGAATTAGTTTTAAAAAATGATAAAAGCTGGGATTTAAATTTTTTCAATAAGAACATTTGACAACAGATTTAATAAATACAAATTTTAAACTTGACGGGATCTCTTATTCACAAAAGATTTTAGTTTCCCATTTTAAAAATAACAAACCTTATCATGATTTTTTAACCTCATGGTTTGATGGGAATGACTTTATAATTGTTAAAACATCTGGCTCAACAGGCTCTCCTAAGTCCATAAGACTTAAAAAGAAAGATATGATCTCCTCTGCAAGATTAACAGCTAAATTTTTTCAATTACCGCAGGGGTCAAAAGTTATAAATTGCCTTCCACTGGAATATATTGCTGGAAAAATGATGCTTGTAAGATCGATGGTAATGGGATGGGATTTAAATTTTTTCCCTATTTCGTCAGAGCCAATTAAAAAAATATCTTCTGTTTATGATTTTATTGCCCTTACCCCAATGCAATTAGAAAAATCTTTAGACAAGATAAATTATGTAAAAACAGTCATTGTTGGAGGTAGTCCTGTTAGCTATGATTTGAAAGAAAAAATTTTAAAATTAGAATCAAAGGTTTATGAAACCTATGGAATGACTGAAACAATTACACATATTGCCGCTAGATGTCTGTCTAAAAATGAGGGCAAATTTTCTGCTTTACCAGGAGTTGAGTTTTTTGAATTTAATAGTTGTTTAGCTATTAATACACAACACTTGTCTTTTGAATCAATTAAAACAAATGATGTTGTAACACTCCATTCATCTAAACAATTTAGTTGGATAGGCAGAAAAGATTTCATAATAAACTCTGGTGGCATTAAGATTAATCCAGAAGAGATCGAAACTAAATTGGCAAAGTTTTTCTCTAATAGATTAATTATTTCATCGATTAGTGATGAGGTGTTAGGGCAAAAGGTAGTTTTGGTATTTGAAAAAAATATTCCAGAAAATTATAGAGACTCTTTTGTTGATTTAAATCAATATGAAATACCAAAAGATATTTTTTCAATAGACTCATTTCCAATGTCTAACGGAAAAATAAGCAGGCTAATTATCCAAAAAAACATTCAAAACCTCCCAAGCTAATTTATTAGCAGCCTCAAATTTTTATTTTTTTTGGCACGCCGTTTGTCTATTGTACAATTCAAATATTTAAAAAATAATTATGAAAAAACAAATTCAAATTTTAGCGATTGTATTTTTATCACTTTTCTCACTTTCTTGTGATGATGATAATGAAAACAACGACATTTGCTGCGTAGGTTCTTCAATTGTTGATGTCGCTTCCCAAGAAGATAGTTTAAGTACTTTGGTTGCCGCACTTCAGGCTACGGGATTAGATGCTGCATTAACAGGACAAGGTCCTTACACAGTTTTAGCACCAACTAACGATGCTTTTGACGCTTTTTTAGCTAGTATAAATGCGACAAGCTTAGAAGATATTCCAGTTGATGTATTAACAAATGTATTGCTTAACCACGTAATTTTAGGAGAGGTTGAGTCAAGTTCATTAACTAATGGCTATGCAAATACACAAGCGATTAGCGGTGCATCAGGCACTAATATGTCATTGTATATAAACACTGACAATGGAGTATCTTTTAATGGAGTTTCGGACGTACTTACAGCTGATGTAAGTGCAAGTAATGGAGTAGTACACGTTGTTGATGGTGTTATTGGATTACCATCAATTGTTACTTTTGCTTTAGCTGATCCTAATTTTGAGATTTTAGTACAAGCTTTAACAAGAGATGATTTAACGCAGAATTTTGTTGGATTACTTAGCATTCCTGCAGGATCAGCTCCATCTCCGTTTACTGTATTTGCCCCAATTAACAGTGGTTTCGTGAATTTATTAGCAGAATTAGGAGTTAATAGCTTAAACGATATTGATGAGCCAACTTTGTCGGCTGTTCTTTCATATCATGTGGTGGTTGGCGCAAATCAGCTTTCAGTTAACTTATCTGGAGGTATGGAATTTACTACCTCTTTAGATCAGGCAATTCCTGGAGGAGGTAACTTACTATTTAACTTTGACGATCTTGGAGGAGGAATCTTAACTGATAACAATGATAGAACAAGTAATATTATAGCTCTAGATGTTCAAGCTGATAATGGAATTATACACGCAATAGACACAGTAGTATTACCGTAAACTATTTAATATTTCCACTTTAATTTAAAACACCCCCTAGAGGGGTGTTTTTTTTTAAATTTATTTCATCAATTTTATTTATCTTGTAAGTATTAAAAATCAATGACCTATGAAAAATCTATTATTACTATTATCAATTTCTATTTTTATGGGATGTGTTCAAAATACACAGGTTCCCGATATGAAGTACGATGTTGACTTTCCTTTTGAAAATGGAGTTTCAATGGAAGAAACCTCTGTTGACCCAATGGGAAATGTTTTTACTTATCCTGAGGGTGAGGCCGGAATTACAGGGCAGACAGCTCAATGGGAAAAAGGATTTGAATCAGGATGGCACTATCATCCATACACGGGTGTTGCGTATGTAGTCCGAGGAGAATTAACGGTTAAATTTGATGAAAATACCACTCTAGTTGACTTGGATGGTGAAAAGACGGTTACCAAAGAACAAGTATTTGGACCTGGTTCAGCTTTTTTAGGAGTTGCCAATACATGGCATAAATCCTCAAGTACGGGTGATGAAGACTTAATTTTCCAAGTTACTTGGCTTGGTGAAAAAGGTCAACCTGTAAAAGTCTCTAGCAACTAAAAATTTAAATACTAACAATAATAATTAAACTATGAAAAAACTATTTATTTTAATTTTAGCTGTAACATTTACAGCTTGTAATGCACCTGCTGAACAAGTAGGGGCGGGATTTTTCACTGGAGCTGAAGGTGAAAAATATGTAGTTGGTTCAGATGATATTACTGACATCTGGATGAATTACATAAAAGCTCATAACGAAAGAGACATGGATGCAATTATGTCTATGGAAACAGATAAAATTGCAATTGCAGGCCCAGATGGTAGTAGAATAAACGGAAAAGAAATGCATGCTGAGGCTCTAACTGCATGGTTTGAAGCTGAAAACCCAATGTGGGATGTATACTGGGCACTTCCTTATGAAGCTGTCGGAAGTGGATCAACATGGGTAGTTGTTGGCCATTCAATGACTTTAACGGTTGATGGAGAAGAGGTCAAAAAGAACTCTATGATTGATGCAGAAATCGTTGACGGATTGGTTAACAGATTTTTTGTTTATGACATGATGTTGCCTCCTGCACCACCAGTTGAATAATTACTTAAAAACCCAAAAAAGCACCCATTCGGGTGCTTTTTTTATCTAACATTTTTAGATTTATAATATGAATAAATTTTATTTTTTTGTTGCTTTAATGTTATCATTTTCATGTAATAACTCTAAACAAATTTCCATAACAAAAGTCGAGGGATCTGCTCCCTATCTTAATTCTTCACTCTCTTTGGAAGACATTAAAATAGATGAGAATGATTACACATTTTCATTTGATGTTTCAGATTATATTTTAGGAATGCAGACTCTTAAAGATTTTGACTATCAACTTGCAAACTCTGCAAAAGGTCAGCATATTCACTTCATTGTAAATAACGGTCCTTATTCAGCGCACTATGAGGACACATTCACAAAACAATTTGAAGATAGTAGTAATGTAATTTTAGCATTCCTTTCTAGATCTTATCATGAATCAGTTAAAAACTCAAATGCATATATTTTAACCCAAGTTGGTGAAAATGAAATTGACTTAAATAAAGAGTTTCTGTTTTACAGTAGACCAAAAGGTACTTACAAAGGTGTTGATACTGAAAAACTACTTTTAGATTTTTATCTTGTAAATACCAACCTGTCATCCACTGGTAATAAAGTTAAGGCCACGATTCAAGATACAGAATTTATCATTGAAGAATGGGCTCCGTATTATATCGAAGGTTTACCAAAAGGGGAAATTAAAATTAAACTAGAGTTAATTGATGCATCGGGTAATTTAATTGACTCGCCATTCAATCCTTCTAACAGGACAGTAATTTTGGAGTAAATTCCTACATTGATTTAAGCAGACCTCCATCAATCGGAATGTTAGCACCATTTATATAGTCTGCATAATCAGAAGACAAAAAAGCAACTAAATATCCAAATTCTTCAGGTTCTCCAATTCTTTTTAAAGGAACCATTTCAGACATTTTATCAAAGACCTCATCGGTACTTACATTGAATTTTTTTGCCTTTTCAGAGTTGAGTTGGTTTAATCTTTCAGTGTTAAAAAAACCGGTTAAAATATTGTTTACAGTTATGTTAAATTGACCCGATTCTATAGATAATGTTTTCCCCCAACTGGTCACCGCAGATCTAATAGTGTTTGAAAGTGCAAGATAGGCAAGAGGTTCTTTTACCGAAACAGAAGTCATATTAATTATCCTTCCCCAATTATTTTTTTTCATTCCTTTTATTGCAGAATTGGTTGTATTAATTGTGTTTTTAAATAATAGATCAAAAGATTTTTGGTAGTCATTTTCATTAACGCTAAAAACATCTCCTGCTGGAGGCCCCTGTGTATTATTAATCAAAATATCCACAGAATTTGTTTTAAAAAATTCAGTGATTATTTTTTTGTACCCATCAGAGTCATTATAATCTACTACGATATAATTATGATCAAACCCTGTCAACTTTTTTAGTTCAATCATATTTTTTTTTAATAAATGTTCATTTCTTGAAACCAATGTTACTGTAGCTCCACAAACAGCTAGTTGTTTAGCAACAGCATAACCTAAGCCTTTACTACTTCCTCCGATTAGTGCTTTTTTATCTTTTAAATTTATTTTCATTTATATTCTTCTCTTTTTGGACTAAATACATCCATGATTTTACAATTGGTTATTGCAGTTCCATAGTGAGGTACATTTGAGGGGATTACAATTGTATCACCTTCGCAAAAAGTACTTGTTTCGTCATTAATTGTGAAGTTAAATTTCCCGCTTACCACATGCATTATTTGTTCATGAATATGTGAATGCTTTGGTATCGAGGCATTTTTTTCAATCTCCCAAAAAGCCCATGTCATTTGTTTACCATTTATGAATTTACCGTGAAATCCAGAAACTATTTCTTTAGATTTTAAATTATTAATATTTACCTTTTTATTCATAGCATATAATTTATATTTGTCAAAACGGGATGTGGCGCAGTCCGGTTAGCGCACACGGCTGGGGGCCGTGGGGTCGCAGGTTCAAATCCTGTCATCCCGACAAAATTACTCATTTGACATAGAATAGGGGATACTGCTTTTTGATGAACCCCAATTTATATTGGGTGTGTTTTTCATATCAAACATCAGCTTGCCTCCGTTTGTCAAATCTTTATGGTGTATCCAATTTTTATTATAATTTTTTTCATTGAGTTTTACACTGTCAACATATATATTTTCAATACTATTTTCTGAAGAATCAATAATAAATTTTTCCCCGTTAGGCAATGAAATTTCTGCATATTCAAATAGTGGACTTCCAATAATATATTCCATTGTAACCGGTGCTACAGGATAGAATCCTAATGAGGAAAATAAAAACCAAGCTGAAGTTTGACCGTTATCCTCGTCACCACAATATCCGTCAGGTTCAGCACCGTATAAATTGTCTAATACATATCTTATTTTTTCTTGAGTTTTCCACGGCTCTTGAGCATAATTGTAAAAATAAATCGCGTGCTGAATTGGTTGATTTCCATGTGCATATTGCCCCATATTTAGCAGCTCCATTTCTAGTATTTCATGAATTTTAAATCCATAATAAGAAAAATCAGACGTAGGCTCAGATGTAAAAACTTCATCAAGTTTTTTTACAAAATCTTTTCTTCCACCCATTAAATTTATAAGACCTTGTGGGTCATGTAGAACAGACCATGTATAATGCCATGAACTTCCTTCAGTGAATGCTCCACCCCAAGCATCTGGAATAAAAGGAGATTGAAAGTTTCCATTTTTTAATTTTCCCCTCATAAAATTTGTAGATGAATCAAATACATTTTTATAATTATTAGCTCTTTCTTTAAATAATCTGATTTCATCTTTTGGACGATTTAATTCCACTGCGAGTTTCCATATAGAAAAGTCATTGTAAGCGTATTCTAATGTTCTAGCAACATTTTCGTTAATTGAAGAATCAAAAGGGATATAACCTAATTTATTATACTCAAAAGCCCCTTTTCTTCCAACAGAGCTTACCGGACCTTCATTTTCTGAACTATTTACAATACCATTATAAGCTGTATTTATATCAAAATTTTTAATACCCTTAATATAGGCTTCAGCAATAATAGAGGCAGAATTAGATCCAATCATACAATCACGGTGTCCAGGACTTGACCATTCAGGCAACCATCCACTTTCTTTATACGGGTTTACCATAATACCTTGCATAATTTCCCCAAGTTTTTCAGGATATAATATTGTATAAAAAGGAAAAACAGCTCTAAATGTATCCCAAAAACCGTTATCTGTATATAAAGGTCCATCTAAGACTTTGCCGTTATATGGGCTGTAATGAATTTGCTTACCATCTTCGTTATACTCATGGAATTGTCTGGGAAACAATATGGTTCTGTAGAAGCTTGAATAAAATTTAGTTTTATTTGAAATTCCGTAAGGGGTATTTTCTGTTTCTACCTTTATTTTTGATAATTCATTATTCCATGATTTACGACCCTCAGCTAGAATTGCACTAAAGTTTTTATTTTCTGGCAACTCTCTTTTTAGGTTTGTCCATGCTTGCTCATGGCTTATAAATGAAGATGACACTTTCACTTCAATTATATTGTAAGACTCCTTCGTTTTAATTGGAGGATAGATTGATGTATCTTTTTTTTCAGTGTTAAAAGAAACATAGGCACCAACATGTTTTCCTTTTAAATGATTTTTTGAAATAATATTACCTTTCCCATCCCATACACCAGATTTTTTAAAAGGCCGATCAAATTCAATTACGAAATAGTTTGCAAAGTTTTCAGGAACTCCACCAGAATTATTTTTAGCAATACCAATTATTTTATTTTCGTTAGGAATTACTTTGATTTCAGAATTTTTAAAAAATGCATCAATTATAATATTAGCATCTGCAGTTCTTGGAAAATGAAATCTAAAAAACGAAGATCTTTCGGTTACTGTAAATTCAACTTTTGTATTCATGTCATCTAAATAAACAGAATAATAGTGAGGCTCAACAATTTCATTATCATGATTAAATTTTGTTTTTCTTTGATCTTCAAGAACCGATAATTTTCCGACGGATGGCATTAAAGAAAATGCAGCATAATCATTTATCCATGGACTTGGTTGATGGGTTTGCTTAAATCCAACTATATGCTCTGCTTTGTAAGTGTATCCCCATCCATCACCCATTTTTCCAGTTTGAGGTGTCCAAAAATTCATTCCCCATGGTCTTGCAATTGCAGGATATGTATTACCATTAGAAAGTTCAAATGAAGTATCGGTTCCTATTAACGGATTTACATATTTGACATAATCTTCATTTGCTATTGTTGTTTTTGTAATAAAAAAAATAAAAAATAACGAATAAAAAATAACGGCTTTTTTCATTTTTAATAAACTATAGATTTAGGTCTGTATTTTTTTTCTGTACCAAAATTTTTATTTGGATTCGGACCCATAACAAATTTCAATTCACCTCCCTTTAAAATTTGTTTATGAGTAATGTAAGAATATTTGTAATCCTCTCCGTTTAGTGAAACGGATTGGATATAAATATTTTCATCACTATTATTTTTAGCTGAAATTTTAAATTTATTTTGACCTGGAATATTTAAAGAGACTTCATCAAAAAGAGGTGATCCAAATACATATGCTCCGT